>PARB01000080.1 GCA_002709505.1 Paracoccaceae bacterium | reverse complement strand
TGCGCCGAGGCCAGTGCGGCGTCGAAGTCGATGGCCTTGTCGACGCGGCGCATGCCCTTGCCGCCACCGCCGGCCACCGCCTTGATCAGCACCGGATAGCCGATCTCATAGGCTTTCTGCTTGAGGAATTCCGCCTCCTGCCGGTCGCCGTGGTAGCCCGGCACCACCGGCACGCCGGCCTTTTCCATCAGCGCCTTGGCGCCGTCCTTCAGGCCCATGGCGCGGATCGCCTCCGCCGACGGCCCGACAAAGACGATCCCGGCATCGGCACAGGCCTGCGCGAAGGCGGCGTTTTCCGACAGGAAGCCGTAGCCCGGATGGATCGACGCCGCGCCCGTCTGCCGGGCCGCCTCCAGGATGCGCGCGCCGACCAGATAGCTCTCCGAACTCGGCGCCGGCCCGATCGCGACCGCCTCGTCGGCCATGCGCACATGCAGCGCGTTGCGGTCCGCCTCGGAATAAACGGCGATGGTGCGCAGGCCGAGACGCCGCGCGGTCTTGATGATGCGGCAGGCGATTTCCCCGCGATTGGCGATCAGCACCGAATCCAGCATGGAGATCCTCTTGTCTTTCAGGCTTTGAACGCGCCCGCCGGGATGCGGCGGGCCGCCATGTCACATGCGGAAAATGCCGAAGCGCGTCTCCGGGATCGGCGCGTTCAGGCTTGCGGAAAAGGCGAGACCCAGCACCCTGCGGGTTTCCTGCGGCAGGATGATGCCGTCGTCCCAGAGCCGGGCGGTGGCGTGATAGGGATGCCCCTCCGCCTCGTATTTCTCGCGGATCGGCGCCTTGAAGGCCGCCTCTTCCTCCGCGCTCCAGCTGCCGCCGTCGGCCTCGATATTGTCGCGCTTGACGGTGGCCAGAACGCTGGCCGCCTGCTCGCCGCCCATCACCGAGATCCGGGCGTTGGGCCACATGAACAGGAAGCGCGGCCCGTAGGCGCGCCCGCACATGCCGTAGTTGCCCGCGCCATAGGAGCCGCCGACGATCACCGTGATCTTGGGCACCTTGGCGCTTGCCACCGCCGTCACCAGCTTGGCGCCGTCCTTGGCGATGCCGCCGGCCTCATATTCGCGCCCGACCATGAAGCCGGTGATGTTTTGCAGGAAGAGCAAAGGGATCTTGCGCTGGCAGCACAATTCAACGAAATGCGCGCCCTTGAGAGCGGATTCGGAAAAGAGAATGCCGTTGTTGGCGATCACCCCGACGGGAATGCCCATGATGCGGGCGAAGCCCGTCACCAGCGTGGTGCCATAGGTCGCCTTGAACTCGTCGAACTCCGATCCGTCGACGATGCGGCCTATGACCTCGCGAATGTCATATTGCTTGCGCAGGTCGACCGGCACGACGTCTTCCAGTTCGCCCGGATCGAGCACCGGCTCACGCGCCGGCTGCAGGGCAAGCGCCGGCGCCTTCACCGTGTTCAGATTGGCGACGATGCGCCTGGCCTGCGCCAGCGCCTGATCGTCGTCGATGGCATAGTGATCGGCCACGCCGGAGACGCGGGCGTGCACCTCGGCGCCGCCCAGATCCTCCGCAGACACCTCCTCGCCGGTGGCCGCCTTCACCAGCGGCGGACCGGCCAGGAAGATCGTCCCCTGCCGGCGCACGATGATGGTCTCGTCCGACATTGCCGGCACATAGGCGCCGCCGGCGGTGCAGGAGCCCATCACGACGGCGATCTGCGGGATGCCCATCGCCGACATGTTGGCCTGATTGTAGAAGATGCGGCCGAAGTGGTCGCGGTCGGGAAAGACCTCGGTCTGGTTCGGCAGGTTGGCGCCGCCGGAATCGACCAGATAGATGCAGGGCAGACGGTTTTCCATCGCCACTTCCTGCGCGCGCAGGTGCTTCTTCACCGTCATCGGATAATAGGTGCCGCCCTTGATGGTGGCATCGTTGCACACGATCATGCAGTCGCGGCCCGAGACGCGGCCGATGCCGGTGATCAGGCCCGCGCCATGGATCGCATCCCCGTACATCCCGTGCGCGGCAAGCGCGCCAAGCTCCAGGAAGGGCGTGCCGGGGTCGAGCAGCCGTGTCACCCGCTCGCGCGGCAGCAGCTTGCCCCGCGACAGGTGTCGCTCGCGGGCGCGGTCGTTGCCGCCGCGCGCGGCCTCCGCCCGCTTTTGCGAAAGATCCTCCGCCAGTGCCGCCCAGGCACTGCGATTGGCTTCCAGCTCCGCGCCCTGGATTGTGGAATTGCTGCGCAGGATCGCCACCCGTTCGCCCCCTCGGTTCCGCTTGTCGACCGCACCCGCACGGTCAAAGACCTCATTCGGGAAAAGACATTGAATGACGTTTACGTGCCAGTCAATGTCTTATGATTTTGTTTTAAGTATCAGTAATTTACTGAATACCTTAAACCTCATCCGCATCAACGACAGCGGTTTCCTTCGCAGCGTCCGCGCACCATGCCTGCATCAGGGGATGCGCCATCACCGCTTCGGCGTAGGCCCGTTCCGTCTCACTCATGTCCAGGCAGTAGGTCAAAAACCGCGTGACCACCGGCGCATAGAAACAGTCGGCGGCGGAAAAGGCGCCGAAGAGGAACGGACCGCCGTCGCCGGCCCTGGACCGGCAGGTCGTCCAGATCTCGCGTACGCGCGCGGTGTCGCGGTCCGCCGTGGCGCCTTTGGGATGCGGTGCCGGTTCCCGGCGCAGGTTCATGGGAAACTGCCCGCGCAGGTCGGGAAATCCGGAATGGAACTCCGCGCAGATCGAGCGCGCATGGGCACGGGCATGAGGATCGGCCGGCCAAAGCCCCGCATCGGGGAAGCGTTCGGCCAGATACTCGATGATCGCCAGCGTGTCCCACACGGCGAGATCGCCATCGATCAGCACCGGCACGCGCCCGGCCGGCGACAGCTGCTTGATCCGCTCGTAGAACTCCGGCGTGTCGAGTGGGAGCAGGTCTTCCTCGAAAGGGGCGCCGGTCAGCGAGAGCGCGAGCCAGGCACGCAGCGACCAGGACGAGTAATTCTTGTTTCCGACAATCAGCTTCATTGCGACCACTATCCATCTTCTGCGGGAAATGATTCGCCTTACGGAAGGCGGTGATGTTTAGTGTGGCCGAAATCAGATCCCTGCGACAGCCACATGATCCAGCTCCCTGCCCGCTTCCGCCTCTTGCGAAATCTGCCAGCGCTTGCCGCGCTGCTTGTCATGACGACCGGCGGCGCCCTGTCGGATACGCGGGCGCCCGAGCCCTTCACCGTTGCCAACACCGCGACGCTCACCCGCTCCGATAGCGGGGTCGCGATCGTTCCGACCGGGTTCGAGCAACGCCTTGTGCATATTTCCGTCTGCGAGCAGGACACCGAACTCGTGATCGATGCCGGCGCGTCCATGCGCCTGTGGCGCATTCCCACCGGCCTGTCGCGGATCGAATGGCCGGTCTCCGCGGGCGTCAGCCTGTCGCGCGACGATGCGGTCGCCCTCGCCGGGGTCACGGCGCCGGAAAGCGTCGTCACCTGGGGCGCGGAAGTGGACTGGCCGGGCCTCGGCCCGGTCACGCTGGTCGTTTTCAGAATGGGTCCGGACCGGTTTGGCGGCCTGTTGTCGAGCATGCCCTCGGGCGTGCGCCAACTCCGCCAGATGGTGTTCCAGCGCGCCTCGGCTCATGGCCGCCAGCGTCCGCAAAGCCGTCCCGTCGAGGCTTGCCCCGACTGCTGACCCGCCCGGACGCTCAGCGCGCCCCGCCGTCCGGCGCGGGGTCTTCGACCGGCCCGCCCTCAGCCATCCACGCGCCGAAACCGCCGTCGATATGCGCCGCGCGCGCCAACCCCATATCCTGCACCGTCTTCGTCGCCAGCGCCGAGCGCCAACCGGCGGCGCAGAAGAAGACGAACCGCTTGTCCTCGCCAAACACCGGCTTGTGATAGGGGCTGTCCGGGTCGACCCAGAACTCCAGCATGCCGCGCGGGGCATGGACCGCACCCGGCATCCGCCCTTCCCGGCCCAGCTCGCGGATATCGCGAATGTCGACGAAGACGACACCGGGATCACCATGAAGCGCCATGGCATCGGCCACGCTCAGCGTCTCGATCTCGGCATTGGCCTCCTCGATCAGCGCCTTGTAGCCCTTGGTCATCGCTCCCGACATTTTGTCCCTCTCCCGGTTTGAGCGCCTTGTATGTCCGCGCAGTCTTCGCGCTTGGCGCGGGTTTTTCAAGACGCGATCCCAGATCGACGGCGGACGGTGATGCGAGCGGCGCAAACAAAAAGGGGCGCGGCCAGGCCGCACCCCTTGTTTCGACTTCGGTGTCTTGCGGCCCTCAGGGCCGCGCCGCGTCTATTGAACCGCAACCACCGTCGCGGGACCGACGTCGGCACCGCCGAAAACGACCATCAAGGCGAGAACGCCACCGGCCAGGATAACGGCCCATGCCGCTACGCCCCAGCAGGATTTCTGCACATGTTCGTCCATGAAAACCCCTTGTCCGATCCTGAGCCCATGATGAGTATCGGCGGCACCAATTGCGCGCCGTGTTCGGACGAGCGGGATTTAACGATTTGGCAACGCTTTCGCAAGGTCGAATTTTGAGCAACCTGCCGTGCGCGTCACGCATGGCGGGATTTTCGTCCAACCCCCGCCCTTTGCCCACAGGATCCTGTGGACACCCAAGCGCTGCGGATCGGCCGATCCAAACGGGTTCGCCCGACTTTCGCGGGTTCACGGCAGTCGGGCACGGGACGCCTCCCTTGATCGCACAAGCGCGCAAGGCCACTGTGGAGCGCACGCTCACGCCCCGCGTACGTCCGGCACAGGAACGCTGATGGACATTCTCACGCCCCTCGATCTTGCCGCCCTTGCCTGGTTCCTAGCGGGCTGGCTCGGCTTTCACGCCGTCGTCGAGCTGTCGCCCTTGCGCAAGCGCACGCTGTCGCATGCGATGAACCGGCATCGCATCGGCTGGATGATGGAGATGAGCCGCCGACCGGTCAGGATCATGGACATCGCCGTTGCCGGCGGGCTTCAGCAGGGCACGGGCTTCTTCGCCTCGACATCGCTGCTGGCGATCGGCGGTTGCTTCGCCCTGCTGACCTCGACCGAATCGGTCTTTCGCATCATGCAGGATCTCGGGCTGGACGAAGGGCGCAATCCCGCCACGTGGGAGTTGAAGGTGATCGGCCTGACGCTGATCTACGCCTATGCGTTCTTCAAGTTCGGCTGGGCCTACCGGCTGTTCAACTATGCCACGATCATGATGGGCGCCATGCCGGACGGGGATCCGGCGCCGGCGCATGCGGCCGCCTTTGCCAAACGCGCAGGCGGGATGATGGTGCTCGCCGGCAGCCACTTCAATCGCGGTCAGCGGGCGTTCTTCTTCTCGATCGGCTATCTCGGCTGGTTCGCCGACGCGCGGGTGTTCTTCGTCACCACCCTCTTCGTGATGATCGTGCTTGCGCGGCGTCAGTTCGCCTCAAGGGCGAGAACCCTTGCGGTTTCGGCACACCAATCGCCATCGGAGCCGATGGCCGACAAGGGCGCCATGAAGACGGACACGGGCTCGGCGAACCCCTTCACCTGAAAGCTGCCCATCAGCCCGGCGCGGCAGCCCATGATGTCGGCGATCGCCTCCGAGACGAGAATGTCCTGATTGAGGTCGCGGGTGAGGCCGGCGATCCGCGAGGCCAGATTGACCACCGGCCCGACCACGGTGAAGTCGAGCCGGGTCTGGGCACCGACATTGCCGAAGAACACGTCGCCGGCATGAAGCGCGATGCCGACACGCAGCTCCTGCGACTTCTCGCAACATGTCCGGTTGATCTCGGAGATCTTCTCCACCGCATCGCGCGCCGCCAGAAGCGCCTGACGCGAAGCCTCGCGCGCGCTCTCCGGGCAGCCGTAGGGAAAGACCGTCATCACCTCGTCGCCGATGAATTTCAGCACCTCGCCGCCATGGGCCTCGACGGAGGTGGTGATCGCCTCGAAATAGGCATTGAGCAGCGCGATCAGCGTGTCCCCGGGCAGTTCGTTCGACAGTTCGGTGAAGCCGCGCAGGTCCGCGAAACCGACGACGGCGGAGATGGTCTCGCCGTCGCCGCGATGCACCGTCCCCTCCAGCACGCGCTCGCCGGCGCGATGGCCGACATAGGTCTCCATCAGGGTGCGCGATGTGCGTTTCAGGGTCTGCAGTTCGCAGATCAGCGCCAGCGGCCGGGTGATAGCCTCGAGAAGCCCGATCTCGGCGCCGGAAAATCCGTTCCTGCCGCGGGTTGCGAAGCTCACGCCCTTCAGCGACCCGTCGGAAAACGGCATCGGCAGGACAATGTAATCGGTGTAGCCGCCGTCGATCAGGTCCTGGGTGATGCCGAAGCGCGGCGGCTCCTCGTTGCCGACCAGCCGGATGCGCACGCTGCGCCGCTCGGTGTAGA
The DNA here is from genome assembly GCA_002709505.1 of Paracoccaceae bacterium. Classification (GTDB taxonomy): domain Bacteria; phylum Pseudomonadota; class Alphaproteobacteria; order Rhizobiales; family Stappiaceae; genus Stappia. The sequence continues at coordinate 16,954 of PARB01000080.1, read as the reverse complement.
CCACCTTCAGCGGGCTGGCCAGATAGACCTCGTTGGTCTCCGTGGATTCGAAATAGCGGCGCATTTCCCGCTCGCCATCGACGCTCCACAACGCGCTTTCCGCGCGAACATTGGGGTGCAGCAGCGGGATCGAGGTGGAAATCCGGTCGACCATCAAGCCGCTCTTGCGCAGGCGCTGCGCCAGCGTCTCGATCAGTTCGAGACTGTCGCCGATCATGACGGCTTCGCCATAGAGCCATTCCATGACATCGGCGGCAAGCACGGTTGTGTTGATCGTCATGGAGTGCCCCTTCGCCCCCGGGCCGCCGGGGCGACCATTCTCGTCCGTTCGCGGCATCGCATGCCGGTCCGCCGCACGAGCGCTCTCGCGACGCCTGCGGCAAACCGAATTCCGCAACGGCAGACGCGCAATTATCTAGTGACGAAGTTTAGCCGAAAAAAGACCGTTTCGCGATCACGTGTTCGCGGGGGGCTGCGAAACGGCCTACTCCGCGTCCCACTCCGGCGCGAAATCGGGATCGACACGGCGTCCCTCTCCGCTGCCCAGCGCGAAGATCGCATCCATCTCGTCCTCGCTCAGCTCGAAGTCGAAAATCGCCGCGTTTTCCGCAAGCCGACCCGGCGTGCCGGTCTTGGGGATCGCCGCCACATCGTCCTGCTGCATCAGCCAGCGCAGGGTGACCTGGACTTCGGACTTGCCGTGGCGCTTGGCGATGTCGCGAATGACCTGCTGATCGCGCACCGCGCCCTTCTGGATCGGCGAATAGGCGGTCAGGCCCATGCCGGCGGCGTCAAGCGCAGCGCGCACCGCCTTCTGGGAGAGCTGCGGGTGATATTCCACCTGGTTGATCGACAAGGCTCCTCCGGCGAGATCCTGCGCTTCGCGCACCAGCGCGGCGGTGAAATTGGACACGCCGATCGCCCGCGCCCAGCCGCGTGCGCGCACCTCAAGCAGCCCTTCCATCTGTTCCTTCAGCGGAACATAGGCGTTCGGCCAGTGGATCAGGAAGAGATCGACCTGCTCAAGCCCGAGCCGGTCGAGGCTGTCCTCGCAGGAGCGCAGCATCAGCTCCGGGTCGAGCCGGTCGTGCCAGACCTTGGTCGTGAGGAAATAGTCGCCGCGTGCCCGCCCCGATGCCCGAAGCCCGGCACCGACATCCTTCTCGTTGTCATACATCGCCGCCGTGTCGATGTGGGACCAGCCGCTTTCCAGCGCGGCGCGCACGATGTCGCGGCACGGCTCGCCGCTGAGCGGCCATGTGCCGAGACCGAGGGCCGGCATGTCGACGCCATTGAAAGACAGGTATTTCATCGCGGGATCCTCCTGGGTGACGGCATCCCCGGCCTGCGGACATGATTCGGGCGGGAACCGGCAAGGTCCCCGCCCGGGAAATCAGTCCAGGTCGGAAACGGAGACCGCGACCTTGCCGACAAGACCATAGGCGATCGCCTCGTCAGGCCCCATCCAGTAGTCGCGGTCGGTGTCCTTCTCGATCCGCTCCATCGGCTGGCCGGTGGCATCGGCGAAGATCTTGTTCAACCGGTCACGCATCTTGAGGATCTCGCGCGCCTGGATCTCGATGTCCGAGGCCTGACCGCCGGCGCCGCCGGACGGTTGATGCAGCAGGAACCGGGTGTTGGGCGTGCAGTAGCGACGCTCCTTCGGCACCGAGACATAGATCAGCGCGCCGGCGCTCGCCACCCAGCCCATGCCCAGGATACGGACCTCAGGAGCGATGAACTTGATGGTGTCATGGATCATGTCGCCGGATTCGACGTGGCCGCCGGGCGAGGACACGATCACCGTGATCGGATCATGCGACACCTGCGCCAGCGCCATCAGGCGGGCGCTGACATCGCGCGCCAGTTCCTGCGTGATCGGCCCCGTGATCAGGACCGTGCGCGCGTCGAACAGATGCTTGTCGACCTGAATGGAACTCGGCGTCTTGGTCTTTTCCTCTTCCTCGTCGTCGAGGCGGCTCGGCACATCGGTCGTCTTGTTGGTCATGTGCAAGATCTGCTCCTTGTGAAGACGGAATCGGCCCGGAAAGGCCCTGTCTCGACCCCCATACTTAGGCGATGCGCGCCCGCGCGGCAAAGGGGTTCTCGCAAGAAGGTTTCCGCGACCCCGAACACCGTGCCCGCCGGGCACCGTTTTTTCCAAAAGCGCCAGGCGACCGCGCAGACTTTGCCCGGTTTAGCGGACCGCACCGCGCCGGCCGAAGCCGGTCCGGCCGGTGCTCCGGACGGACGTCCCACCGGCCGCATAGCGCCCCGGTCCGGATCCCGGCGGCGCTCCCGCCGGCCAGTTGCGCTGGATGCCCCGGACACCGACAAAAATGAACACCGCGCGCCAGAGAAAGGGCCAGAGCACGCCCAGCGGGCTCTTCAGCGTTTCGGCGAGGCGAACGTCCTGCGGATCGTAGATCGGATGAACCAGCGCGACCGTGTGGCCGGGTTGATGATCGCCGGCCGTTTCCGCAGCCACCTTGAGGGTTTTCATCCACAAGCGCCGCTGCGCCGGCGAAAACGACACATCGAGAAGATAGTAGCGGACGTCGCCCGTCTGCGGATCGTAGATTTCCCGCCGGTCCTCGACGGTTCCCTCGATGCGGAGGCCGGCGAGCGCATGCGCTCCAGATCCCGCCAGATCCGCCAGCTGCCGGGGCACGCCGTGGAGGGCGACGCCGATGCCGAAGGCGAAGGTGCAGATGGCCGCCCAGCGCCGCACGGGCGAGGTTCCGCGTGCGGCTTGGCCGCCGGAAAAGCCGCGGCGCAATCGTGCCGCCAGCCCGAGGACCCCGACCAGCAGCACCGCCAGACCGATGAGGAGCTTGACCGATCCGCTGAGAACGATCGCTGTCTTCACAGCCTTTACGGCTTCTTCCGGCACACGCGGCGCAAAGGCGGTCTCGGGCAACGCCACCCCGCGTTCCGCCAGATCCGGCATTTGGAACCGGGGCGCGGGTTGAACAAGCGGAAGGAAATCGAGGGCCGCAAACACCAGGATCAGGACGCCTGCAGAGAGGACGACAATCCAGATCCCGAGACCGACGACGGCACCCAAAACACGATCGAGCATGAAACACCCTAAGGTAGCAATATGCTACCTAAAGGTGATCTTTGTTAAATTTGCACTACCGTCGCGCGATTTCCCCGCACATCTCCCTCAGGCGGTCTTGTTGAAGATTTCCCGGCCGATCAGCATGCGGCGGATTTCGGAGGTTCCGGCCCCGATCTCGTAAAGCTTGGCGTCACGCAGCAGCCGTCCGGTCGGATACTCGTTGATATAGCCGTTGCCGCCGAGCAGCTGGATCGCATCGAGCGCCATCTTGGTCGCGGTTTCGGCCGCATAAAGGATCGCGCCGGCGGCATCCTCGCGGGTCGTCTCGCCGCGGTCGCAGGCCTGCGCGACGGCATAGACATAGGCCTTGGAGGAATTCATCGCGACATACATGTCCGCGATCTTGCCCTGCACGAGCTGGAACGTTCCGATCGGCTGGTCGAACTGCCTGCGCTCGTGGATATAGGGGATCACCACGTCCATCGCGGCCTGCATGATGCCGACGGCCCCGGCGGCGAGCACCGCGCGCTCATAGTCGAGACCGGACATCAGCACGTTGACGCCCTTGCCGACCTCACCCAGCACGTTTTCCTCCGGCACCTCGCAATCCTGGAACACCAGCTCGCCGGTTTCCGATCCGCGCATCCCGAGCTTGTCGAGTTTCTGGGCGACGGAGAATCCGGCGAAGCCCTTCTCGATCAGGAAGGCGGTGATGCCCTTGGGCCCGGCGTCGGGATCGGTCTTGGCATAGACGATCAGCGTATCGGCGTCCGGCCCGTTGGTGATCCACATCTTGGAGCCGTTGAGGATGTAGCGGTCGCCCTTCTTGTCGGCGCGCAGCTTCATCGAGACGACATCCGAGCCGGCCCCCGGCTCCGACATGGCCAGCGCGCCGAGATGCTCGCCGGTGATCAGCTTTTCCAGATAGCGTGTCTTTTGCGCGTCCGTACCCCAGCGGCGCAGCTGGTTGACGCAAAGGTTGGAATGCGCGCCGTAGGACAGGCCGATGGAGGCCGATGCCCGCGACACCTCTTCCATCGCGATGCAATGCTCCAGGTAGCCAAGGCCGGTGCCGCCCCACTCCTCTTCCACCGTGATGCCATGCAGGCCGAGTTCGCCCATCGCGGGCCAGAGTTCGGCGCGCGGGAACCAGTCCTCCCGGTCGATGCGCTCTGCCAGCGGCGCGATCCGGTCCTGAGAGAACGACCGCACGCTGTCGCGCAACATGTCTGCGGTTTCGCCGAGATTGAAGTTGAAGGCGGGAAAGTCGTTGCGGATCATCTGTTGGCTCCGGAAGTTGCGGGAAACGGGGTCAGCGGGCGTCAGTCCTCGATGCCCGGCAATGCGATCATGGTGAAAAGGCCGGTCGCGATATGGACCTGGCCGAACTCGCCGAAGCCATGGACATCGGCGGCAGCGACACTTAGCGTCCTGCCGGACTTGATGACCCGGCCGACGGCTCTTATCCGGTCGCCACGCCCGGGATTGAGCAGGTTCATCTTGAATTCCGTAGTCAGCACGCCGTGACCGGGCTCAAACAGGGAGAGCGCCGCATATCCGGCCGCGCTGTCGGCGAGCGTGCTCGTCACGCCGGCGTGGAAAAACCCGTGCTGCTGGGTCAGGCCGGGATGATAGGCGGCCGCGAGTTCGACCCGCCCCGGGGAGAGCGCGGCGATTTCGGCCCCCAGCGTGGTCATGAACGCCTGCCGCGCAAAGCTGGCGCGCACCCGCGCCTCCCACGCCGGATCGCGGGGCTGCATCGCACTCATAGCGGCTTGTCCCCAAGGCCGGAAAACAGGTCGCCGGCCGGGCCCATCTCGGCGAGCCGCTTGCGGCAGCCGGCCTCCACCTCTTCCAGTTCCGAGAGCGTCAGGTCGATGTCCTGGCGTTTGGCCAGAAGTTCGGCCCGCCGGCTTTCGATGCGGCGCATCAATAGCTGCAGCTGCCCCGCCTCACCCGGCGCCTTGTCATACATGGTGATGATGTCGCGGATCTCGGCCAGCGAAAACCCCAGCCGCTTGCCGCGCAGGATCAGCTTCAGCCGCGTCCGGTCGCCGGGGCGATAGAGCCGCTGGCGCCCGCGGCGTTGCGGCTTGAGAAATCCTTCCGCCTCGTAGAACCGAAGCGTGCGCGTTGTCACGCCGAATTCCTGGGTAAGCTGGGTAATGGTATAATACGGCTGCATGACCCCTCCGAGATCATGCTGAATTACGCTTACGTTCCAGTCAACAAGTAAAATTTTTGCTATATTTTTCAGATAGTTATATTGATAAAAACTCCGCGCACCGGCGTGAAACGTCGGCATGATCCTACGCCGCGCGCTCGGTGTCGCATCCCTCGCGCGCGTGCCGAACCGCCGCCTCGGTCTCCCGCCGACGACTTTTTCTTGGCCTCGCCCGCCCGACCCGGCAAACTCGAACCGGTTATCCGGCGGGCCGGATGCGCCCGAACCGCCGGCCGGAGCCGGTTGCAGCCGCGGGACAGGTTCCCGCCCGACAGGAGGTCCGCACATGTCGCCGATCCAGATGCCCACGCCCGACGCTCGGACCTCGGCCCGCGCGGGCGCCGTCGTTCTCGCCCTTGCCCTTCTCGTCCCAAGCGTGGCGGAAGCCGCCCGCCCCGATCTCAGGCGCATGACCTGCGCGCAGGCACAGGCGATGGTCGCCCAGCGCGGCGCGGTGGTGATGACCACCGGCCAATACACCTATCAGCGCTTCGTTGCCGGCCCGCGCTGGTGCGACCACTGGGAGGTCGTGCGCCCCGAGGTCGCCCGCACCCGCGACACGCAAAGCTGCGTGGTCGGTTACATCTGCGAGGTGCCCCTGTTCCGCCCGTTCGAATGGGACTGAGAGGCGCGGCACCGGACGGTCCGCAACAGCCCCGCCGCAGGCATGTGTTTGACGGAACTGCTCCAACCGCTAAGGTGAAGCTCGCGCTACGGCAACCGCCGGCAGTGCCGAGATGCCGAAAAACTGCTCACCGGCTGGCGCTTTTTCGGACTTGAGACGCGCCATCGCGGCTTGCCAGAGTAACGGTCAGCTGGACCCCGGGTAACCGGACAATGTCGCGCAGAGGGGGAGAATGACGGATACAGGGCCATTCAATGAAATGCTCGGGCCGGACGGCCAGCCCCGCGCACCCTACAAGGCGCTGGCGGAGTGGTTTTCGGGCATGTCGCCTGCCGAGATGCGCAGGAAATCGCGCGAGGCCGAAACGATCTTCCGGCGTCTGGGCATCACCTTCGCCGTCTATGGCACCGCCGAAGCAACGGAACGCCTGATCCCCTTCGACATCGTGCCCCGCGTTCTCGCGGCAGCCGAATGGCGGCGGATCTCCGCAGGCATCGACCAGCGGGTGCGGGCGCTGAACGCGTTCCTGCACGATATCTACCACCGGCAGGAAATCATCCGAGCCGGCCGGATTCCGGCCGAACTGGTAATCCAGAACGAGGCATTCCTGCCGGAGATGATCGGCTTCACGCCGCCGCGCAAGGTCTATGCGCATATCATCGGCACCGACCTGGTGCGGGTCGGCGAGGACGAATTCTACGTGCTGGAGGACAACACGCGCACGCCGTCGGGCGTGTCCTACATGCTGGAAAACCGCGAAACCATGATGCGGATGTTTCCCGAGCTGTTCCAGCAGAACCGCGTCGCGCCGATCGAGCATTATCCCGATCTTCTGCGCGAGACGCTGGAAAGCGTCGCGCCGGCGAATTGCGATACCGACGAACCGACGGTCTGCATCCTGACGCCGGGCATCTACAACTCCGCCTATTTCGAACATGCCTTTCTGGCCGACAGCATGGGTGTCGAACTGTGCGAGGCGCGCGACCTTTTCGTCGACGACGGCAAGGTCTTCATGCGCACCACCCGCGCGCCGGAACGGGTGCACGTCATCTACCGGCGCATCGACGACGCCTTCCTCGACCCCCTCACCTTCCGGCCAGACAGCATGCTCGGCGTGCCGGGCCTGTTCGATGCCTATCGCGCCGGGAACGTGACGATCTGCAACGCGCCGGGCACCGGCATCGCCGACGACAAGGCGGTCTATGCCTATCTGCCGGAGATCATCGAGTTCTACACCGGCCAGAAGCCGATCCTGCAGAACGTCCCGACCTGGAACTGCGCGCGAGAGGACGACCTTGCCTATGTGCTCGATCACCTGCCGGAAATCGTGGTCAAGGAAGTGCACGGGTCGGGCGGCTACGGCATGCTGATCGGCCCGACCGCATCGAAACGCGAACTGGCGGAATTCAAGCGCCGGCTGAAGGCCAATCCGTCGAACTACATCGCCCAGCCGACCCTGTCGCTCTCCGCCTGTCCCACCCATGTCGCCTCGGGCCTTGCGCCGCGCCATGTCGACCTCAGGCCCTATGTCCTGGTCGGCGACAAGGTGCGCATCACGCCTGGCGGACTGACCCGCGTCGCCCTCAAGAAGGGCTCGCTGGTGGTCAATTCCAGCCAGGGCGGCGGCACCAAGGACACCTGGGTACTGGAGGACTGATACGACATGCTCGGCCGCACCGCCGCTTCGCTCTACTGGACCTCGCGCTACAACGAGCGCGCTGAAAACATGGCCCGCCTGCTGGAAGTCGGCTATCGCATCGCGATGACCCCGCGTCTGGGACAGGATCATTCCGACGACTGGCGCTCGACGCTGGTGAGCGCGGGATGCGACGGCGCGTTCTTTTCCAAACACGACGAGCCGACCAAGCGCGCCGTCGTTCAGCACATGCTGTTCGACCGGGACAACCCCTCCTCCGTGCGCTCCTGCATCGAGGCGGCCCGCAACAACGCGCGTTCGGTCAGAACCGCCATCACCGGGGAAATGTGGGAGAGCCTGAACACCACCTATCTGGAGTTCATGGACATTCGCCCGCAGCACATGACCGACAACAAGCTTCCCGACTTCCTCGCCTGGATCAAGCAGCGCTCCATGCTGTTTCGCGGCGCCATGCTCGGAACCCTGATGCGCGACGCCGGCTATCACTTCAGCCAGTTCGGCGCCTTCATCGAGCGCACGGACAACACCGCCCGCATCCTCGACGTGAAATACTGGATCCTGCTGCCGGACAATGAGATGATCGGCGGTGATCTGGACCGCTACCAGTGGACCACGATCCTGCGGTCGGTTTCGGCGCACAGAAGCTATCGGCACGCCTATCGCGACGCCCAGGTGCGCCCCTTCAACGTGGCGGAATTCCTGATCCTGAGAAAGGAAATGCCGCGGTCCATCTCTTACTGCTATGATTGGATCTCGGAGAGCGCTGCCGCTCTTGCGATCCGCTATCAGGACAGTCCGGTCAGCTGCGACATGGCCCATGGCACGCTCTCGCTGCTCGAGGAAACCTCGATGGACCGCATCTTCCAGGGTGGCTTGCATGAATTCCTGACCGACCTGATCGCCCGCAACAACGCGCTTGGCGCCCAGCTCGCATCGGATTACCACTTCTCGTAATGCGGACAGGGCGCGTGTCCGGAACGCGACCAACGGAGACCGACGGCCCATGCGCCTCGTCGTGAAACACGTCACACGCTACACATACGAACAGCCGATTGCCCACATGATCCAGCAATTGCGGCTGACCCCTCACAGCCAGGAGGGGCAGGAGATCCTGTCCTGGACGGTCACCGTGCCGGGTCTGGAAACGGGCGCCCATTACACCGACGGCTTCGGCAATCGGGTCGATCTGGTCAGCCACCACGACCCAGTCACCGAACTCAGCGTCTCCGTCGAGGGCTTGGTCGAAACCAAGGACATGGCCGGGATCGTCGGCGACTTCCCCTGCCCCGCCACCGACGACGTGTTCCGGCGCTTCACACCGCTGACCGCGGCCAGTCCGGCAATCCGGCGCCTCGGGGCGCTCGCCTCCGACACCGGCGACGTCTCCGGCTTTCACGAGCTGATGCACGCGATCCGCGACAAGGTCGGCTATCAGACCGGCGTGACGGAAGTCCACACCACCGCGGCCGAGGCGCTCGCCTCGGGGCACGGCGTCTGCCAGGATCATGCACATATTTTCATCAGTGCGGCCCGCTGTATCGGCGTGCCGGCGCGCTATGTGTCCGGATACATGCTGATGGAAGACGAGCAGGAATCCGAGGCCCATCACGCCTGGGCCGAGGTCAAGCTGCCGACGCTCGGCTGGGTCGGCTTCGATGTCTCCAACGGCATGTGTCCGACCGAGCGCTATATTCGCCTGACCACGGGCCTCGATTCCCGCTCCGCCGCCCCCATTCGCGGCATCCGCAGGGGCAGCGGCGATGAAACCATGTCGGTTGAGGTGGCGGTCCTGCAGGAATCGGCGCAATCTCAACAGCAATGAAACCGTTGCTCCCTCGCCCGGAACACGGTCATATCCTTCAAATCTCCCAAGACGGGAATCATCCCGCGCCACGGCACGCTCGGCGCAGGTGCGTTGCAAACGGTGCAACATGACGTACTGCGTAGGTCTCAAGCTTGACCGCGGCCTGGTGATGGCCGCCGATACGCGCACGAATGCCGGTCTCGACAATGTCGCGACCTTCAAGAAGCTGCATGTGTGGGAAAAGCCCGGCGAGCGGGTGCTCTGCCTGCTTTCGGCCGGCAACCTCGCCGTCACCCAGTCGGTGGTGAGCCTTCTGTCCGAACGGCTGGACAGCGACGATCCCTCCCGCCCCACGCGGTTTTCGGTCGAGACGATGTTTCAGGCCGCGCGCCTTGTCGGCAGCGTCGTGCGCGACGTGCGCGCCATCGACGGCGATGCGCTCGCCGCCAACTCCGAGAGCTTCAGCGTGACCTTCCTGCTCGGCGGGCAAATCAAGGGCGAGGCGCCGCGGCTGTTCCAGATCTATTCCGCCGGCAACTTCATCGAGGCCTCCGACGACACGCCCTTCCTGCAGATCGGCGAGCACAAATACGGCAAGCCGATCCTCGACCGGGTGACCCAGGCCGACATGCGCCTCGGCCAGGCCGCGAAACTGGTGCTTCTGTCGTTCAACTCGACGCTCAGGTCGAACCTGTCCGTCGGCATGCCGATCGACATGCTGCTCTACAATACTGACAGCTTCTCCGCCCACCGCCAGACGCGGGTCGAGGAGACCGACCGGTATTTCGCGGACATGTCGCGCATGTGGTCGGAAAAGCTCCGCGATGCGGTCGCCGAGATCCCCGACTTCGAGATCTGACGGCCGGCGTCTTCCACCCGGCCGGCCAACCGCTCAGGACGACGGCAGCAACTGCGCGGCCGCCGCGCGGGCAAGCGCGTCCGCCAGCTCCTGCTTGTTGGCTTCGCCGACATGCGCATCGCTCGGGTTGTCGCCGAAGAAGGGTTCGGTGAGCGCGGAGGGAATATCGAGCGCCGACACGCTGCCGTAGCCCCGATCACCCTTGTCGCGTTCCTTCAGGCCGCGGTCGTGAAGCCCGAGCGCCTCCAGCATCGCGTCCTGCAGCCGTTGCGCCCAGGCCTTCGATCCGGCATTGCGGTCCTGATCGTAGAGCGTTTCCGTGCCGTGCGCCGCGCCGTTATACGAGTTGAAATGCAGTTCCATCACGCAGCTTGCGCCCCATTTGGCGACCTGCTTGTAGGCCCCGGCGATGCCGATCCCGTCGCGAAAGAAGATCTTGCTCTGGATGCCCTGCGCCATGCAGGCCTGATGCACCATCGCGGCAAGACCCTTGTTCCAGGGATATTCGCTCTTGTGGATCGGAGCTCCGCCCGACGCGCCGGGGCTGTTTTTCGTATGCCCGACGACGATGGCCACCGCCGGCCCGGAAGCCCGCGCCACGATCTCCTTTTCCGCATCGACCCCGGCCCGCGCACCACTCAGGATCTCTTCCAGATCGTTCAGCCGCTCCTGCTCTGCCCGAATGACCTGATAATCCTCATAGGAAATCTCTTCACCCGCCAATATGCGGCGCTCGATTTCTGCAAGATCCACCATCTGCACCTCCCCCATCGGAAGGTGCAAGTATAGCCCCGGCAAAAAACAATTAAAGATTGTGCTTGCAACAAACACCCGCCACCGCCGGCAACGGCGATGGCCGACCAAATCGGACGGTCAGGTCCCGGCCCGCGTCGCCTGAAGCACGCGCACCGCCGCATCGAAATCGCGCCTGCGAAGCGCGCGTGTGCGCTGTGCCTCTTCGTCCGCGCCCCATTGCTCGATGTTCCAGTCCTCGTCGAGATGGGCCGCAGACCAGATCGTGTCGGGATCGAACGCCTCATGCGCAAGCGCCAGCGCCAGCAGCGCCGACCCGGTCAGCGTCGTCGCGACGTGCAGCGCCGCAAGCCGCAATGGCGAGGCCGGCGCCAGCCGCTCGCGAATGCGCGCGATCAGCGCCGGATCCTGGCGCACCGGCATGATGCCCTCGGCCAGCACGAAACGGCCGGCATAGCGCGCCTCCGCCCAGGCCAGCACCGCGCCCCATTGCTCGTTCTGGCGCTGGACCAGCGTGTCCGGCATTTCCGCGCGGTAGAACAGCAGGTCGTTGCCGGCATATTTGGCGATGTCGTCGGCGACCTCGGCCATGCGTTTCGACACGGCATCGATCGCCACATTGGCGATGCGGGTCAGCGGCATGCGCAGCGGATCGATCTCGGTTTCCTGCGCGTCCCATTCCTCCGCGACCCGGCGCGCGAGCGCTTCGTCCGGCAGGACGAGCCGATTGCGCTGCGCCGTCCTGACCGGGCGCCCGTCGAGCAGGACGGAAAACCCGTCGTCGCCGGCGTCCACCGACACGACGGTGTAGAAGCGCTTCGGCAACTGCTTGCGCGACAGCGTCTTCGCCCGCTCCACGGGATCGAGGGCCCCGCCGCCCGCTTCCAGCTCTTCCAGCAAATCACGCATCAGACACGATCCATTTGTGCGGCAGCCGACCGAAGATCGAGCATCTCGGCCAGCACGCCCTCGAGCTCGCCAAAGGCATCGATGATGCGCCCTGCGCCGCTTGCCACCAGCTGCTCGCGCGGATGATAGCCCCAGGTCACGCCGACGGAGGCAACGCCGGCCGCGCGCGCCATGTCGATATCGAACGTGGTGTCGCCGATCATCACAGTCCTGTCGGCATGCGCCCCCGTTTCGGCCATCGCCTGCAGGATCATGCCCGGGTGAGGCTTGGACGGAGCGCTGTCCGCCGTCTGGATGGTGGCGAACATCTGCTCCAGACCGTGCATTTCCTGCATGTGACGGACACCCCGCAGGGCCTTGCCGGTTGCGATGCCGAGCAGCACGTCGTCGCGCGCATGCAGCGCGTCGAGCACCGCGCGGGCGCCGGGATAGAGCGGATCGTGATCGAGCCCGGCAAGCCGGCGCGCGACCTTGGCCTGGCGGTAGGCCTCCGCCATCGCCGGCACCAGATGGGCGTGCTCGGGCGCGACAAGCCGCCTGAAGGCGACATCGAGGGACAGCCCGACGATGGACAGACCCGTGCGCCGGTCCGGCGGGGTCAGCCCCACCGCCTCGAACCCCACCGTCAACCCGTGCAGGATCGTGTCCTGACTGTCGACCAGCGTCCCGTCGCAATCGAAAATGACCAGATACAGGGCTCAGTCCTCCGGATCGTTGGTTTCGGGGTCGTATTGGGCGGCATCGAAGCCGAGCAGGTTCCAGCTTTGCTGCATGTGGGCGGGCAGCGGCGCGGAGATATCGATCGAGCCGCGCCCCGACGGATGCGGAATGACGATGCGGCGGGCATGCAGATGCAGCTTGTTCTGGAGTCCGCCCGGGAACTCGAAGTTCTCGATGTTGAAATACTTCGGATCGCCGATGATCGGATGGCCGATATGGGCGGCATGGGCGCGCAGCTGGTGCGTGCGGCCGGTGATCGGGCGCAGGCTGACCCAGGACACCTTCGGCCCGGCGTTCTCCACCACCGAATAGAGCGAAACGGAATGCTGCGCGTCGGTCTCGCCGTGGCGGGCGATGCGCATGCGTTCCTCGTCCTCGTCGCGGGTCAGATAGGTGGAGATCCGCCCCTGGCGCGGCTTCGGCACGCCGGCGACCAGCGCCCAGTAGATCTTTCGGGTCTGCCGCGCGCGGAAGGATTTCGACAGCGACTGCGCCGCCTTGCGCGTCTTGGCGAGCAGCAGGATGCCCGAGGTTTCCCGGTCGAGACGGTGCACGAGACGCGGCTTTTCGCCCTTGGCGTCTCGGAAGGCCTCCAGCATGCCGTCGAGGTGCCGGGTCAGGCCGGAGCCGCCCTGCACCGCAAGCCCGGCCGGCTTGTTCAGCACCATTACCTCGCGGTCCTCATAGACCGTCATCGCCTCGACCGCCTCGCGGTCGCCGGCAACGAGCTTGCGCGCCTTCGGCTTGGCGTTGGCGCTGTCCTTGGCCTGGACCTTGGCGTCGACCTGCATCGGCGGGATGCGCACCACTTGCCCCGTTGCAATGCGCGTGGAGGTGTCGACGCGCTTGCCGTCGACGCGCACCTGCCCGGTGCGCAGCAGCTTTTGCAGGTGTCCGAAGCCGAGCCCCGGAAAATGCGTCTTGAACCACCGGTCGAGGCGCATGCCGGCCTCATCCGCGGTGACGGTTCGTTGTTCTATTCCGGACATTGGCTTTCCTGATCGCTTCCGCCAGCCTACGCGGCGCTGCGCGGAAGGCGTGGGGATTTCGCCCTACCTAATCCGCCGCGCGCGGCAGGGCAAGCATTCCCGCATGTCGGCTCACGCCATCAGCGTGCGCATGGCCCACAGCCCGGCCAGAAGCGCGGCAATGGAGACCGCCACCGAAACGGCCGCATAGCCGAGCGCGGCCATCTGCTGGCCCCGCTCCCACAGCAACACCACATCGAGGGAAAAGGCCGAAAATGTCGTGAAGCCGCCGAGAACACCCGTGGCGAGAAAGAGCCGGAGCCCGGTTCCCGTGCCACCCGCGCTGGCGCGCGACGCGAGCCAGCCGATCAGAAGCCCCATGGCCAGCGACCCGAGGATATTGACCGTCAGCGTGCCGACCGGAAACCCGGGACCGAAGACCCGCAGCGCCGCCTGGTTCACCAGATGCCGGCTGCCGGCGCCCAGCGCCCCGCCCAGCGCCACGAGAAGGAAATGCATCATCGCGGGCTCCGTCACTCCTGGTAGTTCGGCCAGAGCGCAGGTGCTGCGAATTCCACGACGTTGCCGTCCGGGTCGTTCACATAGATCGAGACGCCGCCGGCAGGCCAGGTGACCTCGCTGACGATCGGCACGCCGGCTTGCGCGAAATGCGCCCGCCATCGATCGAGGTCGGACTTTGCGACCTTGAAGGCGAAATGGCCAGGCCCCTCGCTGTGGTGGCCGGGAATGCCCCCGCCGTTGGTCGGCACGTCCTCTGCCGTGGCCCCGCGCAGGAAGACGAGAAGCGTCTCGCCGGGTGCCGCGTCGTAGACGCAAAGCCGCTCGCCGCCGACCATGCGCTCAAGACCGACAATCCCGCCATAAAACGCATGGGCGCGATCGAGATCCGCCACATAGACGGAGGTTTCCAGAATACCCCGCACCCGGGGAGAGCTTGCCATCATGACACTCCTGCTGGCTTGCACATGGCTTGTTCCCTCAGATCGGCAGACCGAACCAGAGTGCCGCGATCCACAGGAAGGCGAAGAAGCCGACGATGTCGGTCACAGTGGTGACGAAAACGCTGGAGGCAATCGCCGGGTCGACGCCGACCTTTTCCATCACGACAGGAATGAGCAGGCCCGAGAGGCCGGCTGACACCATGTTGATGACGATGGCCACGCCGATCACCGTGCCGAGCCCCGCATTGCCGAACCAGAGCGTGGCGGCGATGCCGATCAGGATCGCCAGCGCGATGCCGTTCAGCAGGCTGACGAGCACTTCCCTGCGCAACACCCGCCACATGTTGCGGGCGTCAAGCTCCTGGGTCGCAAGCGCGCGCACCGCGACCGTCATCGTCTGGGTGCCGGCATTGCCGCCCATGGAAGCGACAATCGGCATCAGGACGGCGAGCGCGACCATCGCCTCGATGGTGCCCTCGAACAGCGAGATGACCACGGAGGCAAGCACGGCGGTGGCGAGATTGACCACCAGCCAGGTGAAACGGGATTTTGCGGTGACGAACACCGCGTCCGAGATCTCCTCGTCGCCCAGCCCCGCCAGGCCGCGCAGATCCTCTTCTGCCTCTTCCTGGATGACGTCGACGATGTCGTCGATCATCACCATGCCAACCAGCCGGCCGGCGTCGTCGACCACACCGGCGGAAACGAGGTTGTAGCGCTCGAAGGAGCGGGCCACCTCCTCCCGGTCTTCGGTTGCCTCGAAGGGGTGGACGTCCTCCTCCATGATCGCGGAGACCTTGGTCGCCCGTTTTGTGCGCAAGAGCTTGTCGAGCGGCAGCGAGCCGATCAGGCGGAAGCCCGGATCGACCACGAAGATCTCGTGGAACGTGTCCGGCAGGTCTTCGGCCTCGCGCATGTAGTCGATGGTCTGCCCGACGCTCCAGAACGGCGGCACCGCGATGAAATCCGTCTGCATCAGACGGCCGGCGGATTCTTCCGGATAGTCGAGGGAGCGCTGCAGCTGGACCCGGTCGGTGTGCGACAGCCGCTGCAGGATCGCCGCCTGCTCTTCCTCGCTCAGGTCCTCGAGAATGTAGACGGCATCATCGGAATCGAGCTCGCCGATGCCCTCCGCCAGCGTCTTCGCCGGCAACTCTTCCAGGATCTTGAGGCGGACCGCCTCGTCGAGCTCCGTCAGCGTGGCAAAGTCGAACTCGTCGCCAAGCAGGCGCACGAACGGGCCGCGGCTGTCGGCGCTGAGCGATTCGATGAGATCGGCGACATCCGCCTCGTGCAGATCGCCGACAAGGCCGATGAGCGCGGGCGCGTCCTCGGCCTCGATCCCGGCCTCGATCAGCGCCAGGAAGCCCGCGGAAATGCGCCCTTCCTCGTCGCGCACGGGCGGAAGTTCCAGCACGGGATCGGTTGGTTCGACTGTTTCGGCGTCCGACACGATCCCCTCCCTGGCTTGTCCGTTGCAACGGCGTCCCCGCCGACGCGGGCACTCGGTTCACCACGCGGCACGGCCCTGCTATGCGCTTGCGGCATCATCCGCATGGCGCGGGATACGCGCGGTCCCGGGGGCAATCCGCGTCTGCACCCCCGCTCCTGACAGTCTTAGGGCAAAGACCGGGCCGCACCAACGCCCGACACGAGAAATCCTGTGGGCGCGGCACCGAAAGCGGCCGGAAAGTGACGTTGGGGAGGGAAATGACGGCTTGGGACCCACACGCCAGGACGCCGGCATGCCGAGGTCGCGGCACCGGCGGCGAACGGGCCTCGCCGAAGAAAGACGCTTACAAGGCGAACACCAGCACGGCCAGGACGGCGACGACCGCGGCCAGTCCGAGCGACACCGTCAGCACGCGCGCATTGGTCTTGTTGGTGTTTCCCTGTCGGGCGTCGGTTTTTTGTTTCTCAATTGTCATCGCACGCTCCTTTCGAGTTTGTGTGCGGTCTTGGCCGGCCCGGGGGATGCGGGTCCGGCACGAAATGAAAAGACATTGGATAATATCTTCAAATACACTCTACGGCCAGAATCGCCAAGCGGATCTAAAACCCTGAAAATTACGAAAAATCTGCGAGTCTGACAATCAACAACACACTACTGAAAAGTCAGGGTACGGCATCTTTATTATGAGAGATAACCAAAAAGCCTTTAGAGGCTTTCTTCAAGGGCTTCAAATATGAAATTTATTTGATAAGGACGAATTGCTCTGGAAGAAAAATGCCACCGGACGGCGCAAGGCCGCAACATCGCGCCCCACGGAGGACGGGACACACAGCCGCGGGATCCTGGCGCGAGGCACAAAAAAACCCGGTCCGAAGACCGGGTCTTTTTTTGGTGCGGTCGAGAAGACTCGAACTTCCACGGGTTTTACCCCACAGCGACCTCAACGCTGCGCGTCT
>PARB01000079.1 GCA_002709505.1 Paracoccaceae bacterium | reverse complement strand
CTGGGCCTGCTGGGCCTGTTGGACCAGCAGGACCTTCTGGGCCCTCGCCACCGGGGGGACCCTGCGCCCCTCCGGCCTGTCGCTCTGGTTTCTCGTCGCCCTCGGCGTGCCGTTCCTGTGGAGCGTGGCCCATGTGATCATTCGCGAGGAACTGATGCACACGCCGGTGACGCCGGCCCAGGTGACGTTCTTCCGGGTTGCGATCTCGACGGTCTTTCTCGCCCTGATGCTCGTTTTCGGCGGCGCCTTTGACGCCGGGGTCGTCCGCGCCATTTTCGTGCCGCACGCCATCGCACTCGGGCTGGTCTATTATCTGGAGCTCATCGTCTGGTTCCATGCCGTCCGTCACATCGACGTGTCCCTCGCCAGTTCGATCACCGCGCCCTGGCCGGCACTGACGATGGTGCTCGCCGCCGTCGTCCTCGGCGAGGCGGTCGCACCCTACCAGATCGTCTCCTTCGCGATCATCGTGGCCTGTATCTACGGGCTGACGCTTGCAAGCCTCAGGCGGGGGCCGCAATCGGCCGGGTGACGCTGCTTGGCGGCAGAGAAACGGAAACCGCCGGGCCCTGCGGGGCCCGGCGGTTTCTTGTGCGCGGTGCAAAGGCGGATGCCCGGCTACTGCCCGACCACCGCCGCCACGTTCCGCTCGCCGGTTGCGCCGGCCGGCGCAAGCGCCGGCGCGAGGCTCGATGTCGTGCCGGGTTCCGGGGCCGGCTCCAGCGTCAGCGTTTCGCCCGGGACATAGGTGCCGTAGTCGGGCACACCGGTCTGCGTCTTCTTCGACAGCGCGTCGACATAGTCCTCGATCATCGAGACGCCGTAGAGCGGTTTCTGCACGCCGTTGTGGCAGGG
Source organism: Paracoccaceae bacterium (assembly GCA_002709505.1). Taxonomy (GTDB): domain Bacteria; phylum Pseudomonadota; class Alphaproteobacteria; order Rhizobiales; family Stappiaceae; genus Stappia. The sequence continues at coordinate 33,539 of PARB01000079.1, read as the reverse complement.
GGCGCAGCTGACCTTGTAGACGTCGCCGGCGGGTCCCTTGCGGCTGTCCGGGAACACGGGCGTCAGGCCGACGATATAGTCGTTGTTGATCGCCCGCGACATGCGGATGCCGTGCCAGGCGGTCACGCGTTGCGGCGGGCTCTGGTCCCAGTCGTTGAAGGCGCGCGAGTTGTGGCAGGTCGTGCAGTTTGCGCCGAGGCTTTCCGACATGTGCATCATCAGCGACCAGGTGTTCTCCGTTTCCTTGGTGCCATTGGGGTTGGTCCCCGTCGGCAAGGCGGTGGTGGAGTGGACGCGGATGTTCGTGTCGTTCAGCAGATAGTCCTCGAGCGCGTTTTGCGGCAGCGAGGAATTGCCGCCGAATTTCGCCACAACGTTCTGCCCGGCGCGGTAGCCGGCCATGCCGGGCTGCGGCTCGGGCGAGGTGTCGCGCGACCAGACGTTGGCCGGGATCGCCTGTCCGCGGTGGCATGTGTAGCAGGTCACGCCGACCTGTTGCACATGCGGCGTCCAGTCCTCGTTGATCGCCTGCGTCATCTGGATCATCCGCCTGGAAACGACCTTCTGATAGACGTCGTCCGTGGCGAAATTCTCGGCGTTGTGACAGTAGGTGCAGCCTTCTTCAGGGGCGATCCACTCGGTGATCGCTGCCATGAACTGGTTGAACTGGTCGTCGGACAGGTGACCGAGAACCTGGACGTTCTCGTAGATGTCACCGGCCCGGTCGCCTTCGGGATCGGCCTCCCAGGGGGCGGGCGGCACGACATTCGCCGCCTGAAGCGCCGCCTCGGTTTCACGGTCCCGGGAATTGTACATCCCGGTTCCGCGATAGCCGATCTGCTCGGTGTCGACAGGGGGGAGATCCCAGTCCGTGCCGACGAAGCTCGCCACGGCAAGCAAGGCGCCTGCCCCAGCGGCCATAGGTAGCCAGAGGTTCATTGTCCGCCTCCTGTCATTGCCGGGTCGACAACGCCCGGATAGATGTCGGGGAGCGGCGCGACGATGCCGTGCTTGATGCCCCAAAGGTACCAATTGTCGACGACCGTGCCGGTCAGCAGGATGCCGATTCCGCCGGTCAGCGGGGTCAGGACCGCGAACCACCAGGCCCAGCGGTGAACGGATTCCATCGTGGCGTTGAAGCCCATGGTCCAGCGCCAGAAGAGGGCGGCGCGTTCCGAGGCCGTTCCGCGGTCGCTGATCTGCTCCAGCTCGCGCTCGCCGCCGTAGCGGGTGACCGCCAGGATCGTCGCGCCATGCATGGCAAACAGCAGGACCGAGCCGTAGAGGAAGACGATCGAAAGCGCGTGGAACGGATTGTAGTAGAGGTTTCCGTAGCGGATCGAGAAGGACGCGGTCCAGTCGAGGTGCGGGAAGATGCCGAAGGGAACGGCTTCCGCCCAGCTGCCCATCAGCACGGGCCGGATGAAACCGAGCACCAGGAACAGCCAGATCGCGGCTGCGAAGGCCCAGCACACGTGTGTGCCCATTTCAAGCTGGCGCGCCCGTCTGTACATGCGCACCCACCACAAGAGCACCGACGTCGTCAGGAAGAAGCCGGCGATGATCCACCAGCCGCCCTCGCTGAGCGGCGGAATGATCTTGAGGCCGTATTTCGCCGGCGGCGGCTCGAGCGCCAGCCAGAACAGCTGGCGGACGAATTGCACCGGATCCCAGCCCACCGACGCCCACATGTTGAGGCCGATGATCAGGAAGGCGATCGCGCCGCAGGCGATCGAGACGGAGCCGAGAAAGCCCAGGTAGATCGGACCGATCTGCGCGTTGCCGAACAGGCCGGCGATCCAGAGGTGAAACGGCTTGCCGCTGCGCGGGCTGTCCCCGGCGGGCAGCGGGATCCCCTCCTCGAAGGGACCGCGCACCTGCGTCAGCGTGAAGATGTTTTGATACTGAGACATGGCGTGCTCCTCAGCTCCAGAAGGGAAGGTTGAGCCACCAGCTCCACCATTGCGGCCAGCCCTGGTTCCAGAACGGTCCGCTGATGACGATGCACACGGCGCTCCAGAAGCCGGCATTCAGCGCAAGCACCAGGCCGAGCCGGTGAATGCCGAGCGTGCCGATCGAATAGCCGATGGTATCGCGGAAGAAGGTGTCCTCGTATTCCGGCGTCTTCATCTCGGCCTGCCTGGACGGATCGGTCCGGTCGCGGCCGGGATTGGCCGCCGAAAGGATCAGGCCGCCATGCAGAGACAGGGCAAGTGTCGTGGTGAAGAAGAATGTCACCGCGATCATATGCGCCGGATTGTAATGGAAGTGCAGATACTGGTAGCCGACGTTCGACACCCAGTCGAGGTGGGAGAAAATCCCGTAGGGAAAGCCATGTCCCCAGGCGCCAAGCAGCAAGGGACGGATCACCACCAGCGTTACATAGGCGAAGATGGCGAAGGAGAAGGCGAAGGGCACATGGTAGCCCATGCCGAGCTTGCGGCAGATCTCGACCTCGCGCAGGGCCCAGGACACGAAGGACCCGATGGCGCAGACCGTGATGATCTGCCAGAGGCCGCCTTCCTTGAGCGGCGCCAGCGCCAGACCGTAGCTGAGGTCCGGGGGCGCGATCGAGATGCGCCAGATGTTCCAGGTCGGGCCGATCGCGGCGCCGTAGACGACGAGCGCGGTGCCCGTGATGATGAAGAAAAGCCCCAGAACTCCGAAGAATCCGACGTAGAACGGTCCGACCCAAAAGTCGAACAGATCGCCGCCGATGAGGGTGCCGCCGCGCACGCGGTATTTTCGTTCGAAACTGAGCAACGCCATCGTCGTTCCTCCTGATTGGTTTGATCCGTGCCAGCGGATAGCCCAGTGGATGTCAGGGAGTTTCGGCGGCGGGCAGCCCGGGTGTCGCCGGTGTCGCCCGCCACCTTGTCGCAAGCGCCGTTATCCGAGCATTCGCACCGGCTCCACGCCATCCGTGACGGATTGTTCAATCGAGCTGGTCGTCGTGGACGAGCCTTCCAGCCAGTTGAAGCGATCCGTGCTGAGCAGGATGAAGTGGATGAGAATGGCCAGCGAGAACAGGAAGACGGCCAGTCCGACCATCACGCGGCGAGGGTCGAACAGATACCAGATTCTCCACATAGCTTTTCTCCTATGCGAGGACGGGAAGGAGCGCGGTGACGGTTTCTGTCACGCCGTCAAGCGCGGCATAGCCGTCGGGTCCGGGGATCCAGGGGCGCCAAAGCCAGACCAAGAGATGCGCGACGATCGCAACCGCCGTGAATCCCAAGAAGCCTTGGATAAAGTACTTGTGGATCTCCTGAGCTTCGCTCTCGGTAAGACCCGAAAGTGAGACGTTGTCAGGGCTAGCCATGAACGTCACCTCCTAGTCATGTAAGCCACGAATCCCCCGCGGCTGGGGTGCCCGGGCGGGCGCAGACCCGCGTCAGGCGATTGCCGGTTTTGGACGCCGGCAGGTGAGTGCTTACGCGATGAACGCGTAGCCAACCGCGGCATGCGCTGCGGATTTCGCCTCTGCGAAAATGCTCTCGCGGAGGTAAGGGGGCTTGGCCGGACGCGGTGCCGCCAGGCGGAGGATCCGCTTGGCGAGGCCCGCGCCGAGGCACAGAACGAAAGCGAGGGCGACGAGTGCCTTGTATTCGAGGCGGTCCCAGGGGTCGGTCAGGCCCGAGCCGTCGCAGCGGCGCTGCTTTCTGGTGATCATGCTCTTGCTCCTCCACTGGCGCGCCGGGCACATGCCGACGCGCGACGGGTTTCCGGCTAGACCGCCGGTTCGACTTCGCGCGGCACTCTGGCGCCGGGCAGATGGGTTGTTTCGACAGTCTCGGCACCGGCCTTGCGCGCGGTCGCCTCGGCGGTGTCGCGCAGCCGCTTGGCCGCCGAAATCCGGATGAGAACGGGTTCGGCTTCCACCAGCTGGTCGAGGGCGGAACGCGCCGCGTCGCTCCAGGCCAGTTCGCCCGGACGACGGACCGGCGTCGCGTCGACTGCGTCGAGTTCGGTTGACAGGGGCAGGATGTTGAACAGCGCATCGAACAGCGCGTTGCACACTTCCTGGATGATCCAGCTTGCACCCGAAAAGCCCATCACCGGCGTTCCGGTATGACGGCGGATGATCGCCCCGGGGAAGGAGACCGGAATGTAGATCGCCTTCGCCCCGGCCTCGGCCAGATACATGCGCTCGTTGTAGGAGCCGAACATGATCAGGGGCGGCGAGGCGTGGATCTTCTCGCGGACGGCGGCATTGTCCGTCTTGGCGCCGGCGCGCCGCTGCACGGAGAAGACGCAGGGCAGGCCCATCTCGTCTTCCAGGAAATTGCGGATGCCGCGCTCGTAGGTCTCGCCGGCGACGACCGCGAAGCTGGCGGTGCCGAAGAAGTCCTGGGTGACCGAGCGCCACAGGTCCCACATCGGCTTCAGGGTCGTGTGCTTTTCGCGCGCGATGAAGGGCTGGGGGTCGAGCCCGAGCATCTCGCCGAGCGTTTCCAGGAAGGCGGTCGTCGAATGGATGCCGATCGGTGCCTGCAGGTAGGGGCGCTCCAGCGCCTCGCACAACAGACGCCCGAACTCGCGGTACATGCAGATGTTGACCTCCGCCTCGGCCAGCCGGCTGACGTCCGCCAGATGGCTGCCCAGCGGGAAGGTCATGTTGACCTCGGCACCGATGCCCTCGACCAGGCGGACGATCTCCGCGACATCCGACGGCAGGTTGAAGGTGCCATAGATCGGCCCGATGATGTTGACCTTGGGGCGCTCGCCCTCCTTGCGCGCCTTGGGCGGGCGCACGCGGCCCTTTTTCGGGCCGTATTCGGTCCACAGCCACTTCAGGGCGCGGTCCGCGCTTTGCCACTGGTCCTCGTCGATGGTGCGCGGCAGGAAGCGCTGGATGTTGCTGCCCTCAGGCGTCACCCCGCCGCCGATCATCTCGGCGATCGAGCCGGTGACGACGACCGCCGGAAGGTCGGGGTCGAGCACGGCGCGCGCCCGTTTCATCGCGCCTTCCGTGCCGTGCTGGCCAAGCTCGTCCTCGCCCAGCCCCGTGACGACGATGGGCAGTTCATGCGGCGGCAGGGCATCGGTGTAATGCAGCACCGAGGTCACCGGCAGGTTCTCGCAGCCGACGGGCCCGTCGATGATCACCTGCAGGCCCTTGATCGCCGTGAAGGCATAGACCGACCCCCAGTAGCCGCCGGCCCTGTCGTGATCGAGGATCAGCATCCCACCGCCTCCCCGGCGTCGACGGCATTCTTGGAGATGCGCGTCTTGGCCGCGTATTTCTTCCGGAAGGCCGGGCGTTCCACCGGCGTGTCGCGCCACACGCCTGCGGTATCGCCGGTGCCGACGCCCTCGAAGAAGGCGGACATCCGGTCGAAGCGCGGCTTGTTGGCAATCGCCGCATTGATCACCTGCGCGAGCGAGTCGGCGCCGGCCGGTCCCATCAGCGGACGCGCCGAGATCAGGTTGGTGAAATAGAGGGAGGGGATCGAGGCTTCCTTGGCCGCCTGCACCACCGGCGTCGTTCCGATGACAAGGTCCGGCTGAAACTCGTGAAACGCCGCCAGATCCTGTTCAAGCGAGGCGCGGAACTGGACGTGGACGCCCTTGTCGGCGAGCCATTGCGCATCCGCCGCCGACCAGGGCGTCTTGGGGCAGGCGGTGCCGACGTAACGCAGGTCCGCGCCGGATTCGATCAGCAGGCGGGCGACGATCAGCTCCGAGCCTTCATAACCCGACAGCGTGATGCGTCCTTTGATGCGGTTTTCTGACAGCGCGCCGGCAATGGCGCCGCGCATGGCGTTGCGCACGCCGTCGCGCGCCTCCGGCGCGACATTGAGCGTGTCGGCGATGGCCGACAGCCAGGCGTCCGTGCCGTCCAGTCCGACCGGGGCGGAGCCGACGATCGGCCGGCCGGCTTCCTGGAACTCGCGGATTGAGGCGGTGTAGAAGGGATGGATCGCGGCGACGACATCGCCGTCGAGCGCAGCATAGAGCTCGCGCCATTCGCGCACCGGAACGACCGGGCCGGCGGCAAGCCCCATCGGCGCGAGCATGCGGCCGATGATCACCGGATCGGCGGGGAAGACCTCGCCGAGCAGCGTGACCGTCGGGCGATCCTCCACGCCGGCGCGCGGCGCCTGGACGGGGCCGGACAGGACTTCCTGGCGCGCGTATTTCAGCATGGCGCCGGAGAGCACGTCCTTGGCTTCCGCATGGGTCGGAATGCCGAAGCCGGGCACGTCGATGCCGACGATGCGCACGCCGTCGATTTCCTTCGGCAGCATCTGCAAGGGAACGCCGGAGGCGGTGGGAACGCACAGGCTGGTGACGATGACGGCGTCATAGTCTTCCGGCTTTGCCACCTCGCGCACCGCGTCGCGGATGTCCTCGTAGAGCTTGCCCGTCACCAGCGTTTCCGAGGAGAAGGGCACATAGCCGACCGAGCGCTTGGCGCCGTAGAAATGCGAGGTGAAGGTCAGGCCGTAGACGCAGCAGGCGGATCCCGAAAGAAGCGTCGCCACGCGGCGCATCCGCAGGCCGACGCGCAGGGAGCCGAAGGCCGGGCACATCGATTGCGGCTGGTCGTGCGGCCCCTTGGGATAGTCGGTCGCGTATTGGTCAAGCGTTTCCGACTTTCCGGCTGCCCGCGCGGCGGCCTCAAGCGTCTCCGCGCCCGCGTGACATCCAAGGCCGGATGTATCGGCGGCGGGTCCGGGAGGCTCGGCGGTGTGAATGTCGTCGCTCATCTTGGCCTCACACCTTGTCGTAGATGACTTCGAGGGACCGCTTGTCGAGCGTCACGGCAGCGCACATGTCTTCCACCGTCGCCGGGATCAGCGTGAAGTCGCCGCCGGTCTGTTCCGTGTCGAAGAGTGCGATCAGGTCGTCCTGCGACAGGGGCGCCGGCTGGACCGGCGGCGCGTCGCGCAGGTTGTCGGCAAGCTCCTGGAAGAGCGGTCCCCATTCGCCGTCGGGATGGCCGATGATCTGGTAGTTGGCGCTCTTGCGGCGGATGTCCTCGTGCTGGGGAACGGAGGCGAGAACCGGAATGCCGACGGCTTTCGCGAAGGCAAGCGCCTCGCCGGTGCCGTCGTCCTTGTTCACCACCATGCCGGCCAGGCCGACGTTGCCGCCGAGCTTGCGGAAATACTCCACCGCCGAGCAGACGTTGTTGGCGACATAGAGCGACTGGAGATCGTTGGAGCCGACGACCACGACCTTCTGGCACATGTCGCGGGCAATCGGCAGCCCGAAGCCGCCGCAGACCACATCGCCCAGGAAGTCGAGCAGGACATAGTCGAAGTCCCATTCGTGGAAGCCCAGTTTCTCCAGCGTCTCGAAGCCGTGGATGATGCCGCGTCCGCCGCAGCCGCGCCCGACTTCCGGTCCACCGAGCTCCATCGCGAAGACGCCGTCGCGCTTGAAGCAGACGTCGCCGATGGTGACTTCCTCGCCGGCTTCCTTCTTCTGCGAGGCCGTGGCGATGATCGTCGGGCAGGCGCGGCCGCCGAACAGCAGCGATGTCGTGTCGCTCTTCGGGTCGCAGCCGATCAGCAGCACCTTCTTGCCGAGCTGCGCCAGCATGTAGGAGAGGTTGGCGAGCGTGAAGCTCTTGCCGATCCCGCCCTTGCCGTAGATCGCGATGATCTGGGTATCCTTGGTCGCCTCGCTGACCGGCAGGGGCAACGGGTCCTGCGCGGCTTCCGCGCGAAGACGGGCGTCGTAGCGTTCGTTGCTCTGCGGATCGGCGTCGATCCTCGGCTCCATGCCTTCGGTCATCCGTTCCTCCTCCAGTCCAGGATCATTTTCGTGCAGTGCGGGTCGCCGAAGGCCGTTGCATAGGCGTTCGGTGCATCGCCTGCGTCGGCGCGGTGACTGATCAGCCCGCCAAGCGACAGCCGTCCACTGTCGACAAGGCCCGTCACGGACGTCAGGTCCGCCGGGGTGAATTCCGCGGCGATGAGAAGCCGGGCCTCGCGCATGAAGGCCGGCGGAAACGAGAAGCTGAGCGGCGCGGCGTAGAAGCCGGCGAGCGTGATCGTGCCGCCCCTGGCAAGGCGCGCCACAAGCGTGTCGAGGATCGTCGCGTCGCCGCTCACGTCCATGATGGCGCCGTAGTCCTTGCGCGCGTCGTCCGCGCGATCGACCACCTCGACGGCCTCCGTAGTGTCGCGGCGGGCGGGATTGCGCTCCCACACCCGCGGTGCGGGATGTCCAAGGGCAATGGCGATGCGGGCGATGAGCCTGCCGAGCACGCCGAAGCCGACGATCAGCTCCGGCGGTGTGGCGTCGCGAAGGGTGAGGGCGTGATGGGCGGTCGCCGCAAGCGACAGGAGCACTGCATCCTGGCCGAGCGCATCGGCAACGCGAATGGCGCGGGCTCCGGGCAGAACGACCTTTGCCGCCGTTGCGCCGAACAGGCCACGTGCGCCCTGGTAGCAATTGGCCCCCGGGACGAAGACCGTGTCGCCGGCGGAAAACCCGCTGTCGGGGCCGGCCTCGACCACCTGGCCCACCGATTCATAGCCGGGAACCAGGGGATAGCCCATGCCGGGGAAGGGAGGCATCGTGCCGTCGAAGAACAGCTTCTCGGTGCCGGTGCTGATGCCGCTCCAGGCGACGTCGACCGTCACGTCGGCGGGTCCGGCTGGCGTCAGTTCGACGTCCCGAAGGCCGATGTCGTGCGGTTGGTCGAGCACAATTGCCGAGGTGAACATCTGTCGCATTGGCCTGATCGAAATTGGGTCGTCAGACTCTGCCTCCCTGAGTGTCATCTTAAAACTACAAATAAGAGTGTCAATTAGTTTTTACACACGCGATGGCGCTGTCACGCCCGTTAGACACGTGCGACCAGCAGGCCGGCGAACAGCGGCATGCCGGTGCGTCGTTCCGAGATCCGGGAAAACCCGGCCTGTCTCAGCAGGTCGCGCAAATGCGCGGGTGTTCTGCAGTGGCCGGAGCGCATCGCGAGAAAGTAAAATTCAAAATAGGCGGCCGCGAACCGCCGGTCGTCGTCGGTCCCTGCCATGGGTTCGGCGATCAGCAATGTGTCCTGCGGTCCCATCGCGGCGCGAATGGCGCGCAGCAGGGCAAGCACGGCGGCATCCTCATGGTCGCAGAGCACCCGCACGAGGCTCAGGCAATCGGCGCCGAGGGGAATCGGGTCGTCGAAGAAGCTGCCGCCGAAGCAGCGGGTGCGGGCCCCGAGGCCGCGCGCGTCCATTGCCTTTTCCGCCCGCTCGGCGACTGCGGGCAGGTCGAACAGCAGGAGGTCAAGCGCCGGATGGCGCGCCGCGACCGCGCTGAGAAACGTGCCGTCGCCCCCGCCGATGTCGAGCAGCCGGCGGTGGGGCGAAAAGTCATAGGCCCTCAGCACCTCGGTGGCGATCAGGTCCTGGCTGTGGTGCATGAGATCGGAGTAGGCGCCTGCCGTCCTGTCGTCCATTCGGTCCGGATGGTCCGCGCCGGCATAGGCCCAGAACCGGGAGGTCTCGGTTTCCCCCGTTGAGGTCAGGAGCGCGAGCGGGTCGCTCATGTCGCGGTAGACCATCGCATGATGCCGGATCATCGCCGCGATCCCGGGGTTCCCCGCGACCACCGCGCCGAGATCGTCGAGCCACCAGGTTCCGTCGCCGAGCCGGGTCACGAGCTTCAGGCCCTGCGCCGCGATCAGCAGCCGCTCCATCGGGGCCGGCGGAAGCCCGCATGCGGCGGCGAGCGCATCCGCGTTGCGGCCGCCGTCCCTGAGCCGTGTCAGCAGTCCGCTTTCGACGGCTGCAAAGAGCACCTGGGAATAGAGAAAACCGGCGTTGATGCGAAACAGGTCGCGGGCATTGCGCCTTGCGATCCGGCGCAGGCCGGGCAGGCTCGCCACCCGGTTCTGGAAGCTGGCGCTGGCGATCAGCCGGTTGCGCCAATGGCGAAGCCGCGCGACCAGCGATAGGCGCGCGGGCGGCGTCTGCCTTCGTGTCGCAGGAGCGGTCGCGTCCATTCGCTCATGCCGTCCGGTCAAGCGGCGACGACATGGGCGAGGTTCTTCGGCACCAGCCGCTTCGCCTCGCCGAGGATCAGTTTCTTGAGGCCGTCGGAGCCGGGACAGTCGGGCACAGCGTCGACGGCGGATTGCACCAGATCCTGCAGCTTCATCAACGTGCCGGAGACCCCGTCGGCAAGGGCTGCGTTCGGGCGCCCGTTGGCGATGTCCTGTCCGCAGGGTTTTCCGGTTTCGGCTTCCTCGGCCGCGATGTCGCGAAGGTCGTCGGCGGTCTGATAGGCGGCGCCAAGCGCTTCGCCCACCTGCATCCACGGCTGCGGATCGGCATTGGCGGAAATGGCCCCGGCCGCCGTTGCCCCGGTAAAGAGCGCCGTCGTCTTGGCGCGGTGATAGTCGGCGAGCGGAATGTCGCCCTCGCTCTCCCAGGCCTGGCCGGCGACAATGCCGTGCGGCGACCCGACGGCCCGTGCGATCGTGGCTGTAAGCGGTGCCAGCAGCGACGGGTTGAGCGCGCATTCGCGCGCCAGCGTCTCGAACGCCAGCACGATCAGCGCGTCGCCGGTCAGCAGCGAGAGCGGTTCGCCATGGACGACATGGGTCGCCGGCTTGCCGCGCCGCAGCGCCGCATTGTCGAAACAGGGCAGGTCGTCATGCACCAGCGAGGCGCAATGCAGCAGCTCGATCGCGGAGGCCGCCGCATCGGTTGCAGCCGGATTCGGATCGCCGCAGGCGCTCGCGACCGCAAGGCACAGGCGCGGGCGCACGCGTGCTCCGCCGGGAAACACGGAGTAGCGCAGCGCGGCCATCAGTTTCGGCGGCTGTCCGGTCGACGTGGCAAAGGCGATGGCCTGCTCCAGCCCGCGTTCGATGCGCTTGTGAATGTCCATCAACCTGCCTCCCGAAAGTCAATTTACAACGACAAACTTAAGTGTCAAATTAGATTGACACAAAATGAGGTGATGTCAATGCACGTGAGGGACCGATGACAGCCGGGGTCCGACGCGATCGTGTCGTCGTCGTGGGGGCCGGCATCGCGGGTCTTTCCGCGGCCGTGTCGCTGGCTTGCGCCGGTCATGACGTCCATGTGGTGGAACGGGCCGAAAGCCCCGGCGGCAAGATGCGACAGGTCGAGGTCGGCGGCACGCCTGTGGACGCCGGTCCGACCGTCTTCACGATGAAATGGGCTTTCGACCGCCTGCTGGCGCAAGCCGATACGACGCTGGAGGCGGAGGTCGGCTTGACGCGTGCCGGCACGCTTGCCCGTCACGCGTGGGGCGATGGCAGCCGTCTGGATCTTTTTGCCAGTCCCGAGGCCAGTGCTGCGGCGATCGAGCATTTCGCCGGGGCGCAGGAGGCGGCGGGCTTCCAGAGGTTCTGCCGGGACAGCGCCGGCGTCTTCGCGACGTTGAAGGACACCTATATCGCCGCCGAGCGTCCCGGACCGGTCGATCTCGCCCGTCGGGTCGGCATGGGAAACCTGCAGCAGATGCTGGCGCTTCGGCCGTTTTCCACGCTCTGGTCGGCGCTTGGGGGCTATTTCAAGGACCCGCGCCTGCGCCAGTTGTTCGGCCGCTACGCGACCTATTGCGGCTCCTCGCCGTTCCAGGCGCCGGCCACCTTGATGCTGGTCGCCCATGTCGAACAGGACGGTGTCTGGTTGATCGAGGGCGGCATGCATGCGCTTGCCCGCGCGCTCGCAACCGTTGCGCAGCGACACGGCGCGCGCATCGACTATGGCCGCTGCGTGACCCGTATTTCGGCCGGGACCGGCGGTGTCGATGCGGTCCATCTCGAGGACGGCGAGCGACTTGCGGCCGATGCGGTGATCTTCAATGGCGACTATTCCGCGCTCGCCTCCGGTCTGGTTGGCGGCGTGGATCTGGGACAGGCGCCGGTGAACCCGTCGGAGCGTTCGCTCTCCGCGATGACCTGGGCGGTGAAGGCAAAGGTGCGCGGCTTCCCGCTCGCCCGCCATACGGTGCTGTTTTCCGATGCCTACCGGCGGGAGTTCGACGAGATCTTCCGCAAGGGCCGGGTTCCGTCCGACCCCACCGTCTATCTCTGCGCACAGGGGCGCGAAGACGCGGGCGCAAGGATCGCGGACACGGATGCCGACCCGCGCGACGCCTTCCTGTGCCTGATCAATGCGCCGGCGCTTGGCGACCGTGCGCGCCACACAAGCAGCGAGATTGCGACATGTCTGGACGCGGCAATGGGACGGATGGCGCGCTGCGGCCTCACCCTCGACAGCACGACGATGGAGAGCGTGGCGACGACGCCGGCGGATTTCGAGCAGATGTTTCCCGGGAGCGGGGGCGCGCTCTACGGGAGAGCTTCGCACGGCTGGATGGCGTCCTTCCGCCGTGCGGGGGCGCGCACGCGCCTGCCGGGGCTTTATCTGGCAGGCGGCAGCGTTCATCCGGGGCCGGGGGTGCCGATGGCATCGCTTTCCGGGCAACTGGCGGCGGCGAGCCTGGTCGCGGACCGCGGTTCGACGCGCCGGTTCCACCGGGTGGCTATCTCTGGTGGTACTTCGACGGCGTGAGCGACTGCGGCCGGCACGCGGTCACGGTTATCGCCTTCGTCGGCTCCGTGTTTTCGCCCTATTACGCCTGGTCGGGACGGCAGGACCCGGAAAACCACGTCGCCATCAATGTCGCGCTCTATTCCGCCGGTCGTCCGCGCTGGGCGATGACGGAGCGCGGGCGCGCCGCGCTCAACCGCTCCGGGGCCTCGTTCCGGGTCGGTCCAAGCAGCCTGCGCTGGGACGACGCCGGCGGGCTGACACTCGACTTCGACGAGATCGCCTTGCCCTTTCCGGGCGCCGGCTGGCTGCCGGGCCGCATTCGCGGCACGATCCGTCTCGTGCCAAGGGGAGTGACGGGCACGGTCTTCGACATCGACGACCGGGGCGCGCATCGCTGGTGGCCGATCGCGCCGGCAGCCGGGATCGAGGTTGACCTGGCGCAGGGCGGCCCGTCCTGGCGCGGCCACGGCTATCTCGACAGCAACTGGGGCGTCGAGCCGCTCGAAACCGGGTTCCGTCGCTGGGACTGGGCGCGCGGGCGCCTGGCCGACGGGCGCACCGCGATCCTCTATGACGCGTCCTGTCGCTCCGGCACGCGCCGCGAGCTGGCGCTGTGCATCGGCTCCGACGGTACGATCGAACAACGCACGTTGCCCGTGGCGCGGACACTTGGGCGCGGGACATGGGGAGTGGAGCGCTTCATGCATGCCGACGGGAAAGGCGATGCCCGTGTGGTCCGCGCGCTGGAGGACGGCCCGTTCTACACCCGCGCCATTGTCGAGAGCCGGATCTGGGGCGAACCGGTGACGGCCATGCACGAGACCTTTTCCGGGGACCGGTTCGCCCGTCCGCTCGTCAAGGCGATGCTGCCGTTTCGCATGCCGCGCCGCAGCGGTCGGGCGTAGACACGCGTGCGCGCAATCAGCCGTCGTCGCGCTCCTGCCTGCGCGCCTCTTCGTCTTCGCGGGCCTTGTGCGCCTGCATGTCGCGTTTCAGGCTGCGCAATTGCCAGATGCCGAAGGCGCCGACCGCAAGCGCGGTGAGCACGAGCTCGATCAGGCCGAGGTAGCTGCCCATCAATCAGCCCCGCCCGCGCGCGGATGCCATCAGCGCCCGCTCGCGGCGTTCCGTTGTGGCGAGAAGATCGAGCACGCGCCCCAGTTTTTCATCGAAGCCCCGCGGCGCGGGGGCTGCATCCGGGGCGCTGCAGGCCTCGACCAGCTGCCGGACGCTGTCGTGCGGCGGCAGGGTCAGCGCGGTTGCGGAGGGAAAGGGCGTTGCCGCCGCAAGAAGCAGCAGACGGACCTTTGCCGCGCGACTGGTCACCGCGCGGCGGGTCACGCTGTCATGGCCGTTTTCGGCGATCGCGCGCCCGATGTCCCGGTAGATCAGGCCGGCGCTGCGGATCGCGGGCCGGCAGTCGAGCGGCAGGCCGCTGATCCCGGCGCCGGCACGCGCGTAGTGGGTGTCCGCCGCCGTGAGAAGCCGTTGCACGACGCGCGCCACCGCAGGCGACGGACGCGGGTCGCGGATAAGAGCGTCTGCCGAAACGCCTTCCTCCGCCAGCCAGTCGCGCGGCAGATAGACGCGACCGTTGCGGGCATCCTCGCCGACATCGCGGGCGATGTTGGTGAGCTGCATGGCGATCCCGAGGTCTGCGGCACGGGCCAGCACGTCGCGGTCGCGCACCCCCATGATCAGGGTCATCATCAGCCCGACCGTGGAGGCGACCCTGGCGGCATAGGCGCACAACTCGTCAAACGTCCGGTAGACGCGGCCGTCCTCGTCCCAGGCAAATCCCTCGATCAACGCGTCCGGCAGATGGCGCGGAATGCGATGGGCCGTGACGACGGAGGCGAAGGCACGGTCGCACATATGGTCCTGCGGCGCGCCGCGGTAGATTGCGTCGAGGCGCGATTTCAGCGTTTCGGTCGCCCGCGTTGCCGAGGTGCCGGCGTCGACCAGGTCGTCGGTGGAGCGGCAGAAGGCGTAGAGCGCGCGGGCCGGAAGGCGAACCCTTTGCGGCAGCAGCAGCGAGGCGGCGTGGAAGGACTTCGATCCGCATCGGATCGCCTTCTGGCAGGCGATGCGCTCGGCCGCGTCGAGACGGATCGGTTCAGGCGAATTCACGGGCATGCGGCACCACCTTGTCGAGAATTTTGGCGGAGGCGACGACGCCGGGAAGTCCGGCGCCGGGGTGCGTTCCCGCTCCGACCAGATAGAGATTGGCCACGGCCTCGCTTTCGTTGTGCGGACGAAACCACGCCAGTTGCGTCAGCCTCGGCTCCATCCCGAAGGCAGCCCCCTTGTGCGCCAGCAACCGTGACTGGAAATCGAGCGGGGTCATCACCCGCGAGGTGACGAGCGCGTCGCCGAGACCGGGAAGCAGCGTCTTTTCCAGATGCGCCGCGATCCGTTTCCGGTAGGGGTCTGCCGCCGTATGCCAGTCCGTTTCGCCGTCGAGATTGGGAACCGGCGCCAGGACGTAGAAGGCATCGCATCCCTTGGGCGCGACGCTCGGATCGGTCGCGCTCGGGCGGTGCAGGTAAAGGCTGAAGTCGTCGGCCAGAATCTTGCGGTCGAAGATGTCGGCGAGCAGCCCGTCGTAGCGCGGTCCCATCATCACCGTATGATGGCCGACGTCGGGATAGTGCCGGTTCGTGCCGAAGTACCAGACGAACAGGCTCATCGAATAGGCCATGCGCTCCAGCTTGCGAGCGCTCCAGCGCCCGCGCGCGGTCTCCGGCAGCAGCTTGCCGTAGGTCCATGCGGCATCCGCGTTGGAGACGACGACATCCGCCGCGATCCGCTCGCCGCCTGCCAGTCGCACCCCGGTGGCCCTGCCGTTGTCCACGAGGATTTCCGCGACATCCGCGTTCATGCGAAGCTGCACGCCCTGGCCTTCGGCGAGATCGGCCATTCCCTTGACCAGCGCGCCGGTGCCGCCCATCGCGTAGTGCACGCCATAGGTCTGCTCCAGATAGGAGATCAGGCTCATCACCGAGCTGGTGCGCATCGGGTTGCCGCCGATGAACAGCGGGTGAAAGCTCAGCGCCATGCGCAGTTTCTCGCTGTGCACATGTTTGGAGACCAGCTTGTGCACCGAGCGTTCGGCCCGGCGCAGGATCAGGTCGGGCAGCGCCCTGGCCATGCTCGCAAGCGAGGGGAAGGGCCGGTCGATCATCTTCTCGAAGCCGGTGTGAAAGCAGGCCTTGCTTTCCGCCAGGAACGCCTCGTAGCCGGCAAGATCGCCGGGGCTGAAGCGCTCGACCTCAGCGCGCATCGCCGCCGCATCGCCGTAGCAGCGGAAGGTGTCGCCGTCGTCGAAGCGGATCGTGTAACAGGGGTTCAGCTCGCGCAGGGTCACATGATCGCTCATGCGTTTGCCGCAGAGCGTCCAGAGCTCCTCGAACAGGAACGGCGCGGTCAGGATCGTCGGTCCGGCATCGAAGGTGAAGCCGTCCTGGCGAAACACGCTCGCCCGCCCGCCCGGGGCATCGAGCCGGTCGACGAGGGTGACGCGGTATCCGCGAACGCTCAACCGGATCGCCGCCGCCAGGCCGCCGACACCGGCGCCGACGACAACGGCATGCGGCCGTGGGTCGTCGCCTGTGAGTGTCGGAACCGGATTTGGGTGAATTGTCATCTTGTCCTGCCGGGGCAAACCGTTGAAGGGGCGGGGAGGGCGATTGCTCTAGGCACGGCGGCGATCCTGCGCATCCATCGCCGTTTCGCCGAGGCAGCGCGCCTCGATCAGCGCTGCGATTGTGTCCGGCTCGGCCTCATGCAGCAGATGGCCGCCGGTCGCGAAACGGATGCAGCTTGCCTGCGGTGCCCGGAGCGCGGCACGGGTCGAGACCGATGCCGGCACCATCGGATCGTCATCGGCGGCGATCAGGATCAGCTCCGGGGCAAGGGAGGGGAGGCCTGCCTGGAGCGGGGCGAGATCCCAATGCGCCATCATGCCGAGCGCCGCGCGCACGTGCCGCCGGCTGGCGAACAGGCGCGTGTAGCATCTGGCGCCATCGGCGCCGATTGTCGATCCCGTCGCCCGCTGGAGCATGGCGTCGGTTCCCCCAAACGTCGCGCGCCACGCGAGCAGTCTCGGGGTCAGCGGATTGAGGAACAGGAAGCGGGCCAGCGGCTGGAACAGCGCGTTGCCCTGGATCGGCTCAAGGGCGGCGTTCAGCCCGAAGATCTGCGTCGGCGCGACGCCGCCGAGCTGCGCCATTTGGATCAGCACGGCCGCACCGGCGGAATGTCCGGCGGCGGCGACCGGCAGGATGTCGAGATGGCGCAGCAGGTCGGAGACGGCCATGGCCATGCCCGTCGGCGTCAGGGACTGCGTGTCGCGGGCATCGGTGAAACCGTGGCCGGGAAGATCGATCGCGATAACGCGAAACCGGGCGCTCAGCCGGGGCATCAGATCGCGGAAGGAATGGGTCGAGGCCGCAGTGCCGTGCACCAGCAGGAGGGCGGGCGCGCGGGCGTCGCCCATTTCCTGAAGATGCCAGAGGATGCGCCGGGTCCGCACGAACCGGCTGGCATCGCTGTTCGGCCAGTCGCGGCCGTCGCGGCTCCAGTCGAGATCCTTGTTCTGCGCGAAACCGGTCATCGTCGTCACGCGCCCCGCATGTAGGTCGAGACGAGCGTGGAGACGGCGGCGGCATCGGCGCGCGGCAGCACCCTGTAGTCCGCGTTCATCGTTTCGGCGAGCGTGCGCGCACCGTCGCGCGAGCGTCGGCCGATGTCGATGACGAGGGTCTTGACCCCGAGTGCCGCGCCCTGTCTTGCCAGCCGCTCGGCTTCGTCCTGCGCCACGATGCGGTCCGCGCTGCCGTCGAGCGCGATATTTCCGCGCCCGTCGGTGAACAGCACGATGAGCGGCGTCTGTCCCTTGCGCCGGATCTGCACCGCCAGCTCAAGGCTGCGCCGCATCCCGTCGGCAAGCGGCGTCGGCCCACCGCCGGGCAGGCCGGTGAGGCTGCGTTTCGCCCGCACCAGCGAGCGGGTCGGCTCCAGCAGACACTCCGCCTCGCGTCCGCGAAAGGCGATCAGCGCGATCTGGTCACGGCGCACGTAGCAGTCGGCGAGCAGCAGCTCGATGGCGCCCTTCGCCTCGCCCAGACGGTCGAAGGCGGTCGATCCGGAGGCATCCACGGCGAAGATCGCCGTGGTTTCGGTGCGGTGACGACGACGCAGATAGCGGAAGTCGGAGGGCGTGACATGGATCGGGCGGGAGGATCCGCCGCCGGTTGCCGCATGCGCCCTGCGTCTCAGGTGCTGCCAGGGAGCGGCCGCGCGCAGTGTCGCGGCGACATTGGGCCGCAACGCGGCGCTCGCCGGACGGCTGCTGACGCCGATGGTGCGGCCGCGCTGGCTGCCGTTTTGCTCGGCGCCGGATTTGCCCGCACCGCCGCCGGCCTTCCTCTCGCCCGCGCTGATGGCAAGCAGCGACGGGTCGAGTTTCTGCGTCGCGAGAACGGCGATCAGCATGTCCTGCAAGGCTGCGGGATCGATCTCGCGTTCGCTCTCCGGCGGGTCGGCATCCGTGTCACGGGAATCGGGGGCATCGGCGCCGGCATCCTGCGGAGGCGGATCTGGCGCATCGCTCCGCTCTTCGCAGGACGGCTCCTCGGTTTCCGTCGCGTCGTCGTGGACGTCCTCGGCGCTGGGTGCAAGGCCGAACACCAGCCGCAGCGCGGTCGCCGCGTGGCGCGGTTCGGCCTGTGCCGAGCCCTCCAGGGCGGCAATGATCCGGGTGACCCGGACCAGAGCGAGTGCACGGCGCATCGAGCGGGTCGCGGTCGCGTCGGCCGCGCCAACCAGCGCGTCGAGCAACGCCTCGGGGACAACCACCTTGTGCCAGTCGATGTTGGGGTGGTGGCGTTCAATCGGGGTGTCGGCATCGTCGGTCTCGCCAAGGGAGACCGTCTCCAGCGGGAGGCGCAGGCAGAGCCGGTCGGCAATCGCCTCGGGCAGACCTTCGTCCGCATCCGCCCCTTCGTCGAGGGCGACGAGCGTGAAGCGTGCCGGCGCGCCGCAGCTGCTTGTGCCGGTGTCGAGCGTTCCGGCGAGGATGCCGGAAACGGTGGCTTGCGTGCGTTCGGCCATGGCAAGGAGCAGCAGGCCGCCGTCGGCCCGCGCCAGCACACCGGCGCTGCGCACCGGCCGTCCGAGCGTCAGGGTCTGCGACAGGTCGAGGCTGCCGTCTAGCGCGTCGGCCGTCACCGTTGCGGCGATGCGCTGGACCGCGGCCCCGGGGGGCTGCATGCGCTTGAGCGCCGCGAGCCAGCGATCCAGCACCGGTCCGCAGCGGGCACGCACGTGAATGCCGCCAAGGGCTGCACCGCCCACCGCCAAAACCTGAGCCGCAAGCAGGGCATCGGCCCAGCGTCCGGTCCGAGGACCGGAGGCCGGCGCGCGGCCGGACGGATCGGGCGCAGGCTCAGGCATGGCCGGCCACTCCGAAGGACACTTCGTCGACGGCGCGTTCCACCCGTGCGGCGGAGCCGGCCTCGTCGAGCGGATCGCGGCGCAGGCGGTGGCGGAGCGCCATCGGCGCCACGGCCACGATGTCGGCGGTGCCCGGTTCGCGCTTGCCGGCAAGTGCCGCGCGGGCGCGGGCGGCCCGGATCAGCGTCAGCTCGCCGCGCAAGCCGTCGACCCCGAGGCGAAGGCACAGGGTTGCGGCCAGCTCGAAGACGGGGGTCGGCGTTTCCATCGATGCCAGCATTGCCGCCGATTTCCGGATGCGGGCTGTGATCTTCGCATCGCGCGCCGCCCAGTCCGCGACGAACCCGTCCGGGTTCTTGTCGTAGGCCTCGCGGCGACGGATCACCGCGACCCGCTGCTGGATGTCGCGCGGAGCGGACACGTCGAGCGACAGGCCGAAGCGGTCGAGCAGTTGCGGACGCAATTCGCCCTCTTCCGGATTGCCGCTGCCGACCAGAACGAAGCGGGCGGGATGGCGGACGCTCAGGCCCTCGCGCTCGACGACATTCGTTCCCGAGGCCGCAACGTCGAGAAGCAGGTCGACCAGATGGTCCTCCAGAAGATTGACCTCGTCGATATAGAGAAAGCCGCGATGGGCCCGCGCCAGAAGGCCGGGCTCGAAGGCCTTTTCGCCGGTGGTCAGGGCCTTTTCCAGGTCGAGCGTGCCGCAGACGCGGTCTTCGGTCGCCCCGAGCGGCAGGTCGACGACGGGGGTGCGGCGTTTCACGATCGCCGGCCGGTTTGCCTTTGCGCCCTTTCGCGCCGCGTCGCCGCATGTCGGGCAGATGTCGGACGGCCGGGCCGGGTCGCAGTTGAAGGCACAGCCCTCGCGGGCCTTGATGTCCGGCAGCAGGGCAGCCAGAGCCCGCACGGCGGTGGATTTGCCGGTTCCGCGATCTCCGAACACCAGAACTCCGCCCAGGGACGGGTCGACGGCGGCGAGAAGCAGCGCGTCCTTCAACTCGTCCTGTCCAACGATGGCGGAGAAGGGAAATGGCGGAGACATGCGGTTTCTCCCGAGCAGTGTAAAAATATTGTTACGACGTACTGTCAATTAGACTAGACACTTTTCCGGCAATTGCAATCGGCTTGGCGGGGCTCCTGGCCGGCATGCCCCGCCCGCGTGTCCGGTGACGCGCGACGGGGCCTGACGGAAATGGCATGAATCCGGATGTGTAATTTCAAATGGACAGTTTGAGTGTAAAAATAAGTTTACAAGTTGGTGTGTGCGGTTGAAGATGGTGCCTGGCGACCGTCGTGCGTTCCCATCGCAGGGTTTGCGGCGGCGCCGCGAGACCGACGCCCGGGAGACGAGGCCGCACTGCGGTTCGGGCTGCAAGAGAGGGATCCATCATGGTCACCGGCACCGATATCAACGCACCGACACCGTTGCTGGACCGGGTCTCCTCGCCGGACGACCTCAAGAGCCTGAGCGATGCGGAGCTCGCCCTTCTGGCCCGGGAATTGCGCCGGGAGACCATCAACTCCGTTGCGCGCACGGGAGGGCATCTCGGTTCCAGCCTCGGTGTCGTCGAACTGACCGTGGCGATCCACGCCGTCTTCGACACCCCCCGCGACAAGCTGATCTGGGACGTCGGGCATCAATGCTATCCCCACAAGATCCTCACCGGGCGGCGGGACCGCATGCACACCCTGCGCCAGGAAGACGGCCTCAGCGGCTTCACCAAGCGCAGTGAAAGCGTCTACGATCCCTTCGGCGCGGCGCATTCATCCACCTCGATTTCCGCCGGGCTCGGCTTTGCCACGGCGCGCGATCTCGGCGCCGACGTGGGTGACGTGATCTGCGTGGTTGGCGATGGCGCCATGACCGCCGGGATGGCCTATGAGGCCATGAACAACGCCGGCGCCGCCGGCAAGCGCATGATCGTGATCCTGAACGATAACGACATGTCGATCGCGCCCCCGGTCGGGGCGCTGTCGACCTATCTGACGGGTCTGTGTGCCGGCCGGCCGGTGAAGGACTTCAAGGCGCTCGTGAAACAGGCGGCGTCGCAATTGCCGGCGCCCTTCCGCGAAGGTGCGGCGCGCGCGCGCCATCTCGCCAAGGGGCTGATGTCCGGTTACACGATGTTCGATCATCTCGGGTTCTGCTACGTCGGTCCGGTCGACGGACATGACGTGAGGGACCTGCTGCGCATTCTGCGCACGCTGCGCGACAATGCCGACGGGCCGGTGCTTCTGCATGCGGTCACCAAGAAGGGCGCCGGCTACCGGCCCGCCGAGATAGCCAGCGACAAGTATCACGGCGTCTCGAAATTCGACCCGGCGACCGGGAAGCAGGCCGCGGCGAAGCCGGCCCCGCCGAGCTACACCAGTGTGTTCGGCAAAAGCCTGGTGGCGGAGGCCGCGCGCGACGAGCGCATCGTCGGGATCACCGCCGCGATGCCCGGCGGGACCGGTATCGATCACTTCGCCAAGGTCTACCCGGACCGCGCCTTCGACGTCGGCATCGCCGAACAGCACGCCGTGACCTTCGCCGCCGGACTGGCCGCAAGCGGCCTGCGGCCGTTCTGCGCGATCTATTCCACCTTCCTGCAGCGCGGCTACGACCAGATCGTGCATGACGTCGCCTTGCAGGGACTGCCGGTCCGCTTCGCGATCGATCGCGCCGGTCTAGTGGGCGCGGATGGGCCGACCCATGCCGGCGCCTTCGATGTCGGCTATCTCGCCAATCTGCCAGGATTCACGGTGATGGCGGCGGCCGACGAGGCGGAACTGATGGACATGGTCGCGACTGCCGCACGCCATGACGACGGTCCGATCGCCTTCCGCTATCCGCGCGGTTCCGGGACGGGCGTTGCCTTGCCAAAGGCCGGGGTTCCGCTTGCCATCGGCAAGGGGCGGATCGTCCGGGAGGGTCGTACCGTTGCGCTGCTGTCCTTCGGCGCGCGGCTGGAACAATGTCTCATCGCGGCCGGGCGGCTGGACCAGCGCGGTCTGTCGACCACCGTGGCCGATGCCCGCTTCGCCAAGCCGCTGGACCTCGATCTCATCCGGGATCTCGTGGCCGAGCATGATGTGCTCGTCACCATCGAGGAGGGTGCCGGCGGCGGCTTTGGCGCCATGGTGCTGCAGGCTATGGCGGAAGAGGGCGCGCTCGACGGGCGCATCGCCGTTCGCTGCATGACCCTGCCGGACAGTTTCATCGCCCAGGCCTCCCCCGAGGCGATGTACGAGGCGGCGGGCCTGAACGCGCGCCACATCGTATGCAAGGCCCTGGATGCTGTCGCACGCGCGAGCGGTCCGGAATCCACACGCGATCATAGAGCCTATTCCGTCCTTTGAAGGAAAACCGCCGGAACAGGCACCCTTCCTCTTGGGAAACAAACAACGGGCATCTGTTCCGATTCCAAACTTGTGTGACCTGTCTTTTGCGCACAGGATTTGGGCTGGAGGATGTTTTTTTTAGCATTTGTCCTCCCTGGGAGGAGCAATGGCCGAGTACCCGAATTCTTCGGACGGCCGTGATGCAATTGCCTGTAAAACCATTGAGACGGGCGGAAAGTCTGCGGGTGGGGCGGCGGATCGTCGGAAGCAAGACAGTCGCAAAGACGTCCATGGCGACAATTCAAGGCTCCTGAAGCGAGCCATTCAAGGAACTGTGACGGCGGAAATGATCCGTCGCAACGCTGGCGCGGCGGACCCCTTGTCGGTGGTCGCAGCCTTGTCCGATCCCTCCAGCGGTGTGGATGCCAGCTGGGCCCCCATCGTCTCCGCACTGATCCGGGCGATCTTCTCGGAGGAGGAGATCCGGCTCGAGGCGATCATCAAGGATATCGTGGACCGCAACCGGCCTTTTCTGGAGGTCTACAGCCAGGTCCTGATGCCCCTGTGCGTTTGCGTGCGCGGTCGATGGTCGCGCGAGGAGGCGACCTTCGTCGAGATCACCCTCGCATCGGGACGGATTGCACTGGCGTTCAACAGCATTTCCCAGGCCTATGTCGAACGTCACCTCATGCAGGAAGAGGGCGACGCCCTGCATCCGGGCGATCTCGAGGCCCGCTTGCTGCTGGCGCGCATGCCGGGCGACAACCACGCGCTTGGCCTGCAGATCGTCGAGACGGTGTTCCGTCAATCGGGATGGCAGGTGAAACGCGGCGGCGATGGCGGCCATCTCGATAGCTGCTACAGGGAATTGCAGCGCGACCATTTCGATGTGTTCGGCCTCTCCGTCGGTATCACCTCGATCGTCGGCGACGTCGCGATCGCCATCGAACGTGCCCGCGCCGCATCGCGCAATTCCGGCCTGCATGTATGTATCGGCGGGGCCGGCGTGCTCGCTGCCCCCGAGGCCTTCACCGGCATCGGCGCCGACTTCTTCGCCACCGACGCGCTCGAAGGCGTGGCGCTCGCCAATGCGGCGGTCGGGTTCCACGGCTAAGCGCTGCCGACGGGGGTCCGCTGACCGGTTCCACTATTGCACCGACGGCGGGGAACCGCCCGCCCGGTCGTCCAGCGGGATGGTGACGACCGCCTCGATCGATGCCGTCAGCTTGTTCTTTTTCATGTAGTCTCCGATCAGACGCAAGGCGCCGTCAAGGTCGCCTTCGTAGATGTATCGGTTGACGTTGATCGAGAAGGTAACAAACGACGGGTCGGCGACGTTCATCCTGTTTCTCCCGGCAAGCGAAAGGAAAGGAGCATCTTCGGTTTTGCTCCAAGGGCATTTTTTTGAGCTTTTTCTATTCGATAAAATGAATAGCGGGACAAAACGCCAATGCACATCGCTCAAATTGACAATATGATTGCAAAACGCCATTTTTCTAGTCATGATTGCAGGAAGTGAGAGGATCAAATGAGTGATGCGGAGGCCGCCCACCGGACTCTTTCACACCTGGACCGGAAGCTTGTTCAACTGCTTACGCAGGATTCGCGCCGCTCCAATACCGAACTCGCAGGGCAGCTTGGCGTGTCGCGGATGACGGTCAAGAACCGGATTGACGGTCTGGTCCGGCGCGGGGTCGTCGAAAGGTTCACGATCCAGCTGGCCGAAGACGCGGGTGTCCGGGACAATGGCGAGGCCACCTTCTTTCACTTGAAGTTGAAGCGGCCGTTTTGCAAACGGATCTACGAAACGGTGCAGGACTGGCCCGAGCTGATCGGTGCCTGGTCGATCGCAGGCAGTACCGACATGACGCTTCTCGTTCAGGCTGCCGGGGTCGACCGGTTGGACGACCTGCGGGATCGTCTTGCACGGCACCCGGATATCGAGGCCGTGTGGACCGCGATGATCCTGCGGCAATGGGTCCACAAGTCGTCCCTCAATCCCGACTACGACCCGAGCAGGGCGCCGGACCGGCTGGACATCCGCTTGCGCGAGATAGCCGCGGAGCAGAGCGCCGGCAATATCTCATGTGAGAGTGACATGCCCCGCTGACGGCCGGGGTTGGCTTTGCCAGATGATCGGGCGATGCGGGCCGGCCGACCAACAATTGCGCGGACAAGCCGGGCGCGATCTCCGTGCCGCAGGCAACAGGCTTCGCGCATCGCGTGTCACGACGTCGCCTTCAGTCATCAAGCTCATTGGAAAGATTGGTCGGAGTGGCAGGATTTGAACCTGCGACCCCCTCGTCCCGAACGGGTGGTCGACCGAAAAAGCGGCGAAGAATGGCGGTTTTCTTTAGCCCGACCGGCGTCCGTGTTCTTCTGATGTTCCCGGGTTTCTGTCGGGTTTCTGTCGGGGTGGTTTTGAGGCGATTTTGTTCCGCGCCTGTTCCTGAAAGCCGGGCGCGTGGTGACGATAGACGCGCTCGAATGTCTCCACGCTCATGCCGACGTAGTCCGCGCCTTCGACAAACGGAACTCCGGAGCGTGCCAGCCACGTCGCCGCCGTGTGGCGCAGTGTGTGCGGGACAACATCTTCCTCAAAACCGGCTGCGGCTCGAACCGCACGAAACGCCTTGTTGATCTTCGTTACGGGCTTTCCATTCCATTCGACGACATGGGTTCCTGAAATACCGAGGCGCTCCCATCGTCGCAAATGTGCCAAGAGACGATCCGGAAGCGCGACAGGAGGCTGACGCTTCTTCGTTTCACGCTCTCCCGGAGGGCGACGGTGGAAGAGCCCGGCGTCCAGGTCAATGTATCTGCAGCCGATTGTCGGACGGATCGCGGCGCCGCAAACCGCGCCCGCGCGCGTGCCGGTGTAAAGCGCTACGAGAATGAAGCGGGCCACATGCTTGGCAATGGCCCGTTCGGTCGGGCGACCCTTGTACTTCTGACGAAGCCGCCATGCGGCCCAGATTAGTCTTGCCGCCTCGCTTCGTTCCAGCCACCTCTCGCGGCTGGACGGCTTTGGGGGGAGGACGACAGGGATCAGTCTGTCAACATGACCTTCCCTGAAGAAATGATGGAACGCAGCTCGCAAGTCCTCGAGCTCGCGGCGCGCAGAGCTTTCCACGCCTCGGGCGCGGACATAAGCCCGGCAGGCCGATCCATTGACGTCGGCCATGCATTGCTCGCCAAAGTGATCGAGAAGGTTTTGAAGCCGCGCGGCGGTCTCGGTCGGGCGGGCATGTGCCGGCGCAATTTCCTCGGAATAGGCAGCGATCGCGTCGGCAATCGGTATCAGGTCCGCGCGGTTATTGCGGTGATGGCTCGGGTCATGCTTTTCGGCGAGGTAGTCCGCGAGCTCTCTTTCAGCCTCTCCACGCTCCTCCTCGCGGAAGCCAGTGCTACGTTTCCGGCTGCCATCCCGGATGACCCAGACGCTGTGCTCCTCGATCTTCCCGTTTCGCGAGCGGCGGGCGGGCTGGAGCCACAGTCTGGCGCCTTTGCTTGGACGCGGCATCTTTGTCTCCATTCCCGGATATCGGCTGGCGTGACGGTGTAGCCCCGCCCAATGCGTTCGGCCGACAGTTTGCCGTCGCGGATTGCCGCACGCAACGTTGCAACCGCCACCAGTCCGCGCAAGAGGTACTCACTCGCTTCATGAAGCGTGAGCGGAGTGTCGTCTTGGAAGGTCATCCCCATCGGTCTTTCTCCGCGTTGGCGGGTTTGAGGAGAGCGTCTTGCCTTGCCGAGGCGCCTGCATCGCCGGTCGCGCGTCAGTCGGAAGGTCCCGCCATGCCTAGCGCATGCATGTAGAGGTCGAGGATTGCGTCTTCTTCCTCGCGCTCGTGCGGCTGTTTCCTACGCAGCGAAATGATCTTGCGCAGGATTTTGACGTCGAAGCCGGTGCCCTTGGCCTCGGCGTAGACATCCTTGATGTCGTCGGCGATGACCTTCTTTTCTTCCTCAAGCTTTTCGATGCGCTCGACGAAGGCGCGCAGCTGGTCGCCGGCGATGCCGTTGGTCTGTGTGTCGCTCATGCGTCGTCGTCCTTCTCTTCGGGTGGCATGTCCGGCCTGGCGGGGTCTGGCGCTCCGCTCCGGCCGGGCCGCACGTGTTGCGATGGGGCTGGCGCGGCGAGGTGTCGGCGGCGTCTGCGGGATGGGGCAGGAGCAGCATCGTCACAGGCCTCGCCCGTCGATGCCGTAGAGCCCGAGGCGAGCG
Source organism: Paracoccaceae bacterium (assembly GCA_002709505.1). GTDB lineage: Bacteria > Pseudomonadota > Alphaproteobacteria > Rhizobiales > Stappiaceae > Stappia. Next base: position 7,041 of record PARB01000079.1, on the reverse strand, counting down.
GCGAATTCCTCCGCCGCCTTGTCCGCCCCCCACGGCTTGATGCGGGTGGTGAGCGGTGCGGCGAGCTGGCCCCATGTTTCCGGCCTGTGCGACGGCGTGAGCACGTCGCGGATCTCGGTTGCCATCACGCGGGCGTCGAGCGCGTGGATCAAGCGGCGATAAGTGTCGGCATGGGTGGCGTTGATGCCGGCGGCGGCGAAGATGGCGGCGTCGATCCGGCGCTTGGCGAAGTCGACCAGTCCCTTGGCGTCATCGCCTACGGCGCCGTCGAGACGCTGCAGAAGTGCGACGGTCGGCGTCGTGATGTCGCCGATCAACCCTTCGTGGGCGTCGTGCAGCAGCGCGAGCAGGCGGGCGGTCGGATCGTCGCCGGCGTGGTCATGGGCGATGCAGCAGTGCTGGGCTACGACGTAGAAACAGTTACCGGTGGCGCCGTCGAACCGCGCCAGCCGCGACAGGGCGGCAACGATGTCGGGCCAGTGGATGTCGTCGGCCGTCAGGTTCACCAGGTCGACGACGCGGCCCGAGGCCATGTGTTTCCAGACCGGGGCGGGGTGGGTGCTTGTGGCGGGGGCGGTGTCGAGTGCTGCGGCCATGATCGATCCTGCGGTGTTGAGAAAAACCGCCGGCGGGGCGGGAGGAAACCCCGCCGGCGGAGGTTTCGCACGCGGTGGGAGGAGGGATCCGCGCGCGAAGGGCGAGCGTCAGGGCAGGCCGTGACGCGCGAGGGTCGCGAGGAGCACGCCAAGGCCGGCGCCGCTCGACAGGGCGAGCGCGAGGCAGACCGCGAGGAGCGGTGTCGGCAGGAGCGGGGTGGTCGGGGTGTTGTCGCAGTTCATGGCGCGGCCTCCCATCGGGGTGATGGGGTAGAATATTACCCAAAATGGGGTTATTGACAATCCCAATTTGGGTAACATTAGATGAGTGCGAGGCAGGTGGCGCGCCTCGCAAGGACTGCCTGCATTCGTATTATTTTATTGAAATCGGCGTGAAAAGCGGAGCGGCGCTTGATAACATAGTCAATGATATCAAACGCTTGGTGTCGATATTTTAAAATATCTGAATTAAGGGGGGTGGTATGGCTGACGATAACAATCGGCGGCAGTTCGAGAGGGCTATCGCGCGTCTTCCGGCCTGGGCTTTTTCTCGGGCAGAGACTCTATTGCGTCGATTAGGTCCTCGATGTGACGAACCGCGATCTGCTGGACCGAAGGGGGGAGGCGATCATAAAGATCGAGGAGGTGCTCGCGGGACTCGTCGGACAAAGGCGACGCGTCGTCGATGATTTCGGCCATTCTAACGCCGTAGATCTTTGCCGCTTTGGCAATCCGGTCTGACGTCAGTTCGCGGTCGCCGCGCTCGATTTTAATGTAGCCGGACCGTGACAATCCGAACTCCGCCGCCGCCTGCTCTTGCGTCCAGCCGCGCTCGAGGCGCAATATTTTAAGGCGGTTACCCATGGTGGGGATAATGCCGCCGCAGGCTCGGTTTGTCGCAACCCAATTTGGGTTTGAATTATTACCCAATTTGGGTAATATGCCGGCATGACACTCTCTGACTACATTCATGTTCAGGGCCTCTCTGCTCACCAATTTGCGGAGCGACTCGGCGGTGTGACCGCATCGGGCGTGACCAAATGGGCGAGGGGGGATCGCGTTCCTCGCCCCGACCAGATGCGCCGCATCTACGAGGTGACTGGCGGCGTCGTGTCTCCGAACGATTTTTTTCTGATCGAACGAAGCTCAGCGCCCTGTTGCGAAGCGGAAGCCTCATGACGTCACCAGTTGCACGCCTCGCGAATAAAGGTCAGTCCCGCCTTGAACAGCGTCAGGTCAAACCGCGCCTCGACCGGCGACTCGTTGACAGGCGTCGTGCGCACCAGCAGTTCTTTCCCTTCCATGATCTCCTTGATGAGGGGTATCGATCGCCGTCCGTTCCACAAACCGAGCGCTTCATTGTCGCTGGATTCAGTGAAGTTGCGCATCTGAGCCTTTCGATCATCGACGCGGTAGGTGATTTCGCCGCCGTAGTGATCGCTGAGATATTTTCCGCCAAATATAAAGAATGCGGACGTTGTGTTCTCGCGGCATCGCACCGTGAATGTCGCGTGCGTGGGCTTGCCGTATTGCATCCTGAGTTGATTGGTGGAGCGTCCGCTCAGGAAAACGCTCTGGGTGTCGTCCATTGCGGAGACACCGCGGTCCAAGAGCCACCCCAGATCCACCAAGCGGGACTGCAAGGCTTCGAAGGTTTCCGCTTCGCCGGTGGGGCCAGCTACTGCGGGCGTTGGTTCGGTCGCGAAGGCCGCGTCGTAGCGCGCCAGACGAGCGTCATTGTCTTCCATGACAGCGCATTTCTCCGCCTCGCTGACCTGCGCGACCGCCATCGTCGGCGCGGCCAGCATCGCCGCCAGCGCAATCGTCACAACTCGCATCCCCATTCCCTCCCTGTAATTGCATCTCGCAATTCAGCACAACCGGCGCGCTCGCGTCTAGCGCCCGCGCGGCGGTCAACCTGCGCAGGGCGGCGCGCAAGCGGGCGCGTCGTTCGCTGTTTTCGCGCCAGGCGCGAGGGGCGGGTGTTTCGGGTCGGTCTTCTCTCATCATGGGGCGAGTGTGCCCCGGCTTTTCGCGCGCGTCTTTTCCGCGCGTCCGCGAATTTTGGGGAGATCCGTGCATGACGCTCGACCGTGCAACCAGCGATCACCAGCGCGCCGCGATCAAGGGGCTCGTGCGCCGGCAGGTCAAGGCCTGCCACGGGCAGGAATCCGCCGCCTCGATCACGCGTGTCGGGGCGAAGACCCTGTCGGACTACGGCAACGCGCATACAGCCAAATATGCCGACATCCACATGCCGCTCGACGTGCTGATGGATCTGACGCTGGACGGCGGTCCGGTGGCGCTGATCGGGTTGTGCCGTATGGCGGGCGGCGCCTTTGTGCCGCTGCCGCAGCCGGGCGAGGGCTCGGCCTGGGCGGTGGAGGTGGGCGAAGCCGTGCGCAAGGGCGGCGACGCCGCGGCCCGGATCTGCGCGGCACTTGCCGACGACGGCAAGGTCGACGCCTCCGAGATCGCCGAGCACGCCATCCTCGACCATCTGGCGGAGGCCATCGACGCGCTGGTGCGGCTGCACCGGCACGCCCAGGACGTTGCCAAGGAGGGGGCATGAGCGCGCTCAAGAAATTTAACGAGACGCGGCGGCTCGATGACTGCGACCGCCATCTGGCGGCGCTGCATTCCGCGCATCCGGACGGGCCACCGGAAGACCATCCGGAGGACCCGATGTCGGACGGGGACGTGCTGACCGCAGTGAAGCGGGCGCGGCGGTTCATCGAGCGGGCAGACCAGGGGGGCTTGTAATGAGCGATCGGGTTCTTCTGACGCAGCCCGCGCGGGCGCACATTCTCTGCGTGCTGCGGCTGTTCATTACGATCCGGCTGGCGACGCTGGAGCTCGCGCTTGCGGATGTGCCTGCGAGCGTGCGGGCCATCGCCGCCGGGCGGTTCGTCGCGACCGCCGACCTGTGGTCCGCCGGCCTGTGGTGCGGGCTGTCGGAGCGGGATTTGCGGCGCGCCGCCGATGTCGCGACCCGGCATGACGGGAGAGTGGCGGCATGAGCAGTGGTCTTGCACGCCTTGGAGACGGACTTTCGCGGGTGTTCCTGCGCGAAGTCATGCGCGAGTGGCGCATGTCGACGGCCGATCTCGCAGCATGGCTCGGGTGCGACGAGGGCGAAAACTGGAACCTCTTCGCCTGCACCGATGGTGAGGGCTCATGAACGCCGACTACGCCCATCTGCTTGGTCGCCCGCTGGCGCTCGACTGGGCGGTTTTCGGCGATGCGCTCAGGGCCGTGATGCGCATGCGCCGCGTGACGCTGGAGGCGGTCGGTCGCGAGACGCGACTTTCGCGCGCGACCATTTCGCGCGCTTCGACCGGCCATGCCGTTTCGCTCGAGGCGCTGATGAAGCTCTGCATATGGGCGGATCTCAACCCGTTCGAACTGCTGCGTCCGGCTGATCGCCGACCTGAGGAATACATCGACGATCGTGCGCAAAGGGGGTGTTTCACGTGACCACACCACTGAAACGCTTTGAAAACGTTCATGCTTTTTTCGAAGGCCGTTCGCTCGACGATCTGGCGCGGGATCTGGGCCGGGCGCGCGCGGCGCATGAACGGCGCCCGGACGATCAGCGTGCCTATGTCCGGTTTCTGGAGGCGTCGCTCGCGTTCGAGAAGGCGCGGGCCCGGGGTGAGGTCTCGGACCTCAGTGCGCGGAACGCGCGGCTGCAGCGCAGCCTTGCGCTCGCCAAATCCGAGCTGATGCGGAAGTGCGACCAGGTCGAGAAGTTCGGCGATGCGCTGCGTGCGTCGCGGACGCGGCGGCGGGCGGTGGCGCCTGTGGGCGCGGATCTCTTCGAGCGGGAGGCGGGGTGATGGGGAAGCGCAGCTGCTTCGAGCAGATCGACAAGGATCTCTATCGCACCACCGATCCCAAGCCGGTTGCGCGGCTTCTGCCATGGCTTGCGCCCGGCGCGTCCTTCGTCGAGCCCTGCGTCGGCTGGGGCGATCTCGTCGGGCCGCTGATGCGAGCCGGGCATCCCTGCCGGGGGCGCTATGACGTCAAGGCGCGGTATCCGGGCGTCGAGCGGCTGGACGCGCGAATGTTCGATGCGGAGGCCCTGCGCGGCGCGGACTACATCATCACCAATCCGCCCTGGACGCGCGAATTGCTGCACGAGCTGATCGACGTGCTGCCGCGCTACGCGCCGACCTGGCTTCTGTTCGACAGCGACTGGATGCACACGGGTTTTGCGGCAAGCCGAATGCGCCATTGTTCGGCCATCGTCAGCGTCGGTCGGGTCAAATGGTTCCGCCACTCGCGTCATGCCTCCACCGACAATTGCTGCTGGTACCTGTTCGACGCGCGCGCTGTTGCGACGACCGGGCCTGTGTTTTTGAGGGGGGCGGCGTGATGTCAAACTTCGTCTTGGAGCCAAGAACGTGTGTCGACCTCAATTTTCTGCGGATGGGTCGGTGCGTCATCGCCTTCAAACCGGAAGCGCACTTCAAAGGTCAGTTCGCCCCGGTAGACGTTGTTGCGATCCACGTTCCAAAAACTGATAGCGACAGTGTGCAGCTTTGGTCCGTTGGATTGGTCCATCCAGCCGTCGATATTGCTGTTAAAACGCACCGCGCAGGCAGGCACTTTATTGCCATCGTACTCAATATCTGCGACCCAATCTGCGTGCGCCAGATCCAAGTATACGATTTCTGGCTTCAATACTTTGATTTCGCCGCCGATAATACGTTTTCGGTTCAGGTTGCGAAGCCCAAACACAATGAAATCCTCCTCACCCGCGCTCTGCGCGGTAAACGTCGGGTCAAGGTCGCCGGAAAGCGTGCGGGTTTGGATGGACAGCTCTTTGAGCTGAATGAAAATGAAGTAAGCGGTCACGCCGGCCACGAGCACGGCAGCCCAGCCGCTCAGCGCGCCGATCCATTCACGGAAATTGTCCCAGTTGCCGATGCCCGTGCCGATCGCCACACCCAAAAGAAAGATTGTCGCGATCGCAGCGCTAAGGGCGAAGTCGTCCGTCGTGAGTTTCCGCATCCGAATATCTCCCGTGTGGAGCGCAAACGTAGCCCAAAGCTTCTAGGACTTCACGGTTGTGCAAGGTGCGCCTCCGGGAGAGCCGCGGCATGAGGGCGCTGCGTGTTCTGACCGGCTGCGGGAAGTTCGGGCGGATGCGCCTGGCTTTCGTGGTGGCGCTCATGGCGATGGTGGCATGAGCAAGGCCCACTCCCTCGGCAATCGATACCGGTGCCCATTCGCCGGTTGGTCTGGCGTCGTGGTCGACCTGTCCCCGCGTGGCGACGTGCTGATCGTGATCGACACCGACAATCCTGATCGCCCCGGAAGCGTTGGAAAAGAGGTCTGGCGGCGGCTGGACGTGGCCGGCGCATGGCTTTCCGAGGTGCGGGCATGAGCGAAAATGCGATGACGGACCGGGAGGCGTCCGACGTGTTCGATCGTTGGGTGAGGACGTTCCAGGTTTACCAGCTCGCGGCGGGCGAGCGCGGGATGGTTACGATCACCTACACCAGCGACGATGCGGGAGCGATGGCGCGGTCTCTCCGCGTTTGCGCGAATACTTCCAAGTGCGCCCGCCGTGTGCTTGCCGCGCGACAGGAGGTCGAAGCCGAGCGACGCGGGCTTGAAGTCACACGCGCGGTTTGGCGGGCGAAAGCTGACGAGGGGTTCCGTCGGGGCTGCTTCTACACCATCGCGGCCGGCGTCGCCGTCCGCGTGCTCCTCGACGCCCCTGCCGTGGTCGCGTGGTGGCTGTCATGAGTGGCGACGCGCTGGCGATCGGGCAGCTTGCGGCGAGCGTCGTGGATCGCGCTCGGGCCGCAATGGACGATTTTTACGAGATGGAGGCGGTGATGCGCGACAATCCTGAATTCGAGGCCTGGGTGGAAGACGCGCGGGCCGTCGATATCGCCGAGGAGGCTCGCGCGCGGGGTTTGGGCTTGCGCGGCACCGTCGAGATGGTCGGGCCATGTCCCGACTGCGGCGGGTCGGACCGCTTTGCCATCAACACGAGAAAGCAGGTGTTCAACTGCCGCGGCTGTGGCGAGAGCGGCGACGTGATCGCGCTGACCCGGCTGATCGACAAGAGCGACTTCCGTGCGGCTTGTGAGCATCTGACCGGCAAGCCCGCGCCGGATGGAAAGGCGGGTACGGTCGACCAGAAGGCCGCGCTTCAGGCCGCTGCGGATCGTGCTGCCAAGGCGGCGCAACGCGAGGCGGAACACAACACGTGGCGCGAAGGCGAGCGCCGGCGTGCCTATGAGATCTGGTGCGGCGGCGCGCCTGTCGCGGGATCCGAGACCGCCGATTATCTGGCCGCGCGCGGGCTTGGCGATGTTCTGCCGCTGCTGGCGACGCGGCGCCTGCGGCATGTGAACGGTCTGGACTACTGGCACCAGCGCAGCGTGCCGGGTCAGAAGAAGCCGAAACCTTTCGTGCTGCATCACGG
>PARB01000078.1 GCA_002709505.1 Paracoccaceae bacterium | reverse complement strand
GGGTCGGATCGGGAACTGGTCGAACGCACCGGCGTTCCGCTGATCGCCCGGCTGAGTGCGCCCGGAAGCGGCAAGGTGTCTACGCGCCTGGCGCGCTTCATGCCGGGCGAAAGCCCCGCGACCCGCACATCCGAGCGCCAGCTTGCCGTTGCGCGCGTTGCCTATGCCTTGCGCCATGCCTTCGCGGAGGAGCGTCCGGCAAACATCCTTGTGGTCTCGGCCGGCGAGGAGGCCGCGCTGTCGCCTCTGGTGCGGGCAATCGCCAGCGGTCTTTACGACATGGGCGAGGACGTCTTGCTCGCGCGCACCGATGCCAATGCGGCCTTGAGCGCGCCGCGGCGCGACATGCTGACCGCGCAGGAGCCGAAGCGCACACGCCTGTCCAGCCGGCGCCGGGCGGGTCCCGCGCTCGAGGAGGACGGCTTCGCGCCGGCGGCACTGCGTGCGGGCGCGGCGGCGTCGCCCTTCACGGTGGAGCGTCTGGACGGGCATGCCCATGTTCCCGGAGACAACCAGATCGGCGCCGGCGAGGATGAGTTCCTTCTGATCGACGGCGGCTCCGCCTTGTCCAATCCCTATCTGCCGGTCCTGCTTGGGCAGAGTGACGCGATCCTGCTCGTCACCCACCTCGGGCAGACCTCGCGTCAGGATCTCGACAGGACGTTGACGCTGCTGCAGCCGTGGCAGGACAGGATGATCGGCAATGTGGCGCTCGCAGCCTGATCAACCGCCCGCGGTCGCGCCTGCGTCGCGCGCGGCATCGCTTCCGCCCGGCTTCTCGCCCTTCGTCGTGCGTGCGGACACCTATGACCTGTGGCTGCGATCGGTCTTTGCCATCGTGATCGCCGCGCTGGTGTTCAACTGCTTCCTGGCGTTCATCAACACGCGGGTGACCGGGATCTCGGCAAGCCATGTGATGCTGGTGGAAGTGCTGCTGATCGGCGTCGGCTTCCTGCTGGCGCTCGACCGGCGGGTCGATCTCTACGTCGTGCTGACGATCTATCTGACCTATATGGCGCTGATCCTGGCGATGCGGCCGGAGCTTGACCTGAAGGGGATCCGCGACGGTCTGATCCCGATCTGCTTCTATTTTCTAGGCCGCGGCGTGCGTGACATCCGCTCGGTCGACAAGCTGGTGCTTGCCTGCGCGGGGATCGTCATCGCCGTGGGCCTGTTCGAGTATTTCCTGCTCGACCTCTTCCTCGCCAACATCAACATCAACGACTATTACATCGCCCGCGGCACCATCAATGCCGGCGACAATTTCACCGAAGGCTCGGACCTCTTCATCAGCGGAATTCGCCCGGAAGGGCGGAATTTCTTCCCGTTTCTCGGCATTCACCGGGTGTCGTCGGTGTTCCTGGAGCCGGTGTCGATGGGCAACTTCGGCGCGTTTCTGGGCATGTGGGCGCTGTTTCGCAAGGACATGGCCCGTCGCAAGCTGCTGTTTGCCGCCGCCGCCACGGTGATCATCCTGGGCGACGCCCGCTTCGGCCTCTTCGTCTGCATCGCCTTCTTCGCGGCCTTCCTGGTCTACCGCTTCGTGCCGCGCGTCGTCTGGTGGCTGGTTCCGGCGATGTTCGCGCTGCTGCTGGTGCTCTACGGCCTGTCGACCACCCAGGTCGGATGGCAGGACAACCTCGGCGGACGCTGGTTCCACTCCGCTCGCCTCTTCCTCAAGCTGGATCTCGCCGGCCTGTTCGGCATTTCCGGCGTGGAGACGTTTCTCGACGACAGCGGCTATGCCTATACGCTGCACCAGTTCGGCCTCATCGGCGTGGTTGCGATGTGGACGGCCTTCGTCTTCGTGCCGGTGCGCTCAAGCGATGCCTGGCGCTTCCGCGCGCTGGTGGTGACCTACATCAGCCTGCTGATGGTGGTGTCGAACTCGCTCTATTCGATCAAGACGGCAGCACTCTTGTGGCTGTGCGTCGGCGCGACGGATGTCTGGGCGGGGTTCGCGGCGGACAAACGTGCCGGAGCGACGGCGCCGGAGGCTGTGCCGTCGCCGGGCCAACGCCCGAGAACCTCCCGGTACAGCGCCTCGTAGCGCAGGGCGGTTGCGTCCCAGGAATAGGCTTGCGCCTGCGCGATTGCCGCGTCGCGCGCGGATTGCGGATCGGTTTCGATGGCCGCGAAGGCCGCGCGGATCGCCGCCGCCGTCCCGTCGGGATCGCCATAATCGCAAAGCGTGATGCCGCTGTGCTTCTGGGCGAAGGCGGCGAAGGCGTCATTGCCCTCCACCACGCTCGACAGGCCCGCGCTCATCGCCTCGATCAGCGCGATGCCGAAACCTTCATGCTGCGAGGCGCTGACGAACAGGCTGGCCTTGCCGATCAGGTCGCGCATCTCCGCATCGCTCGGACCGACGTGCAGCTCGACATTGCCACCGAGGCCGCGGTCCGCGATCATCGCCGCGACATCGTCCCGGCTCCAGTCGAACGGCGTGCCGATGATGGAGAGCCGCCAGTCCGGGTCGCTGGCGACGAGCCGGGTCATCGTGTCGAGCAGCCGGTCGACGCGCTTGTTGTGCGCCAGGCGGCCGATGGTGATCAGCGATTTGGCCGGTGCCGGCGATCCGGCGCCGGCGAACTTCTCGATGTCGACGCCGTTCTCGATCAGCCGCACCTTGTCGGGCGCAATACGGGCGAAGCGCTCGTAGTCGCTTTCGCTGCAGCAGGCGAGTGCACCGTAGCGCCGGGCCGCTGCCCTGGTGATCGAGCGGAACCAGATGCGCTTGAGCAGCCGGTAGTCGGGGCTGTGGAAGAACCCGCCATGGGTCGTTGCGACCAGCGGTTTGCGGTGCAGCCGGCGGGTGAAGGCCAGCGCATCGAAGAAGAAGTCGATGGCATGCACATGCACCAGATCGGCATCCGCAAGCTCCGACAGGACGCCCATGCAAATGGGATAGCGTGTCGAACCGATGTACGGCAGCCGCACCACTTCCGCGCCGTTGATGATTTCGCGTTTGGCAAGCTTGCGGCCGTCACCGCGAAACAGCCTGTCGCAGGTGATGATGCGGATGCGCCGGAACCGGCCGCGCTGGCGCGCCACAAGGCTTGCGACGAAATCCTCCAGGCCGCCGACGCTCGGCTTGTATTGCCGCACCACATGAACAAGCACCGCGTCGCGAAACGGCGACGCGTCGGGATCGGTACCCGTTGGGGCAGGAGGAGCGATGTCCGCCGGTTTCATCCGCGTGCTCCCGTTGACGCGAAGCGGTAGGGTCCGGCCCCGACCGCGACCGGATCTCCGCCTCGCGTCGCGATGGCGCGGAAAAGCCCGTTCACGCCGCAGGCCGTATAGGCCGCGCTGTCGTCGGTGTATTCGCCGTTTTGCCGGGGCAGGAGGAAGCGTTCGTCGAGGTGGGAGGGAAACAGGCAGCCGGCCGTCGTCGTGACGGCACTGCGGAAGCCGGCGCTTCGCACGATCTCCGCTTCGCGCCGGCCGCTGATCGACGGCGCGCCATAGGGATAGGCGAAATGGCCCACGTCCCGGCCCAGCCGGTCTTCCAGGTAGGTCTTGTTGTCGACGATATCACGGCGCACGCTCTCCGCATCCAGCAGGGCAAGCGCGCGGTGCGTTGTGGTGTGGGCCCCGATCTCGACAAGCGGGTGGCGGTCGATCTCCACCATCTCCGCTTCGTCGATCGCCTGCGCCTCGACGATGTCGGGCAGCGAGACGCCGTGCCGTGCGAAGGTCGGTCCGAGCATCTCCGCTCTGTGAAAATCCTCCCAGACCCACGCGGTTGCGCGGCGCAACGCGGCCGTCTTGGCGGCGCGGTCGGGACAGGCGAACCGGACGCCCATCGGCTCGATCTCGACATGGTCGTTGTCGAGGAACAGATGTTTCAGCCCAAGCCACCAGGCGTTGATCGTGCGCGTCATCATTTCCGTCGGGACGAAGATCGTCGCCGGCGCGTGATGGCGTTCCAGCATCGGCAGAGCGATGTCGATATTCGAGCGATAGCCGTCGTCGAAGGTCAGAACGGCGAAGGGGCGCGCTTGCGGGTCCTCCAGCCGTTGCAGCGCCTCGTCCATCGTGACGATGTCGCGGCCGCTGCGGCGCAGGTCCTTGAGGATCCGCTCGAAGTCGGCGCTCCTGCAGCCCTGGTCGAGATCGGCTTTCGGGTCCGGTGTGAAGTCGTGGAACATCAGGATGACGCCGCGCCCGCCATAGCGACGGGCGACCAGACGGGTCGCGCCGCTTGCCGACAGAACGCGCAATCCGAGCGTCTTGACGCGGCGCTTCAAGCGGTCCGTCGGGCTCAATCTGGGCGTGGTGGTCGGTTGCGCACCCATGCGTCCTGCAATAAGTCCTGTTGCGGCCCGTCGGGCCGGTTTGCGGTATTGGCCCGAACCGTGCAAACGGCGCCGGACCTCTTGCACGCTAGCTGCCGCGCGTGAACGACAGGTTGAAGTTTCGCCCCGCCGACCAGCGATTGCCGGTTTGGTTAAGCAATTGTGAACGGGCCCGCCGACTCCGTCTATCGCTTTGGGGAAAGGTCCGGTTAAGCCCATTGAACGTTTTTTACGCCTGAGCGCCGGTTTACCGCTTCGGCACACGCCGGGTTAAGATGTCCCGGGCTATTGGTTCCGGGATCGTCGGCAGGCTCGCGCCGCCCGCCCGGGCGCCCCCTGCCTTGCCGAACCCCTGCCTTGTGGAAACCGACTGAGGATACCCGAACACCCATGCGCATATTGATGCCCTGCGCCGCGTTCCCGCCCTTCGCCGACGGGGGAGGACCGGTTTCCTCACTGTTGCTGGCGAAGATGCTGGTCGCGGCCGGCCACGAGGTGCGCGTCGTCAATGTCGCCGATGAAGAGCGGCACGAGACCTTCGAGGGCGTTCCGGTCCACCGCATCCCCAGTCTCAACATCTACTGGGACTATTATACCCCCCGCCCGGTCTGGAAGAAACTCGTCTGGCACGCGCTGGAAAACGGCAATCCGCGCGCGTTTCTCGCCATGCGCCGGGAGATCGCCGATTTCCGGCCGGACATCATGCTGACGGTCAGCATCGAGAACATCAATGTCGCCTCCTGGGCCGCGGCGCGCGCCGCCGGCATTCCGGTCGCGCACACGATCTTCAGCGCGTTCATGATGTGCTGGAACGGCGTCATGCAGCGCGACGGGGAGAACTGCCGCACCCAATGTGCCAGTTGCTATGCCGGATCCTTCGGTCGCCGCCAGTTCTCGCGCCTTGTCGATACCGTGATCGGCGAATCCCGAGACATCGTCCAGCGGCATATCGACCAGGGGTATTTCCCGCGCGCGACCCCATACCGTGTTCCCGCGGTGATTGACGCGGTGCACGCGACCGCGCCGCGCAGCCTTTCCGCCGGCCGTCCGTTGCGTGTCGGCTTTCTCGGCGTCCAGACCCGGTTCAAGGGGTTCGGCGTGCTCGCGGAGGCGGCGCGCCTGCTGACTGCTGAAGGCAATGTCGAATTCGTCATCGGCGGCACCGGCCGCGACGGTTTCGCGGAAGAAACGCGGGCGCTGTTCCCGCCGGAGCGCACCAGCTTCCTCGGCTGGACGACGCCGGCCGAATTCTTTCCGCAGGTTGACCTTCTGGTCTATCCGACCATCGGCCGCGAGGCGTTCGGCCGGGCGACCATCGAGGCGTTCTCCCATGCGGTGCCGGTCATCTCGACGGACATCGGCGGCGTCGCGGAAAACATCGAGGACGGCATCAACGGATATCACACGCCCGCCGGCGACGCGGCTGCCCTTGCGGCCTGCATCGAACGGATCGCCGCATCGCCGGAGATCTACGCGCAGCTGTCGCGCGGCGCGCTGACGGCGGCCCAGGACTATCTCGAACCGTCGGTGTGCACCTTGCTGGAAACCGCGCTCTCGCAAACCCTTGCGCGCCATGGCGGGCCGGTATCTCGTGACCTGCGGGAGGCGGCCAGATGAAACGGCTTCTGGCCTATGCCGCGCGCGGCAACATCAAGCGGCTGTTCTGGTCGCTGTTCAGCCGTTTCGGCAGCACGGTTCTGAGCTTCGCGGCGCTGTTCGGGGCCAGCCACGCGCTGGATACCGCCGAGTACGGTCTCTACATCTTTCTGTTCTCGGTCGGCACCTCGCTCGGACTGATCTTCGTTCTCGGGCAGCCGGTTTTGCTGGTGAAACATTTCCGGCTGAAGGCGCATGTCCCCGGCGACAGCAATCAGGCCATCTTCTTCGTCAACGCGATCTGGCTGGCTTTCGGCACCGGCGTTCAGCTCCTGGCTGCTTTGGTGATCTGGATCTTCTCCGACCGGTTGGCGGAACCCTACAATTCGCTCCCGATCGCGCTTCTGTTCGGTGCGGTCTTCACCTTGAGCGAATACCTCCAGAACTACTTCCGCATCCATGGGCAGATCGTGATGGCGCTGGTTCCGCGCGAGAACCTGTGGCGGCTGTTGTCGGCGGTCACCCTGCCGGCGCTCGCTTATGCGGGCCTGCTCGTAAGCGGTGCGGCCGCGACCGAGATCGTCACGGGTCTGCTGTTCCTGATGGTCGGCTATCAGGCGGTCGTCTTCGTTCGCCAGGAGGGGCTCGGCTTTCTGTCCCGCTCGGCGCCGACGCGGGAAAGCGTGCCCTGGCGGCGCTGGAATGCGGAGACGCTCAACTTCAGCGCAAACGGCTTTTTCAACGCCGCGTCCTCCTATCTGGAAACGATCCTGATCGGCATCACCATCGGGCTGGAGGTCGCCGCCTTCTATTTCGTCGCCTATCGCATCGCGATGCTGCTGACCCTGCCGGTGCTGGCCATTGACACGGTCGGCATTCCGTTGATCTCGGCGAAATTCCAGGAAGACGACCGCCCGGGGGCCCAGAAACTGGTGGCGATGCTCTCTGCCGGCAGCTTCGCGCTGGCGGCAATCGGCGGCGTGATGCTCTATTTCCTGGGGCCCTACATCCTCTACATGTTCGATCCCGCCTTCGTTCCGCATTTCGACGTGTTGGTGCTCTTGTCGCTGGCGGCGATCAGCCACGCCTTCTTCGGTCCCGGCACCTGGCTGACGATGATCGGCGGCGGCGAATCCTATCTGCTGCGCATGCGCAGCCTCGTCTTCATCCTTTATGCCGGCCTGCTGTATTTTCTCGGGCGTCACTTCGGTCTCGACGGCGTCGCCATCGCCGGCTGGGCGCAGTTGGTGATCGTGCATCTGCTGTCGCGTCGCTGGGTCATGCGGCACTGGCAGGTCGACAACATGGCGACCGCGATCTTCGGGGTCTGGCGCAATCGTGGCGGTGACGGCGGCGGTGCCGCGTCCGCCGCGGGCCTTGGCCAGGACAAGGGAAGCTCCCATGCGCGCTCCTGATGCAAGGTCCTCCGCTCGCAGGCGGGCCGCCTTTGCCGCGGTCCTGCCGCTCGTCCTGGCCCTTTCGGTGAGCCCGGCGGGAGCGGAGTGCCTGCGCGGGGCGAATGTGGCTGGCGCCGAATTTGGTGACCTGCCGGGCGTTCATGCCAAGACCTACATCTACCCGTCCCGGGAGACGCTTGCCTATCTGCGCGCCAAGGGCATGAACGCGGTGCGCCTGCCGTTTCGCTGGGAGCGCCTGCAGCCGCGGCTGAACGCGCCGCTTGCCGACAGCGAACTCGCCCTGATCGACGAGACGGTCGCCACGGCGACCGGCATGGGTCTGACCGTCATTCTCGATCCCCACAATTACGCGAAGTACCGCGATGCCTTCATCGGCAGCGATGCGGTTCCGGCTTCCGCATTCGCCGATTTCTGGGGCCGGCTGGCGAGCCGCTACAAGGGGCGTTCGGATGTCGTCTTCCTGCTGATGAACGAACCGGCCTTCATCGCGGCGCGCGACTGGCTGCCCTCGGTCAATGCGGCGGTCGCCGCGATCCGGGAGGCGGGCGCCGACAATCTGGTCATGGTGCCGGGCACGATCTGGACCGGCGCGTCGCATTGGTTCGACGACCAGCCGGGCGGCTCCAACGCCGAGGTTCTCAAAGGCGTGGTCGATCCGATGGACCGCTACATCTTCGACGTTCACCAGTATATGGACGACGATTTTTCCGGAACGAAGACCGCCTGCAGCCGCGTCGACGATGCAATGACCGCCATCGAGCGATTGACGGAATGGCTGGAGGAAACCGGCACTGCCGCCTTCCTCGGCGAGTTCGGCGGCCATGCCCGGCCCGATTGCTACGAGGGGCTTGTGCGCATGGTCGGTTATCTCAACGACCGGCCGGACGTCTGGGCCGGCTGGGCAATCTGGGCGGCGGGCGACTGGTGGGGCGAGTATCCCCTGTCGGTGCAGCCGGAAGACGGTCTCGACCGCCCGCAGATGGTGGCGATTTCGCGCCTGATCGCGCGGCGCACGCCGGCCGAAAAGACCTGTCCGGCGCTCGCCCGGCCGTGAGGACAAGACCATGACGTCGAACGCAGCGAATCCGCGGCTTGAAGGGGAGTGGGAGGACGCTCTCCGTCCGCTCGTCGTGTCCGGAACTTTTGCCGTCCTGCACCCCGCGCAAGGGGCGGTCGGCGTCGTGATCGCCGGCGCCTGGGGCTATGAGGATCTGTGCGCCCGCCGGTCGATGCGCCTCCTGGCCGACCAGCTCGCGGCCGCCGGCTATCCGGCGCTGCGGTTCGACTGGCCCGGCACGGGCGATGCAGCCGGCTCTGCTGCCGATGTCGAGGGTCTTGCCCGCTATGAGGCGGCGCTGGATGCGGCCTGTACCGCGGTGCGGCAGCTTCCCGGCGTGGAGGAGATCGTCCTGCTCGGCCTCGGTCTCGGTGCCACGCTTGCGCTCAAGGCGGTGGCGGACGGACGCCAGGCCCCGGTGGCGCTCGCCCTTCTCGCTCCCGTGGTGAAGGGGCGCACCTATCTGCGCGAGCTTCAGGCGCGTGCGGCGATGATCGGCGAGATCACCGGTGCCGCGCCCGCCTGCGCGTCCGGGGAAATGATCTCCATCGGCGGGCTCGGCCTTGGCGAGCGGCTGGCGGAGGAAATTCGTGCGCTCGATGTCGCCGGCCTTGCCGGGCTTGCGGATCTGCCGCCGGCCTTCGTGCTGCATCGGTCGGGCAAGACGATGGAAGAGGCGTTCGGCAAGGCTGCGTCCGCCGGGCACACCGGCGAGAGGCATGTCTTTGCCGGCTATGACGAGCTGATGAGCGACCCGACCGCCTCGGTCTGTCCGCAGGCGGATTTCGACCGGCTGGTCGGATGGCTGGTGCGCATCCTCCCGCCGCGCACGGTCGGCGTGTCGCTCGCGTCGGTGGGGGGCACCGACCTTCGGCTTGCAGGCGGCGCGCATGAAACGCCGCTTGCCTTTGGGCCGCAGGGCAATCTGGTCGGCATCTGGTGCGAGCCGATCGAGCGTCTGCCCGGCGCACGTCCGGTGGTCTTTCTCAATTCCGGCGCAACACCGCGGGCCGGCTGGGCGCGCGGCGCGGCCGAGGCGGCACGGGCGCTCGCCGGGCGTGGCATCGCCTCGCTGCGCATCGACCTCGCCGACATTGGCGACAGCCGCCCCCAGGCCGGCGGCCCGCCGATCGTGCATTATCACCCGTGCCAGCTTGCGGATCTCGCCGCCGCCCTCGACGTGGTGGAGGCCCATGGGTTCGACGCCGGCGCCGTTGTCACCGGCACCTGCAGCGGCGCCTATCTCGCGCTGAACGGCGCGGTTGCCGATGCGCGCGCGCGCAAGGTGATTGCGGTCAACCTCCAGCGCTTCCTCTGGGATCCGCGCGACGATGTCGCCGAGGTTCTGCGCTTCGGTCATACCTCGGCGGTCGACTACGGTCGCAAGATGCTGAACGCGGACAAATGGAAGCGGGTCTTGAGCGGCCAGACCAATGCGGTTGCGCTGGCGCGCTCGCTCGTTCGGCGCGGGCTCCGCCGCGCGGAGCGCGATTTCGCGCCCTGGCTGTTCGGCCTTGCGCCGTTTTCCAGGCTCTATGCCAGGGTGCATGCCAATCTCGCGACCCTACGCGAGCGGGGCGTCGAGGTCCGTCTTGTCTTCAGCGACGGCGATCCCGGACTTGACCAGCTGCCGGTCTTCTTTGGCAAGGATCTTCGCCGCTATGCCGCCTATCCGAACATCACCATGGTCGAGCTCGCCGACGCCGACCACAACCTGACCCAGCGCGTCGCGCGCCGGGAGCTTGTCGACCTTCTGGAGCAGGCGGCCCGTGAGCCGGATGCGGTGATCCGTCAGGCCGCCGAATAGGGGATCGCGTCGGCGTAGAGCGCGCGCACCAGGCCGGATGGCCGGGCCGGGGCCTCGCTGTCGGGGCGCGGCGTCAGCCTGATCCGCTTCGCCCGGCCGGGCGCAAGGTGGAACCAGTTGTCCTCCGGCTCGAGCGCCGCGTCCTCCACCGAGACCGATTGCGCCACCCGGTCCGTTTCCAGCACCAGCACGTCCGTTCCGTCCGCGTCCCGGTCCAGCGTTGCGCCGATGAGGGCGCCCCGCGCTGCGGCAGGGCGGCCGAGAGGGAAGTGGAAAGCCTCGTCGAGCGTGGTGCCGTCGGCTGTGGAAAGCCGGACATGGGTGCAGTCATGCGACGGCGGGCCGAAGCGGAAGGCATATGTCACATCGAAGAAGGCGCCGATCAGGTCGGTGGCGGCGATCGTGCGCGCCTCGCGCGGGGCGAGCACCAGGTCCTTGGTGCCGGAGGCAACCGCCAGCCGGCCGTCGCGCAGGCAGGTGAGGTCGAGGCGCAGCGCCTGCTCCTCGGCCGTGTCGTTCACCACATGGATCGCAAGGCCGTTGGTGCCTTCGTCGGTGAGCGCGAGGCCGAGCGGTCGGAACGCGCGCTTCAGCGCATGCCAGGCGGACTTCGGCCGCCCGTCGTGAGCAACGACGCCCCAGCCGGCACCCGGCGCGAGGTCCTGGAAGGTCCACACCAGCGCTCCGGCGCAGGACGATCCCGGCCGGCGCCATTCCGCGAAGGTCGCCTCCATCACCTCGGCAACGGCCGCCCGCCCGAGGTCGAGCCAGCGCTGCGGATCGCCGTGGCGCAGTTTCGCGGGCGAGACGTCGTAGAGCGTCTCGACATAGTGATCGCGCACATCCTCGAAGTCCCATCCGACGCCCCGGTCGCGCGCAACGCCCTTTTTCCAGGCCGGGTCGTGGCCCGGTGCGTTCCCGCCGGGCAGGGTCTGCGGATCGCCATCGGGGATATTTGCAAAGGCGAGACACTCGGCGGCGAAGCGCACATTTGCGCGCCGCGCGTCCTCAAGCGGGCGCAGGTAGGCGCCGACGCCGTAGTAATGGGCAATCCCGGCATCGGGAGAAAACGGCATCGTCCCGCCACACGGAGAATTCGGCACATAGGCGACGTCAGGGCGGATCTCGCGCACGACCTCGGGCAGGATCTCTTCGGTAAGCGGACCGCGCCAGCGGCTTTCGGGAAGCCCCAGCATCGCGGCCTGCTGATACATCTCGCTGCCGCCGCAGACGACGGCAAGGCTCGGCGAGGCCTGGGTCGCGCGCAGATGGCCGCGCGTTTCGTCGCGCACGGCGGCGACGAAGCTCTCGTCCTTCGCCGGATAATCGAAATTCGCAAACGGCAGGTCCTGCCAGACGAGAATGCCGAACTCGTCGCAAAGCTGATGGAAGGCAGGCGCTTCGGGCGCCATCGTGCCGCCGATCCTGAGCATGTTCATATGCGCGTCACGGGCGCGCTCCAGCCACGGGCGGTAGCTTTCGCGGGTCGACGGCAGCCTGAGGATGTCGGCATTGGTCCAGACCGCGCCGCGGCAGAAGATCCGCTCGCCGTTGATCTTGAGCGCGAAGCCGTCGCCATCCCCGCCTCGGTCGACCTCGATGCGGCGGAAGCCGGTGCGTCCCAGCGCGATCTCGCCCGTTCTGGTGCGCAGCGTCAGCGCATGAAGATGCGGCGTGCCATGGGTGTGCGGCCACCAGGCCTCGATGCCGGGCAGCAGCATGTCCGCCGACCACAGGCCGTCGTCGGCCTTGTCGAGCGGGGCCTCCCAGCCGGCGCAATGCAGGACAGGGGGCGTGTCTCCGGGGGCGCCCGGCAGCCGCAGGGCGACCCTGAGCCGACCCGTGCCGTCCTCGCCGAGCGTGGCCTCGATCGCGAAATCCTCGACCCGCACGGACCCTTCCGCAACGAGATGCAGGCCGCGCCAGGGGCCGACGGCATGCACGTCCGGACACCAGCCGGGCATATGACCCAGCAGCGTCGTGCGCATCAGCCTGAGGCCCGCGTGGTTTGCAAGCTGCGTGCGCCAGCGCGCGCGGGGACCTTTTCGCTCCAGATGCGGGGCGAGGGCGCGGAAGCACAGCATGAGATCGCCCGGACCGTCGAGATCGAGCCGGATCTCGTGGCGGGCGTACATGCTGTCGGAAATCAGCACCGGCTCGCCGTCGAACCAGGCCTCGCACACGGTCGCAAGACCCGGCGCGATCAGCCGGTAGGCACCGGGTTCTTGAACCTCGACATGGGCGAGATACCACACGTCGCGATCGTGCAAGGGCGTCGGTGCGTCGAGGGAAAACAGCCCGGCGTCGGCGAGCGCGCCGGCGGCCGTGCCGGGCACGGGGGCCGGGTGCCAATCGGCGTCGGCGGTGCAATCGGCCGGCGTCGCCCAGGCGCTTGCCTCGGTCACGGTCATGTCCCAGTCGATCCCGGCGAGCAGGTCGTCCGACGGGTCGAGAAGGCAGGGATCGATCATGGGAACTCTCACGTCACGCCAGAGGATCAGGCGGCGCGGATGCCTGCTTGCGCCTGCGGATGATCCGCCGATGAACGGGCAAGGGCAGGGCCAAGGTCGCTCATCAGCCGGTCCCAGGCGGCGGCCGCCGGCTGGAGCCCCTCGCCGAGCTTGTCGAACTTCTTGCGGGCGAGCGCACGGGCGAGCTGGAACTGCAGGCTCTTGCAGGTCGTGGCGATCTCGCGGGCGGCGTCCGCCGGTGCGGCG
This sequence comes from Paracoccaceae bacterium, assembly GCA_002709505.1. GTDB lineage: Bacteria > Pseudomonadota > Alphaproteobacteria > Rhizobiales > Stappiaceae > Stappia. The sequence goes on along the minus strand of PARB01000078.1, from coordinate 42,044 downwards.
AATGCGCCGTCCGGCGCCAGCCAGTCGAGATGGGTGCCGGCCAGTTCGAAATTCGCCCCCGCCTGCCGCAGCGTGTTGAAGGCGTATTTGTGGAACACGTCGAACGGCCGTTCGCTCAACGCCTCGATGTCGGCGGCGAAGGTCTCGGCATAGGCGGTGAAGGGATTGGCCGTCGGACGGCGCCCGTAGTGGACCCGCAACAGCCTCAGCGCCTCGGCCCGCCGCGCTTGCGGGGCGGGCGCTTTCGCCGGGAACTTGGCGAACTCCGTGTAGGGCAGGAAGGGCAGGGCCTGCGCGTGGTCGCCGCGCTGAAACACGCCGTCGAAATCCTCGCCCTCAAGCGCGAAGAAGCCGCCGTTGTGGAAGTAGCGCATCGTGCGGGCTTGGGCGTCGAGCGCGGTGATCGCCACCGTGGTCTTGCCGTGTTCAAGCCGATAGCTGACGCCCGGCGTATCGGGCAGGAAGTAGCTGTCGACCTCGACGAGGCACAGCCGGCCGCGCGCGATCTGGGTCGCGACGTGGGCTTCGGTCGGCTCGTAGATCGCCAGTTCCTGGGCGCGGATGCCATAAAGCGTCTCGAGGTCTTCCAGCGGCACCTTGAAGAAGGTGAACTGGTCGCCCTCGAAATCCTGGGTCAGCGTGAAGCCGAGCATGGCCTCGGGCTCGAGACCCAGCGCATGCAACGTCTCGATCCACAGGTCGATGTAGCAGTTGGTTTCCGGCCAGATGCGTTCCGCGTCATGCAGGGGATGCGGCGCATAGTTCTGCGGATCGAGGGCGGCGAGGGTTTCAAACATGTCGCAACGCCCCGTCAACCCCAGAGTGCGGCGCGCACGTCCGCCGGCCAGTCTGCCGTGTCCAGTCCGTGCTTGGCGAAGAGCGCGAGCGCGATGCGCTCCAGCCCGAAGCCGACGCAGGCGGTATGGGCAACCTCGCCGTCGGCCGTTTCCAGCCCCCAGGTGGCGCCGAAATGGTCCTGGTGATAGTTGAAGCTCAGGCAGGCGGTCTTGTTTGCGGCGGAGGTGACCGGGATCAGCAGCTCGAACTTCAGCTTCTGTTCGCGCTGGCTGTTGCCCATCATCTTGCCGGCGCGGCCGAAGAAGGGATCGTTGGCGGTGTCGAGTTCGACGTCCAGGCCGACCGCCTCGATCAGCTTCGCGCCGCGTTCCATCCAGTCCTCGCGAAAGGCCATCACCTCGTCCGGCGTGCCGATGCGCACGAACTCGCGCATGCGGAAGAGCTGCATGCGCGCCGGGTCCTTCGACGGCTCGTGACGGAAGCAATAGGACTGCAGGTCGAAAAGACCGCCGCCCTCGGGCAACGGGCCGCGCTTGGCGATCGTGGGATAGAGCGGATAGCAGGCCGCCGGCGTCAGCACGATGTCGGTCGCCTTTTGACCTTCCGTCCAGTCGCCGCCTTCAGCAATGCACTGCAGCAGGTTCATGTGGTCGAGCTCGCAGCCGCAGAAGCTGTGCACCGTACCGGCGAGCTGCGGGAAGCTCTTCATGTAGCCCGAACCCTCGAAGTGGGCGCGGTTCATGCCCGGCGGAAAGCGGATCACTTCCGGCGTCGCATCCGGTGCGTGCCGGCCGATCAGCGCCTCGAAGCGGGCGATCACATCCTCGAAGGCGCCGCCGCGGCCATAAAGCCCGTCGACGCCGGTGTCGATCAGCAGCCCGGCGGAAAACAGCCGGTCGAGCAGGGACGTTTGCATGTCCATGGTCCTGTTCCTCTCCTCAGCCCAGAAGGCTGGTGTCCTGTTTGTGGATCAAGAGCATGTTCGACGTGTTGCCGAGAATGCGGTCGTTGGAAATCATCAGCTGCGCCGAATGCGCGTCGCGCAGATGCCGGCCGAGGCTGAACGGCGTGCCGTTCTTGTAGGCAAGGATGCCGCAGATCAGCATGCAGTGATTGATGATCGTCAGGATCGTCTGCGAACTCGCGATCTTGAGGTTGTTCATCGCGACCGAGAAACTCATCGACGACAGCTTGTCCTCGTTCTCGCGTGCGGCCTCATACATCTCGAGCGCGGCCACGATGCTGGCCTTGACTCCCTGGAGCAGGCTGGAGGCTTCCGCGACGCGCAGCGCGCCCGGCGGGGTCATGTCGGGCGACTTGCGCGCGGCCGCCCGCACGAAGGCCTGGGCCTTGGCAAAGGCATCGGCCGCGATCCCGTACCACACCGCGCTCCACAGGATATGGGCGTGGGCGAGCATGGACTGCGCGGCGATCTCGGCAAAGGGGCGCGGCAGGATCTGCACCGCAGGCGCCTCGCCCTTGAACACATAGCCGTCGGAACAGGTGCCGCGCATGCCGAGCGCGTCCCAGACGTGGGTCTTTTCCAGCGTGTACTGGTCCTTGAGGAAGACGGTCAGCACCTGGTCGCTTGCCGCCGCATCGGCGTGGCTGCGCGAGGTGATCAGGATCGCGTCGGCCTGGTCGCCGTAGGAAATCACGGTGGCGTTCTTCTCAAGCCGGCAGGTGTCGCCGTCGACCTCGATGGCGCAAATGGAATTGCGCATGTTGCCGCCGATGCCGCCTTCCGTGGTGGCCGATCCAAGCAGCAGCTGCTCGCCGGCGACCCGCGCCATGAAGCCCTGGTGCCAGGCATCGTCGCCGCCGTGGGTGACGAGGCTCGACACCTTGATCTGATGCATCGCGAAGACCATCGCGGAGGCGGAACACGCCTGGCCGAGGATGGAGCAGATTTCGGCGATCTCGGCCGTGGAGGCACCCTCGCCGCCGAAGGCGGTCGGGATCTGCACGCCCATCAGCCGTTCCGTGCGCATCGCCTCGACGGCTTCCGCCGGGAAGCGTCCGTCGCGGTCGACGCTGTCGGCATGACTTGCGGCGACCGCCGCCACGCGGCGCGCGCGCGCCGTCAGCTCGATGTTCGGGGTGTGGGCGTGGATGTTCATCATGCGGCCTGCTGATCTTCGCTCAGCTCCGTGACGACCTCGGCGATCGCCTTGATGCTGGAAAACGTCTTGCGGTTCAGCCGGTCTTCCGGGAACTCGATATCGAAATGCTCCTCGATGGCGAGCATCAGCTGCACCGAGGCAAAGGACGACAGACCGGCGGCGTAGAGATCCGCATCGTCCTGCAATGTTGCGACATCCACCGGCAGCTTGCCGTGTTTGGCGACAATTGAGCGAATGGCTTCAACAGCGGACATGACACTTCTCCTGTTATTCGCAGTCGACTTTTTGGTTTTCTTGTTTCGGTTCTGATGGAGCACGTATCCCACAAGTGTATTGACAATATCTGAAGTCGTTGAACAAAAGACATTATGTTATTGGTAAGGTTAACCGAAAGCTTTCGGGAATGCATGGAAAATCGCAAGCCGGCGCGTCGCACCGGAGGGACCCACGCGCGAATTCGTTGACCGTCCGGTCGTTCAATTATTATATGGGGGAGGTCAGGCGTTGACGCGGCGGTTCGTGTCGCCGAAAACGCTTTAGGTTTAAAATTTTGCCCGCGGGAGGGGCTTCGCAATGCGCCATGCCTATATCGTCGATTACATCCGCACGCCCATCGGCCGGTTCGGCGGAGCGCTGAGCGCGGTGCGCGCCGATGACCTGGGGGCCGCACCGATCCGTGCGCTGATGGCGCGCAATGCCGGTGTCGACTGGGCGCGGGTCGATGATGTGATCTACGGCTGCGCCAACCAGGCGGGCGAGGACAACCGCAACGTGGCGCGCATGGCTGCCCTCCTGGCGGGTCTTCCGGTCGAGGTGCCGGGCACCACGGTCAACCGCCTGTGCGGCTCGGGAATGGACGCGGTGATCATGGCCGCGCGGGCCGTGCGCACCGGCGAGGCGGATCTGATGATCGCCGGCGGCGTCGAGAGCATGTCGCGCGCACCCTTCGTCATGCCCAAGGCCGATACGGCGTTCTCGCGCAAGGCGGAAATCCATGACACGACCATCGGCTGGCGCTTCGTCAATCCGGTGATGAAAAAGCAGTACGGCATCGATTCCATGCCCGAGACGGCGGAAAACGTGGCTGCCGACTATGCGATCGCGCGCGCCGACCAGGATGCCTTCGCCGTGCGCTCGCAGGAACGCGCCGTCGCGGCCCAGGAAAACGGTCGCCTGGCGCAGGAAATCACTCCGGTGACGATCCCGCAGCGCAAGGGCGATCCGGTGATTGTCGAGCAGGACGAGCATCCGCGGGCCGGCACCACGGTGGAGAAGCTCGCCAAGCTCGCGACCCCGTTCCGCGACGGCGGCTCGGTGACGGCCGGCAATGCGTCGGGCGTGAACGACGGTGCGGCGGCGCTGCTGATCGCCTCGGAAGAGGCGGTGAAGGCCTATGGGCTGACGCCGATCGCGCGGGTCGTCGGCGGTGCGGCGGCGGGCGTGCCGCCGCGCGTCATGGGCATCGGTCCGGTTCCCGCGTCGCGCAAGCTGATGGCGCGGCTTGGCCTGTCGATTTCCGATTTCGACGTTGTCGAGCTGAACGAGGCCTTCGCCGCGCAAGGGCTTGCAGTGCTGCGCGAGCTGGGGCTTGGCGACGATTGCGCGCATGTGAACCCCAACGGCGGCGCGATTGCACTCGGCCATCCGCTTGGCATGTCGGGCGCGCGCATCGTCGGCACGGCGGCGCTGGAATTGTCGCTGCGCGGCGGAACCCGGGCCCTGTCGACCATGTGCATCGGCGTCGGTCAGGGCATTGCCTGCGCCATCGAGAAGGCCTGACCCGACCGGCTACACCGGCAGGGCGGCGAGATCGCGATGCCCGACCCGGGTGACGAGCGCCCGCGCGGCGATTTCTCCGCGCCGGCGCTCGTGCCAGCGTGACAGCGCGTCGGCATCGATTGCCATATCGGCCGCCATGTCGCGGGCAGCCTCCACCCAGCCGTCGACCAGCATCGACTGGAACGCCTCTTCGTCCGGCTCCGCCTCCCAGTCCGAAGGCCCTTCGACCACCCGGAAGCCGACCTCCTGGAACACCTCGCGGGTGAGATCGGGCGCCTGCGGTCCAAGGGCCGCGCCGAAGCCCTTGTCGCCACGCTGATGCGCGTTCATCGCCTCGCGGATGCTCTCGTCGAGAGGGTCGGCCGGGTCGAGCGACAGGCGCCCGTCGTAGGTCAGCATCGCCAGGAACGGCAGTCGCCGTGCCGCCAGCTGGCGGGCGAAGGCGGAGACCCATCCCGCCGACACGAGATCGAGAAACGCGGAGGTGGTGACTCCGTCGACGCCCTCAAGCAGCGCCTCGGGCACGCCCGCCGCGAGATCCGCCTCGACGATCTCGATATGCGTCTGCTCCTCGCCGATCAGCGCGCGGGCGCGGGCGATCAGCGCCGGATCGTGTTCGGCGAGCCGCCAGGCCTGAGGTGCCGCGATATGGGGCGCAAGCGCGCGAAGCGTCGCGCCGGTGCCCGCGCCGAGGTCGAGCAGCACCAGCGGACGCGTCGGGTCGGAGCCCTTGCGCACGGCAAGATGAGTGAGAAAGGCGTCGCGGACGGTTGCATTGCGCGCCCGCAGGTCGACGGGTTCGCGCGCCGACAGCCAGTCGCCTGAAAATCCGCTCATTGCTCTATCCCTTTCAAGATATCCAGGAACCGAATGGCCTGCGCGTCCCAGCCGGGCAGGCCCGCGACATGCGCGCGCGCGCCAAGCGACAGCGTGTGGCGATCTTGCGGCGTGTCGGCAAGTCGGGCAAGAGCATCGGCGACCGCCGCGACGTCGCCGACGGGCAAAACCAGGCCGGCCGTATCCGGGACCGTGTCGCGCACTGCGCCTGCGCCGGTGGCGACCACCGGCAGCCCGTGGGCCATCGCCTCGACGAAGGCCATGCCGTAGCCCTCGTAGCGGGTCGTCAGCACGAAGAGATCCGCCGCCCGGTAAAGCGCGTCGAGGGCCTCGCGCGGCAGCGCGCCATGCAGGCTCACCCGATCGTCCACACCGAGCCGGCCAACCAGCGCGCGCAACTCCCGCGCATGGGCGGGATCGAGATCCGCGCTGCCGGCGATGTCGAGCCGCACGTGTCGCGGCGCGAGCCGGCTGAACGCCTCGAGCAGCGTCGCATGGTCCTTGCGCGGGATCAGAGATCCGACGCTGAGCAGTCTGAGCGGGCTGGAACCGTTGTCCGGACGTTTCGGACCGGCGTCCGCCGTGACCTCAAGGCCCGGTTCGACGACGCTGACGGCCTGCGCCGCGATGCCGAAGGTCTCGCGCACCGAGCGTGCGGTCGCTGCACTCGTGGTTACCACATGGCGGACATGGGAAAGGGCAGCGCGTTCCGCCGCGATCAGCGCGCGGGCGACCGCTTCGTCCAGTCCGCTTTCGTGTCCGAGCGGATGATGCAGCAGCGAAACGAGCCGCAAGCGTCCGGCATGGGGGGCAAGCTCCTCGGCCATCACGCCGCAGGCCAGCCCGTCGATCACGGTGAGCCGTCCGTCGGGTATCTCCGCCAACATCCGGGCGGCCGCAGCGCGCACCTCCGGCGAGGGGGCCGGATAGCCGGGGCCGAGCGAGCGTGTCTCGACACTCGTTCCCGCGCGCTGAAGCGCTGCGATCAGCGCGCGGTCGTAGAGATAGCCGCCGGTCGGCGTCGACAACTCGCCGGGATAGAGAAACGTCAGCGCGGACGCGGCGGCACTCATCAGATGTCCGCTTCGTACCAGGCCCGCGCGACATGGGATTCATGCAGGGTGACACGGATCGCATGCAGTTCGCTGCCTGGACGGCCCAGCCGGTCGGCGCGGGCGGCAGCGGCGAGCTTGTCGAAGATGTAGCGGGTCAGGAATTCGGTCGTGGTGTTCTTGTCCTTGAACTCCGGCACCTCGTCGAGGTTCTGGAAGTTCAACGGCGCCAGCGTTTCCTTCAGCACCTCGTGGGCGCGGCCGATGTCGATGACGATGCCGTTCTCGTCAAGATCGCGGGCAAGAAAGGCCGCGTCGACCACGAAGGTGGCGCCATGCATCTTCTGCGCCGGCCCGAAAACCTCGCCCTTGAAGGAATGGGCGATCATGATGTGGTCGCGAACTTCAACACTGTGCATTGGGATACTCCAGAAACGTCGGGGAAAACCGGGTCGTCAGGCGATGTCTGCGGGGGTGTCGTAGGAGATCAGCGGCATCAGCCCGCCACCCTCGGGACCAAGCAGCGCGGGGATGCGCTCCGGCGCCTCTGTCAGCGGGACCGGCGGCGAAATCAGGGCATCGAGCGCTGGTTCACGCAAAAGTGAAAGCGCTGTCGACAGTCTGCGGCTGTAGCTCCAGCGCGCCTGCCGCTCGGCCGGAACACGACCGACCTGGCTGGAGCGCAGCGTCAGCCGGCGGCTGTGGAACGCCCCGCCGAGCGTTGCCGTGACAGGTGTGGTTCCGTACCAGCTCATTTCCACCACGCGGGCCTCTATTCCGGCCAGCGAAAGCGCGGTGTCGAGCCCGTCCGGGTGGCCGCTGGCGTGAAAGACGAGGTCCTGGTCTTCCGGTGCCGCATCGGGCGTGGCGAAGCCGGCGCCGAGGGCGCGCGCGCGTGCTTCGCGCGCCGGATCGACGTCCACGACGGTGACCTTCGTGCCGGGAATGCGCGCGGCCAGATGGGCGACGAGCAGGCCGATGATGCCGCCGCCGACCACGGCAATGTGATCCCCCGGTGAGGCGCCGCCGTCCCATAACCCGTTGAGCGCGGTTTCCATATTGGCCGCGAGGATACCGCGCGCGGCCGGAACGCCGTCGGGCAGCGGCAGCGCGGCCTCGGCCGGAACGCAATAGAGGGACTGATGGGGATGGAGCACGAAGACGGTCTCGCCCAGCCGCTCGGGGGCACCGGCGACGATCTCGCCGACGCCGGCATAGCCGTATTTGACGGGAAAGGGAAAGTCGCCCTCCTGGAACGGTGCGCGCATGCGGCTCCATTCGCTCTCCGGCACCTTGCCCGAAAGCACCAGCCGTTCGGTCCCCGGGCTGACGCCGCTGAAGCGCGCGGCAACGCAGACCTCGCCGGGACCCGGCGCGGGCACGGTTGCACTGCGAAGCGCCATGCGGCCAGGGCCCACCGACCACAAGGCCCGCGTTTCGCACGGAAATATTTTTGTGATTGTGCGGTGCGTCACAAATCCTCCTCAGTCGCGCGCAACGTATAGCCCAACGGATCGGCTGCCGCATCGGGGGCCGTCATACTTATATGTGCAAAGGTCGTTGTATGTTTCAAAAGCACCGTCCGAATTTTCTGACGCCGGACCCGTCCGGGCTTGGCGCCGCCTCCCAGGCCCCCGCTTCGGGTGCGCCGCACACGCCCGTTGATGCGCGCCGTCTGGCCGTTCGCCGTGCGGTCTTCGCGACCCTCGTCCTTGGCACGATCGCCGCGCTCACCGCGCTTCTTGTCGTCAGCTTTTCCGGCGACGGCGTGAGCTGGGCGGAAGCGCTGATGGTCGGCTGTTTCCTGCTGACCCTGCCGTGGACCGCGATCGGCTTCTGGAACGCGGTCATCGGCCTGACGCTGATGCGCACCCGGCGCGATCCGGTCGCGCATGTCTGCCCGATCGCCGAGGGCGACACCTCCGTGTCGAGCCGCTCGTCCACCGCCATTTTGTCCTGCATCCGCAACGAGGACGTCGACCAGGTCGCCGTCCATCTCGACGCCATGCTTGGCGATCTGTCGCGCACGCCGCATGCCGCCGGCTTCACGCTCTATGTGCTGAGCGACACCGACCGGCCCGAGATCGCCGCCAAGGAAGACGCCGTTTTCGCCGCCTTGGCCGACCGCTGGGCCCATGTCCTGCCGGTGGTCTACCGCCGCCGCGACGACAATCCGGGCTTCAAGGCCGGCAACATCCGCGATTTCTGCGTCCGCTGGGGCGCCAACCACGATTATGCGCTGGTGCTCGACGCCGACAGCTTCATGTCGGGTGCGGCGATTGTCGATCTGGTGGCAAAAATGGACGCCAATCCGCGTCTCGGCATCCTGCAGACGCTGGTGGTCGGCATGCCGACGAGCAGCGCCTTTGCCCGCATCTTCCAGTTCGGCATGCGGCTCGGCATGCGCTCCTACACGCTCGGCAGCGCCTGGTGGCAGGGCGATTGCGGTCCCTATTGGGGGCACAACGCCATTTTGAGGGTGAAGCCCTTCACCGAGGCGTGCCACCTGCCGAAGCTTCCCGGAAAGGGCCCGTTGTCGGGCTGGATCCTGAGCCACGACCAGGTCGAGGCGGTGCTGATGCGCCGCGCCGGCTACGAGGTGCGGGTGATCCCGCGCGAGACGGAGAGTTTCGAGGAAAACCCGCCGAACGCGCTGGAGTTCATCCGCCGCGAATTGCGCTGGTGCCAGGGCAACCTCCAGTATCTCAAGCTGCTCGGGCTTCCGGGGCTGCTGCCCACCAGCCGGGTGCAGATGGTGCTGGCGATCCTGATGTTCGTCTCCGCGCCGGCCTGGTTGTTGTTCATGGCAACGGGTGCCGCGATCGTCGCCTTCGGCGGCGCCGAGCTCGTGCGCTTCGAACAGGTCTCCGGCTTCACGCTTTTCGTCGTGATCCTGACGATGATCTTCGCCCCCAAGATTGCGACGGTGATCGACATCCTTGCCGACCGGCGGCTACGCACGGCCTTCGGCGGACCGGCGCGGATCGTTGCAAGCGCACTGACGGAAATCGTCTTCGCCGCGCTGATGGCCCCGGTCGTTGCCGTTGCCGTATCGCTCTTCGTCGCCGGACTGCCCTTCGGCAAGGCGATGGGCTGGGGCGCGCAGGTGCGCGACACCCGTGCCCTGCCGCTCGGCCTGTGCGTCTCGCGGCTGTGGCCGCAGATGCTCTTCGGCTTTGCCGGCTTCGCATGGGCTGCCGTCTTCGCGCCGTCGCTCGTCTGGCCGCTCCTGCCGGTAATCCTCGGACCGGCGATCGCCGTTCCGCTGGCGCTCGGCACGTCGGGCGAGTGGGTCGGACGGCTGGCGCTGGCAACGCGCCTCTGGCGCCTGCCGGAGGAGACCGTGCCGCCGGAATGCCTGCTGCCGCTTCGCCTCTCCGCCCATTCGGCGCTGGGCGTCGCCTTCGTGCCGCCGCGCGCCTTCTTCGAGCCGGATCTGGAAAAGGCCGAAGCCTGACTCCGGATGACCCGGAGGCGGGTCACGCGGGCGTGAGCGAGACGGCAGGGTGCGTCTCGCTTGGTTGATTTGAACGGAGCGGGCGTTGCTCCCACAGTGGAATCGTCGGGACCGGATTATTAACCGGGACCCGGCGCCCGCAACGCCGCCGGGTCCGGCGGATCGCCCTCAGGAGCCAAGATGCCCATGTCCGCCTCCCTCTCGTCCGCCGCCCTGCCGCGGCACGGCCTGTTTCCGCCCCTGACGCTGGCAACGCTCGGCACGGCAATCCTCGCCGGGCTTCTCGCCGATGGCGCCTGGGAGATCTGGGCGCGCTTCGTCACGCCCTACTGGGTCGGCGGCCCCTTGCAGCCGGCGGCACTTGTGCAGTCCGTCTTCGGCTTCAGCAATTTCGCGTTGGCCGAGGCGGTACACCTCGTCGTCGGCATCGTTTTCTATCCGCTCGGCTATCTCTTCATCGCAAGGCCGATTGCCGATCGCTTCCTTCCGTTTCTGCCCTGGCCGGTGGTCGCGCTCGGGTTCGGCGCGGGTCTCTGGGTCTTCGCGCTCTATGTCATGGCGCATCTGATCGCCGGCCTGCCGCCGTTTCTCGGGTTCATCCAGTTGACCTGGGCCTCGCTGGTCGGGCATCTGATCTTCGGTCTCGTTTGCGGTGCCGTCGTGCGCTGGCGGAGCGGGGCCACAGGCTGATTTCCCCTCCCTTGAAAGGATTTGCGCGCTGGTGACGACCTCTTCCGGGACTGTAGCTTCGTCCGATCCGCTGTCTGAGAACACGCCTCGAGGCCCGCTTGCGGGCCTCGTCGTGCTCGACCTGTCGCGCATTCTCGCCGGCCCCACCGCCACGCAGTTGCTGGGCGATCTCGGCGCCACCGTCTGGAAGATCGAACGTCCGGGAACGGGCGACGACACCCGTGGCTGGGGACCGCCGTTCCTCAAGGACAAGCAGGGAAACGAGACGCGCGAGAGCGCCTATTATCTCTCCGCCAACCGCAACAAACGCTCGCTCGCTGTCGATATCGCACAGCCTGCGGGCCAGGACCTCTTGCGCCGTCTCGCCTGCAAGGCCGACGTGCTGATCGAGAACTTCAAGGTCGGCGATCTCGCCCGGCGCGGGCTCGGCTACGAGGACCTCAAGGCCCTCAATCCGGGGCTGATCTATTGCTCGATCTCCGGCTTCGGCCAGACCGGTCCCTATGCGGCGCGCGCCGGCTACGATTTCCTGATCCAGGGCATGGGCGGGCTGATGTCGCTGACCGGGCGACCCGATGCGGAGGGCGGCGAGCCGACCAAGGCGGGCGTGGGGATCGCCGACGTCATGTGCGGCATGTATGCCTCCAACGCGATCCTGGCGGCCCTTCATCATCGAACGGCAACCGGCGAGGGTCAGCATATCGACGTGGCCCTGCTCGACACCCAGGTCGCCTGGCTGATCAACCAGGGCGTGGCCTATCTCACCGACGGCGCGGTGCCGCCCCGGCGCGGCAATGCCCATCCCACCATCGTTCCCTATAACGCCTATCCGGCGCGCGACGGCGCCTTCATCCTGGCGGTCGGCAACGACGCGCAGTTCCGCCGCTTCTGCGAGGTGGCGGGCGCGCCGACGCTTGCCGACGACCCGCGATTTTCCGCCAATGCCGACCGCGTGCGCAACCGCGCGGCGCTCGAGCCGGAGATCGAGCGGCTGACCCGCACCCGGGACGCCGCCGAGTGGATCGCCGTGCTGGAGGCCGCCGGCGTTCCCTGCGGGCCGATCAACGATGTCGGCGAGGTCTTCGCCGATCCGCAGGTGCGCCATCGCGGCATGCGCATTTCCATGCCCCATGAGACAAGCGCGACCGGCACCGTCGATCTCATCGGTAATCCGCTGAACCTGTCGAAGACCCCGGTGACCTATCGCCACGCGCCGCCGGAACTTGGCGCGGACACGCAAGCCGTGCTGCGCGAGGCGCTCGGGCTCGAAGCCGAAGATCTAGACCACCTGAGGGCAGAGGGCGCGTTCGGCGCGCAGAAAGACGAGACGCAATGACAACGCAAGCAGGCACAACGGCTGCAGGGACAACGGGTGCGGAACTGATCGCGGCGAAGCTTCGCCAGGCCGGCTGCCGCCACGCCTTCGGCATTCCCGGCGGCGAGGTGCTGGCGCTGATGGATGCGCTGGACAGCGCCGGCATCGCCTTCCATCTCGTCAAGCATGAGAACGCCGGCGGCTTCATGGCCGAGGGCGTGTGGCACGCCGAGGCGCGTGAGACGGGATCCGCCGCGCCGGGCGTATTGCTCGCAACACTCGGGCCGGGCGTTGCCAATGCGGTCAATGTCGTCGCCAACGCCTGGCAGGACCGGGTGCCGCTGATTTTCCTGACCGGCTGCGTCGATGCGGCGGAGGCGGAAACCTACACCCATCAGGTGTTCGACCATCAGCAGCTCCTGCGCCCCATCGTCAAGGCGAGCTTTCGCGCAAGTCCCGGCGCGCTCGGCGCCATGATGGACAAGGCGATCCGCATCGCGCTCGACGGCCAGCCCGGACCGGTGCATGTCGACGTACCGATCTCGGTCGCCGAAGGCGCGATCAACGAGGCGCTGCGGCCCCTGCCGGTCGGAGTCTCACCGGCGGATCTGCAACCTGCCGGGGCCGCGCTGGAGGCTGCGCGCACGCTCTTTGCCGCTTCAAAGCGCCCCATCGCCATCGCCGGCGTCGATGCCGTAAACGAGGGCGCGGGCGAGGCCATCGCCGCCTTCTGCCGGACGCATTCCGTGCCGCTTGTGACCACCTACAAGGGCAAGGGGCTGATCGATGAGGCCGACCCTCTGGCGCTTGGCGGCGCGGGGCTTTCGCCGCGTGCCGACGCGCATCTCCTGCCGCTCTTCAAGGCGTCCGACTGCATCCTGCTTCTCGGCTATGACCCGATCGAGATGCGCATCAACTGGCGCGATCCCTGGCCCCACGACGCCCCTGTGATCGAGATCGCGGCGACACCGCGCACCCACGGCATGCACGGCGTGCGCCAGACGCTCGCATCCGGCGTCGCTCCGGCTCTACAGGCGCTCGGCGAGGGCGTTCCCGCCACGCCGTCCTGGGAGGGCGGCGAGATCGCCGCCGCGAAGTCCGCCCTTGCCGCGCAATTCGCGCCGGAGCCGGAGGGCTGGGGCCCGGCGCAGGTGTTTCACGCCTTGCGCGACGTTCTCCCGCCCGAGACGGTCGCCACCGCCGACAGCGGCGCGCATCGCATTCTGGTCTCGCAGATCTGGCAAACGGCGGTGCCGCGCGGCATGCTGCAATCCTCCGCGCTTTGCACCATGGCCTGTGCCCTGCCGCTCGGCATGGGGCAGAAGCTCGCCGATCCCGAGCGGCCCGTCGTGGTCTTCGTCGGCGATGCCGGGCTGGAAATGGGGCTTGGCGAACTGGCGACCCTGCGCGACATGCGCCTGCCGGTCATCGTCTGCGTGTTGGTCGATGAAAGCCTGGCGCTGATTGAACTGAAGCAGCGCGCCGGCCAGCGGCCCAATGTCGGCGTGGATTTTTCAGGAACGGATTTTCCGGCCCTTGCCCGGGCGATGGGCGGGCACGGCGTGTGGGTGGACGATGTCGAAACGCTCGCCCGCGAGGCGGCGGCCGCACTTGCCCGCGACAGCTATACGCTGCTTGCCTGCCGCATCGGCCGCCGCGCCTACGACGGGAAGTTCTGACGGACGGACTCAGTTGGTCGCGTCCTCGGCAATCGCCTTGAACACCGTGTCGAGCTCGCCCGCCAGCGCCTGCAGCGCGTCGCCGCCCTCCGCCAGATAGGGGGCGAAGACAGAGCTCGGGTGCTTGTAGGAAAGCGTCGCCCCGCCGTCGGGGGTCTCGGTGACATAGAAGCGGATCGGCGCCTCGATGCCGGCGGCAACGCTCGCCGCCAGCATCCGCCTTGCGTAGTCGTTTCGATAGACGCCGATCACCCGGTTTCCGGGGATGGTGATGCCCTGCATCTTCGCGCCGTCCGAGGCGCTTGCCTGGGTGACAAGGCCCATCCCGGCCGCCTTGATCGCGGCCGTCAGGCTGTCCACCAGGTCCGGGAAGGCCGTATCGGTGGCGATCACCGTCCAGCCGTCGCGCGGTGCGAGTTCGCCCTGCGCGGCGGCGGGACCGGCAACAAGGGAAAAGGCCGCCAGCATCAAGGCGACGGCAAGGGACGTGAGACGGGTCATGTCGGGTCGGCTCCCTTCAGGAAATGAAACGGAAGCCGACCCTAGTCGAGATTGTTCCCCGCACCGCACACGCGGCAATCACGGATGATCACGATGTGGCGCGGGCCTTACCCCATCCCGAGCTTCAGGCGGACGCGGGTGCCGGCGAGGCTGCCGATAAAGCCGAAGACGAGCCACAGCCAGCCGTGCAGCGAACCGGAGACGATCCCGCCGAGATAGGCGCCGATGTTGCAGCCGTAGGCAAGCCGCGCGCCATAGCCCATCAGCAGGCCGCCGATGATCGCGGTCAGGAGATCGCGGGTCGAAAGCTTCCACACGGGCGCGTATTTGCCGGCAAGGGCGGCCGCCGTCATGGCGCCGATCAGGATGCCGAAGTTCATCACCGAGGTTGCATCCGCAAAGACGGAGGCCTCCAGCGCCCCCTTCTGCCACTGCCAGTAGGGCCAGTCGGTCACGGTCACGCCGAAGCCCTGCCAGATCTTCGCGCCCCACAGCGCGAAGCCGGAGGTGATGCCCCAGGGGCGGCCGAGCACGACGAAGGTGGCGATGCCGACGACGGCGATCATCACCGCGCCGAAGCGCAGCGACCAGGGGCCGGCGAGAAAGCTTTCGGTCGCGCGCGGCTCGGCGAGGCTGCCGTGCGCCTTGCGCTCGACCCTGATGCTCCACAGCGCGATCAGCCCGAGCACGGCGGCGGTCGCGGCAAAGGCGCCGACGGGGCCGAATTCCGTGACCAGCGAATAGGCGGGCAGCTTCGGCAGCGTCCCCCAGAGATGCATGTGCGGCGTGGCGGCGACCGAACCCGTCACGAAGGCGGCGAGCGTCACCATCATGCGCGTCGACCCGCCGCCGGCGGTGAACAGCGTGCCGGAGGCGCAGCCGCCGCCGAGCTGCATGCCGAAACCGAACATGGTCGCGCCGATGGCGGCGGCGATGCCGAAGGGAAAGACGAAGCCGCCGGTCGGCATGCCGAAGGAGGCGCCCCAGCCGATCAGCGGAAAGGAGACCGCCGCCGTCAGCAGGATCAGCAGGAACTGCGCCCGCAGGCCCCCGCCGCGCTTCTCCGTGACGATGCGGCGCCAGGCGGCGGTGAAGCCGAAGCTCGAGTGATAGAGCGCAACGCCGGCAAGGCCGCCGATCAGAACGGCATAGCCGAGCGTCGGGCCGCCGGTGTTGCTGGCGATCAGGGCGACTGCCGCAAGGGCGGCGAGCGACAGGGCGAGAACCGCGCGGTTCGCGCCGGCAAACGTCTGGGCGAGGGATTGGGCAAGGGCTGTCATGGCTTCTGGATACTCCCTTGCGCGGGCGGGCGGAAGGTATGGCGTTTTGCAGGAGCGCCTGCCAGCGCAATCGCATTGCCCGGATCTGGCCGCTATTGGAAGATACATGCGATCCCTGTCCGCCGTCGCACACGTCGGCCACAAGTTTTTGTGTGTTGCACGTCATCCGCGCCACGGAAAAACTGACAGGGCGAAAGAAAGCAGGCGGGCATCCGTCCCTGCAAGATCCGTGGTCGGCTCCTCCCGGTCGAACGACGGGCCTTGCCGACCCGAAGCCCTTTGCCTCCCCCGCGCTGCGGCCCGTGCGCCGCCGCAGGAAACCGCGCGGCCGAAGCGCCGCTGGCAGGAAGAAAGCCGAATGACCCTTACCGATCGCTACGGCTACCCTCTCACGATGTCGGACAGCGCCGCCCTGGAGGCCTGGCAGCGCGCGCTCGATGCGTTTCTGGCCCATGGCACGTCAACGCCGGACCATCTCGCCCGTGCGCTCTCGCTGGAGCCGCAATTCGCGCTCGGGCACGCGACACACGGCCTGTTCTGCCTGCTGCTCGGCCGGCGCGAAATGGTGGATGTGGCGCAGGACGACTGGAAACGGGCGGACGGCGCGCGCGCAGCTCTTGGCGCGACCCCGCGCGAGGCGGCGGTGATCGATGCCCTGCGCGACTGGCTCGACGGCCATCCGCGCGCGGCGGCCGACCGCCTCGACGCAACCCTTGCCGCCCATCCCGCCGACCCGCTCCTGATGAAACTGGTGCATGCGGTGCGTTTCGTGCTCGGCGATGCCGCCGGCATGCGGCGGTCTGTGGAAGGCGTGCTCGAGGCCTATGACGAGAGCCATTCCGCCTATGGCTATCTGCTGGGCTGTCATGCCTTCGCGCTTGAGGAAACCGGCGATTACGAGCGTGCCGAGCGCACGGGACGGCGTGCCGTCGAGATCGCGCCCGACGATGCGTGGGGGCTGCATGCCGTTGCCCATGTCCATGACATGACGGGCCGCTTCGACGAGGGCCGGCGCTGGCTGGAGGGCAACACCCAGGCCTTTTCCCATTGCAACAACTTCCGCTTCCATGTCTGGTGGCATCTGGCGCTGATGTATCTCGACCGGGGCGACATCGCGGCCGTTCTGGCGCTCTACGACGCGGAAATCCGCGCGGAACACACCGACGACTATCGCGACATCTCCAATGCGGCCTCGCTGCTCGTGCGGCTGGAAATCGAGGGTGTCAATGTCGGCGGACGCTGGGACGAACTGGCGCGGATCTCGCAGACCCGGATCGACGATCGCTGCAATCTCTTCGCCGACCTGCACTACATGATCTCGCTCGGCGGCGGACGGCGCCGGCAGGCCGCCGACGATATGCTTGCTTCCGTCGCCCTGCATGCCGAGGAGCCGTCCGATCTGGGCCGGATCGCGTCACGGACCGGCCTGTCGGCCGCACGCGGTCTCGACGCCTATTTCCGGGGCAACTTCTATTCCGCCTTCCATCATCTCGATCAGGCCCGCCCGACGTTGCGCGACATTGGCGGCAGCCATGCCCAGCGCGATGTCTTCGAGCGTCTGGCGATCGACGCGGCCCTGCGCGCGGGGCTGGCCGGTGAAGCGGAACGGCTGCTGCGCGAGCGTCTGTCGTTGCGCGGCGCGCTCGACCGTTTCGCCTCCGAGCGGCTGGAACGGGTGGACAGCATGAAGCGGGCGGCAAAGATCATGCAAAACGAAGCCTTGCGCGCCGTGCCGGCGTAAATTTGCCTTGGTTTTGACGCGGCCGCGTGTCAGAGCCGTCCCGCTCCCGCGCCAGGTTGCGGCGGCATTCGTTCCAACGTTTCAAGGACCTGCGTTTCGTGAACATGCATTCCACGTCCGCGCCAACAGCCCCGCGCCCGCGCGATCCGCGCCTCGATTTCTTTCGCGGCATCGGCATGTTCATCATCTTCATCGCCCACCTTCCGGCCAACAGCTGGACGCTTTGGATCCCGGCGCGGTTCGGCTTTTCCGACGCGACGGAGATGTTCGTCTTCTGCTCGGGGATGGCCTCGGCCATCGCCTTCGGCAAGGTGTTCGACCAGAGCGGCTGGCTGATGGGGGCGGCCCGGGTCAGCCACCGGGTCTGGCAGGTCTATTGGGCCCATATCTGCCAGTTTCTGGTCATTGCCGCAGGCCTTGTCGCGGTGCAGACCAGCGGCGTCCTGACCCGCTGCTGCGGTCTGACCGAAGACTATGTGAACTCGCTCAATCTCTGGCATTTCTTCGAGAAGGCCGGCGAGACGCTGCCGGGTCTCCTGACGCTGACCTATGTGCCGAATTATTTCGACATCCTGCCGATGTATATCGTCATCCTGGTGCTTCTGCCGGTGATCATGGCGCTGTCGCGGCTTGGGCGCTGGCCGGTGTTCGCCTTCATGGGCGCGCTCTGGCTCGGCGCCAACCTCAAGCTTCTCGGCCTGCCGGCGGAACCCTGGTCGGACCGGGTGTGGTTCTTCAATCCGTTTGCCTGGCAGCTCCTGTTCTTCACCGGCTTTGCCTATATGCGCGGCTGGATCCCGGCACCGCCCGTGCGCCACGGTCTGATCCTCGCAGCCCTTGCGGTCGTCCTCTTGACCGTTCCCTTTGCCTGGTTTCGGGTCTATGGCGCCTTTCCGGTGCTGCTTGAGGTGCGCAACGCCATAGAGCCGCTGTGGGCCAAAACGGAATTCGGGTTCCTGCGCTATGTCCACTTCCTGGCGCTGGCCTATCTCGCCTGGGTCGCGGTCGGCGCCGGCGGGCGTTTTCTCGTCGTCGACAACGCCTGGGGCGCGGTGGTCCGCGTGATCCAGAAGGTCGGCCAGCAGTCGCTTGCGGTGTTTCTGGCAAGCCTGGTCGTCGCCCAGGCTGTCGGCATCCTGCGCGACATGGTCTGGGGGCGCGGCGACATGCTGATCGAGTTCCTCGCCAACGCCGGCGGCTTTGCCGTTCTCATTGCGGTTGCCTATGTCGTCTCCTGGTACAAGAAGGAGCCCTGGCGCCGGAAAGGCCCGCCGCACGGGCCGGCCGGCGGGACGTCCGCCGACCGCCGCGGCGCGGCACAGCCGGCGCGCGAAACCGTTCGCTGATCGGCGTCGGCGCTGGTCCTCGGAGCTAGTCCGGCCAGCCCAGATGATCGCCGAGCGCGCGCCAGGCCCGCTCCACCCATTCGGCGCGCACGCTGTGTCCGCCGGAATGCAGGCAGACCTCCAGGAGCGGCGCCGCCGGACCGGATCGGGCTTGCGCTTGCTGGCGCTGGCAGGTCAGGCCGCTGTCGGGCGCTGAGGCCGGAAAGACCAGTGGCAGACCGGCCTGCGCCTGCCAGACGGCGAGACTGTCAGCGACATCGGACTGGCGCCAGCGCTCGCCGATGGGGCGCCCTTCAAGCGGCACCGTCCGGTCCGCGGTGCCATGCACGTGGAACATCACCGGCGCCGGCGAGGGGCAGTTCTTCGGGATCGGATCCCAGAACGCCCCGGCGATCGGGGCAAAGCCGGCGAACAGCCCGCCGCGATAGCAGGCAAGGTTCCACACCATCGATCCGCCCATGGAAAAGCCGGTGGCCATCATCCGGTCGGCGCGCAGGGGAAAGCGGGTGGTGAGATCCTTGATCAGCGCATCGAAAAACGCGAAGTCATCGCGCAAGTCGCGTGGCGCGCCGGGATAGGACCAGGTCTTGCCCGCGCCTTGCGGGGCGACGAAGGCGACATTGAGCCGGTCGGCCAGCCGCGCCCAGGCCGCGTTGCGCATTTCGCCTGCTGCCGTTCCGCGCCAGCCATGCAGGAAGATGATGGCCCCGAGCGGGGTCTTGCCGTCCCAGCCTGCCGGAAAGCGGATGCGGTATTCGCCGGTCTCGATCCGGCACGGCATCTCGATGCCGCAGTCGGTCTCCACCGCCGCTTGCGCGGGTTGGACGGGCGATGCGCCTGCGAGAAGCGCCAGGGACACGGCGGTGGCGATTGAAAGGGCATTGGCGACACGGGGCATGTCCGGCGGTCCTTGTTGCGAGGATCTGCCCTTAAGGATGCGCCCGGACCGAGGAAGGACAAGGGGTGCGGGCGCGGTCGCCTGTCACGGATCGGTGATTGAGGGCAGCTGGCCGCGTCGAGATCACAGGATTGCCCAGCGGATCACGCTGGCGACGACGAACAGCGTGCCGACGCCGGCAAGCCACAGTCCGGCGAACCAGGCGAGCCGGCGCCACGCCGGCTGCGCGTCCACCTTGCGTCGCGTGTCCTGTGCCTCCCCGTTGCCGGAGCCTCGTGCGGCCATCAATGATAGCCCTCGCCCGGGCGCACCTTGCCGCGGAAGATCCAGTAGGCATAGGCGGAATAGGCCAGGATCATCGGGATCAGCACGGCGGCACCGGCCAGCAGGAACGCCAGCGAACTGTCGGGCGCGGCCGCCTCCCAGATGGTGATCGTCGGCGGCACGATGTTGGGGTAAAGGCTGATGCCGAGGCCCGCAAAGGTGACCAGGAAGAGCGCCAGGCTTGCCAGGAAGGGCAGGGCGTCGCGGGTGCCGTTAAGGCTCCTGAACAGCACGACGGCGAGCCCCAGCACCATCAGCGGCACGGGGGCGGTGTAGAGGATCTGCGGCATCTCGAACCAGCGCGCGGCGATCGCCGGGTCGAGCGCCGGGGTCCACAGGCTGACGATGCCGATCATCGCGAGCATCGCGAACATCAGCGTCAGCGCCAGGCCGCGGAAGTGATCCTGCATCGGGCCTTCGCATTTCCACACCAGCCAGGTGGCACCGAGAAGCGCATAGCCGATGACGACGGCAACGCCGGTCATCACCGAGAAGGGGGTGAGCCAGTCGAGCCAGCCGCCGGCATAGGCGCGGCCCTCTACGGCGATCCCCTGCACGATGGCGCCCAGGATGACGCCCTGCGCCAGCGCCGCCGTCAGCGATCCGAGAAAGAAGGCGATGTCCCAGATCCAGCGCCGCTGCTCGCTCGACTTGAAGCGGAACTCGAACACCACGCCGCGAAACACCAGCCCGAACAGCATGGCGAAGATCGGGGCGTAGAGCGCGGGCATCAGGATCGCGTAGGCCAGCGGAAACACCGCGTAGAGCCCGCCGCCGCCGAGCACCAGCCAGGTCTCGTTGCCGTCCCATACGGGGGCGACGGAATTCATCATCACATCGCGTTCGGTGGCCGAGCGGGCAGTGGGAAACAGGATGCCGAGCCCGAGGTCGAAGCCGTCGAGCACGACATAGAGAAACACCGCCGCCGCGATCAGCAGCGCCCAGATGAGGGGAAGGTCGAGGTCCATGACGTCACTCCGCGGGGCTGGGGGTGGTCTTGTCGCGATAGGCGAAGGCCGGCGTTACGCCCGCCGCGCGTGTCGGTTCACCGCCGAGGTCTGCGTCGCCGCTGTCGGGCGGCGCCGCCATCGAGCGCAGCATGTAGAAGGTGCCGATGCCGAAGACGATGAAATAGACCACGATGAACACCAGCAGCGAGGTGGCGACCGCCGGCGCGTCGACCGGCGAGATGCTGTCTGAGGTGCGCAGCAGCCCGTAGACGGTGAAGGGCTGGCGTCCGACCTCGGTGGTGATCCAGCCGGCCAGCACCGCGATGAAGCCGGTCGGCCCCATCGCCAGCGCCAGCTTGTGGAACAGCGGCGTGTCGTAGAGCCGCCCCTTCGCCCGCAGGTAGAGGCTCAGGAGCCCGATGCCCAGCATGGCGAAGCCAATGCCCACCATCACGCGGAAGGAGAAGAACACGATGGTCGCGTTCGGCCGGTCCTCTGGCGGAAAGTCGTTGAGACCGGGCACCCGTCCGTCGAGCGAATGGGTCAGGATCAGGCTGCCGAGCTTGGGGATCGCGACCTGGTAGCGGGTCTCGCCGGCTTCCATGTCGGGCACGCCGAAGAGGATGAGCGGCGCGCCTTCCTCGCCCTCGAAATGACCTTCCATCGCCGCGATCTTCGCCGGCTGGTGCTCCAGCGTGTTGAGGCCGTGCATGTCGCCGGCGACAATCTGCAGCGGGGTCACGAGGGCCGCCATCCACATCGCCATGGAAAACATCACCCTTGCCGCGTCGCTGCTGCGGTCCTTCAAAAGGTGCCAGGCACCGACCGCGCCGACCACGAAGGCGGTGGTCAGATAGGCCGCCAGCATCATGTGGACGAAACGGTAGGGGAAGGAGGGGTTGAAGACGATCTCGAACCAGTTTTCCGGCACGAACTGTCCGACCTCGTTGATCGAGAAGCCGGCCGGCGTCTGCATCCAGCTGTTGACCGACAGGATCCAGAAGCCCGACAGCGCCGTGCCGAAGGCGACCATGCAGGTGGCGGCGAAATGCAGGCGCGGACCGACCCGCGTCAGGCCGAACAGCATGATGCCGAGGAAGCCGGCTTCCAGGAAGAAGGCCGACAGCACCTCGTAGCCCATCAGCGGGCCGAGCACCGGGCCGGTCTTGTCGGAGAAGACCGACCAGTTGGTGCCGAACTGATAGGTCATGACGATGCCGGAGACGACGCCCATGCCGAAGGCGACGGCGAAGATCTTCATCCAGTATTTGAACAGGCGCAGGTAGACGTCGCGCCCGCTCGCGAGCCACAGGCCCTCGAGCACCATCAGGAAGCTCGCCAGCCCGATGGTGAAGGAGGGAAAGATGATGTGGAACGAGACGGTGAACGCGAACTGGAAACGGGCCAGATCGACTGCGGAAAACTCCATCATGGTCCCTCCGGCGTGGGATGGCGGCGCGGTCCGGCGGCTTGGGCACCGGGCTGCGCGGTAATTTCAAACTCGCGAACATAAATGTCGCGCAGGCGTTCGAAGACTATGTGACAGAGTGAAGCGTATCGATGCTCCGGCGCAAGGGCGCCATGCCCGGAGCGCAGGTCACGCCCATTCGCCTTCGGTTGGAATGTTGATCGTGCGGCCGCAATGCTTGCAATGCACCGCGTCCGGGTCGTGGCGCGACAGCCCGCAATCGGGACAGTTGTAGGCGACCTTCTGCGGCCGGAAGATCGTCTGGATCAGCCGCAGGAACAGCCCGACCCCGAAGATCATGATCAGCACGGTCAGGAGCCGCCCGAAGCTGTCGGTCATGGTGATGTCGCCGAACCCGGTGGTGGTCAGCGTGGTCACGGTGAAATAGAGCGCGTCCAGATAGTTGTTGATCGACGGATTCTGGTGGCCCTCGGTGACGAAGACGATGGCCGTGACCACGAAGACGAAGACGATCAGGTTGATCGCCGACTGGATGATCTCCTCGTTGCGGCGGAAGAAATGCGAGGCGGAGCGCAGCTCGCGCAGCAGGTGGTAGGAGCGCAGAAGACGCAGCATGCGCACCACCCTGAGGAAGGCGAGATTGTCGACGAAGGCGCTGGCCAGCAGCGACAGGATCACGATCAGGTCGGCGATATTGGTGAACTCGAACACCATCCGCCACGGCCGGTGGGCGGCATACATGCGCAGGCCGTAATCGACGATGAGCACCGCCGCGATGGCATAGTCGATCAGGTGATTGGCGTTCTCCGCCTCCATCATCGAGGAGATCACGAAATAGGTGATCGTCACGAGATCGAACACCAGAAGCGCCAGCCGCCAGCGTCGCGCGCCCGGCGTCATGCCGTAATAGAGCCGGCGCACCCTGGCGCGCAGTCCCGACGACGGGGAGGCGCGGGTGTCTTCGTCTTCTGTTTGCGTCGGTTCGGACGTGTCGCTGGTCATGGGAGGACAAGACCCCAGCCGATGGTCGGCGTCAATGCCGGACGCGGAAACCGCGCGGGACGCAGGCTGCGCATTGGCTTTGGACTCTTCAGCGAATCGTCGCAAACTTTTTGTTAACCAATTCAGCCTTGGGCGACTCGGGGTGGGACCGATGACTTCTTACATGAGCTTTCTGGACTGGGCGCGGGGCACGGAGGCGGGCGTGCCGGCCACGTCGCGCCGCGCGTCGACCGCCATGCCGACCCTGGACGATTCCCTGCGCTTCGCCGAACAGCATGTCGGCGACATCCTGCACACGCCGAAATCGCGCGACGGCGCGGCCTACCGTTTCATCGTGCGCGGCACCGGGCGTTTCGGCGACGGCGCGCGCTCGGGCAGCCCGAGCGAGGTGCTGGCAAGGACCCGTCGCGAGGCGGAACTGCGGCGTCTCCATGCGGTCGCGACCAGCATCGCCAGTTATCTCGAAGAACGCATCGAGGCGGAAAGCCCGGTCGCGCCGGGCTGAGGCCTGCGCCTGTCTATGCCCAGGTGCGCTCCAGCACCGAGAGCCAGTTGCGCCAGGCGATCTTCTCGATCAGGTCCTCGCCGTATCCGGCGGCGCGAAACGCCTCGATCAGCTTCGGCAGTCCGCTGACGTCGCCGATGGCGCGCGGCACGAAACAGCCGTCGAAATCCGACCCGAGCGCCACCCCGTCCTCGCCGAGCCTGGACAGCATGTGATCGGTGTGGCGCACCATCAGCTCCAGCGGCGTGTCGCCCTTGTGGGCGCCGTCCGGCCTGAGGAAGGCGACGTGGAAGTTGAGGCCGGCCAGGCCCTTGCTCTCGGCGATGGCGTCGAGCTGGCGGTCGGTGAGATTGCGCGCCGACGGGCAGACCGCATGGGCGTTGGAGTGGGAGGCGACCAGCGGGCGGTCGCTGATCTCGGCCACATCCCAGAACCCCTTTTCCGTCAGATGCGACAGGTCGATCATGATCTTGAGCGCGTTGCAGGCCCTGACCAGCGCCTTGCCGGCGTCGCTCAGCCCCGGACCCGTGTCCGGTGAGGACGGGCAGGCCATCGGCACGCCGTCGCCGAAAATATTCGGCCGGCTCCACACCGGACCGAGCGAGCGCAGGCCGGCCGCGTGGAGCACCTCGAGCGCGCAGAAATCCGCGTCGATCGCCTCCGCGCCCTCGATGTGCAGCACCATGGCGAGCGTGCCGTCGGCCATCGCCTGCCGGATGCCCGGCACATCGGTGCAGATCGCGACGGCGCCCGCCGCCTCGCGTTCCAGCCGCCGGGCGCGCGCGGCCATGCGCAGCGTGAACCCCAGCGCGACCTCCTGCGCAACCGGCGCGAAATTCGCCGGATCGTTCGGATTGTAGCGAACCGTGAGATCGAGCCCCGTGCGCGAGGGCACATACATCGCAAACAGTCCGCCGGCAAAGCCGCCTTCGCGGGCGCGCGGCAGGTCGATGTGATCGCGCTCGGCGCGGGCGAGGAACGAGCGTTCGCGCGGGGTTCCGGCGCCCAGCTCCAGTTTCAGCAAGGTGTCGTTGTGTCCGTCGAAGACGGGCACGAGGTCGGGGCGCATGCGGATCTCCCAAAGGGGCAGGAGCGCTACACTCGCCACACACGGCCGGTCTTGCAAGAGGGAACTGCCGTCCGGCGCACCGGATGTACAACCCGTTGTCCCGCAAGAAGGCTGAAGTGATGTATGCGAAAACGGACGTAGAGTAATACAAATTAAATATCGATAATTTCTCGAAAAAGTTTCAAAGGTGCGAGCATTCGACGAGTTCTGACAAAAGTGTTGAAAGTCTAGAATGAATGTGATCGTATAACGAGTATAGATAGTTTATACAATTTAATCGAGATATAGGGGGTCGTGATGTTGGGACGGGTGACCGGCCCCATGCCCGGTGTGGCGGTTGAAAGGCTGCACCGCGCCCGCCTCGCCCTGATGGGGCTGGGAGAGGACGGCGCCCGCGCCGGTCCGGGGATGTTCGATGCGGATGTGGTCTCCTTTGCCCATGGAGAAGGGGTCCGGCGGCCGTTCCCCGGCGCCATTCGCCAGGCGGTCGAGGCGCTGCGCGACGCGGACGGCGCGCCCATCGAGAACTACATGTTCCTGCGGCGCTTCCCCGATCTCGAAGTGGAGATTGCCCGCAGTTTCTGTCGTGTCGGCGTTCCGCCGGCGCTTGCGGGGAACGTCGTCCTGGACGCCGGGTCGACGCGCCTGATGGTGGCGGCACTTGGCCTGATGACGCGAGGCGGGGCGGAGGTCGTCACGTCGCCGGGCTTCTATCATCCGCTTGCCGGCTGGTGCGGTTATCTTGATCGGCCGCTGCATGTGCTCCCGACCTCCAGGGCGTGCGCCTACAAGCTTGGCGCGCAGGACCTCAGGGACTGGCTCGCCCGGACACGGCCCGCAACGCCCCCGCTTCTCGTTCTCTTCAATCCGACGATGACCGGCGCCGTCTACAGCCAGGACGAGCTGGATGACTTGGGCGAGGTTCTTGTCGCGGCGGACATGCTGGCGATCGAGGATGCGCTGTTTGCCGGCTCCGAGTATGAAGTGGAGGGCGCGCACGGGCGCCTGGCCGCCTCGCCGGCGGGTGAGCGTTGCCTGACGGTTTCCGGCGCCAGCAAGCTGCATTGCCTGGCCAATCTCAGGATCGGCTGGGGCTGTGGGCCGCAATGGCTGATTGGCGCGCTTCAGGACTATGTGACCAGCAGCGCGGCCAGCATTCCCCATGTCGCCAAGGCGGCCGCTCTTGGCGCCCTGCGCGCGCCGGCGCTTTTCTCCCGGCGCAACGTCGAGGAATGCCGGCGGCGGATCGCGCTCGTCTGCGAGCTCGTTCGCGGTCTGGATGCGCGGTTGCGCACGGCGACGCGGCTGAACGCCCCCATGGTGACGATCGGGCACGAGGTTGCGGCCGGGCATTCGGTGCTGCTCGAATTTCCCTGCCTGGCCGGTCAGGAGCTGTCCGGCGCAGGTGCCTTGCGCGATGGCGCGGATCTGACGCGGCTGTTTCTCAACGAGGCGAAGGTCGCCTTCGCGCCGGCCCTGTCGCACGGCTTCGACGGGCCGCGCGTGCGCGCCAATGTCGCCTCCATCGGCACGCAATTCACCTATGACGCCTCAAGGGTCTGGGAGGCCCGCGAGGACGACAGCTGGGGCGAGGAGCAGGAACGCGCCTTCGACGGCGGCTTTGCCCGGGCGCGGGACCTGATCTCCTCCACCTTCGCCGAGCGCATCGAACCTGCGCTTTTCCGGCTGTTGGACCAGGCGCCCGAGATGGCGCGATCGCGGCGGCGACGGCCCGCCGCGGCCGCCTTCGCAACCGGGCAGGGGGTGGCGTTGTGAGCCGGCGTGACGGCGCGGGCGTCGCCGAAACCGCCACCGTGATCCAGCCGGCGTTCCGGCCACGCAGCGTGCGGAGCGCGGCCGGTGCTTCCGTCGCTGCGGCCTCACGTTTCGCCATGCCGAAGGCGCCGGCGGAACCGGTTGAGGCCATGGCGCTTTCGGGGCTTGCCGCGCTGTTCGATCCGGCGTCCGGTACCGGACATCCTCCCCTTGCCGCGCTGGTCGACGTCTGGGGCGTTCTCACCGACGGCGCGCGGGCGTTCGCGCCCGCCATCGCGGCCTTGAAAGCGCTCAGGGCACGGGGCGTGCCGGTGGCGCTTGTCTCCAACACCTCCAGGCGCGGCGGCGAGTTGGCGCGCCTGCTTGAGGGGCAGGGGCTTTCATCGGAGCTTTACGACGCGGTGATCACCGGCGGCGGGCTGGCGTTCGGGCATCTGTCGGCAGAGGTGGCGCGCCGGCGCGCCGGCGGCGGCGATGCGCTGCGGTGCCTGATCGTCGGGACCCAGCCCGGCGGCGACTGGGCGCGCGAGGCCGGGCTTCGATGCGTGGCGAGCGTCGACGAGGCAGATCTGCTGCTCGGCTTCGGCGTTCTGGGCGAGGGCGACCCGCGCCCCGGTGCGCCGGCGCCGGCGCCGGATATCGCAGTCCGCCGGTTGTTGCGCACCGCCGCCCGCTCGGGTCTTCCGCTCATCCTGACCAATGCCGACACCAGCGTGCGCATCGCGGGGGCGCTTCATCTCGGCATCGGGGCGCTCGCGCCGCTCTACCAGTCGCTCGGCGGCACGGTGCGCATCTACGGAAAGCCGGGCGCGGACATGTTCGCGGCCGCTCTCGACGCCGTCGGGGTCGCCGACCCGGGCCATGTCGTGATGATCGGTGACACTTTGGCGACCGATATCGCCGGCGCCCGCGACGTTGGCATCGTTACCGTCCTGGTGACCGGCGCCGGCTCGCATGCCGACGAGCTTCATGTCGGGGTTGGCGGAACCTTCTGCGCCGAGGCGCTTGCCCGGCTTGCCAGGCGCGCGCGGGTCATGCCGCACCATGTGATGGAGGCGATGCAATGGTAGAAAAGGCGAGACGGACCCGTGTCCTGATCTTCGGAGCCGGTGTGATCGGCGGTCATGTCTGCGATCTGCTGTCGCGCATGGATGACCGCTTCGATCTCACGGTGTCGGCGCGGCGCGCGGACGCGCTGTCCCAACGCGTGAACCTGTCGATCACCTCCGCGCTGTGTCTCGGGTTCGACCCGCGCATCGAGGCGGTGGCCTGCGATGTGTTCCAGACCGATGCCTGCGCCGCGCTGATCGACCGGGTCCGCCCGGACATCATCGTCAATGCCACCAGCCTGCAGACATTCTGGGAGATCGGGCTGCTGCCGGCGGAGGCCTACCGGCATCTGGAACGCGCGCGCATCGGCCCGTGGCTGCCCAATCACCTCGCCACCGCGCGGGCGCTGATGCGCGCCGTGCGCTCCGCCGGCAGCACCGCGCTGGTGGTCAATGCCGCCTTCCCCGATGCGGTCAACTCCGCGCTTGCAACGGTCGGTCTCGCCCCGGATGTCGGCGGCGGCAATATCGCCAACATCGTGCCGACGCTGACCCGTGCCGCCGCGCGCCAGCTCGGCGTCGAGCGCGCGGAACTGACCGTTCACTTCGTCGCCCATCATGTCGCCTGCAACGCGATTTCCTCCTATGGCACGCCGGGCGAGGCGCCCTACCGGCTGAGCATCCTGCTCGACGGCGCGGAGGTCGCCGACACGCTCGATCACGCGGCGCTGTTTGCCAGCGTCATCGGCGAGTTCAAGCGCGTGCGCGGGGTCACCGGCCAGATCGTTGCCGCGTCCGGTGTCGCCGCGGTGACCGCTGCCTTGAGTGCGCCCGACACGCAAAAACCCATGCATGTGCCGGGTCCAAACGCGCTTCCCGGAGGCTATCCGGCGCTGGTCGGCAAGGGGGAGGTGCGCCTCGCCCTGCCCAACGGCCTGCCGCAGGACGAGGCGATCCGCGTCAATCTCGACGGCCAGACGGTGGAAGGGATCTCCGAGATCCGCGCCGATGGCACCATTGTCTATGCGCCGGAGGAGATGGCCGTGCTGCGCGAGGCCTTTGGCTATGATTGCGCGCAGATGCATGTCGACGAGGTCGACGACTGGGCGGGCGAGTTGCAGGCGCGTTACCGCGCCTATGCCGAGAGGCTGAGCGCATGAGCGAGGCGGGCGCGATGGCGAAAGACGGACACAGCGGCGATCCGCAGGCGGTGAGCCTGGTGACGGCAAACCGGCGCGGACGCACGACGACGCGGCTGAACGAGATCAACCTGCGCTTCGCGGAGCTGGCCGGCAGGGCGTCCCGTCCCGTGCTCGACCTCGGCTGCGCCTTCGGCGTCGCCACCCATGCGGCTCTGGAGGCCGGCGCCACCGTTCATGCCAATGACATCGATCCGGCGCATCTGGAGGCGACCGCGCGCGATGCGCCGGCGGGAACCGCGCAGCGGCTGCATCTCGTGCCCGGCGGCTTTCCCGCCGATCTCGAGTTCGCGCCCGGCAGTCTGTCGCTGGTGCATGCCTCCAACCTGCTGAATTTTCTTTCCGGCGCCGAGATCGAGACGGGCTTTGCGAAAATCGCCGCCTGGCTGGAGCCGGGCGGCCGGTTCCTGTCGATTTCCGGTTCGCCCTATGCCGCCAACATTCGCGCGTTCGGGGCGATCTACGAGGCCAATCGCGCCGCCGGAGTGCCGTGGCCGGGCGAATGCCATGACCTTCCGGCGATCTCCGACGATCCGACGATCAGCGAGCTGCCGAGGTTTCTGCACCTGCTCGATCCCGACGTGCTTGCCCGCGCCGCGCGGGCGGCCGGTCTGGAGGTCGAGGAGGCGCAGTTCTTTCACCGCGCGGGGACGCCCGACTACATCGCGCTCGACGGGCGCGAGAACGTCGTCTTCGTCGCGCGAAAACCGACCCCTGAGGACGAAAAGGGGCAAATGCATCCGTAGCTTAACCGGTAAAATGCTGCAGCGGAACGCCTGGAAGGCCTGGCGACTGGGGAATGATTTCACCAGGGCATCGTCATTCCACCCCGACCCGGATCCCGGAACGGCGGACTTTACGTGGCTTAAGAGCACCAGCTTTGGGAGTTGGTAGGTGCGGGTTCGAGTCCCGTCGGATGCGCCATTTTTCCGCGCGCTGCCAGTGTCGGCACGCCGCGCGACATGTGACACGGCCTCCCGGAGCGCGCTCCGGTCGAGGCCGGACCAGTTTCCTGCATGGGAAGGAAAGGAGGTGAAAAATCATGGACAAAGTGATGGCTATCCGGGAGATCAAGGCCGCGCTCGCGCTGACGAGTGCGCGTCTCTCCGAGACCGCTGCGCCAATGGCGAACCGGTCTGTACCAGCGTCTGGTGTTCCAGCCGCTATGCCAAAGCTGGCAGCAGCTCCACCCGCCGTTCCAGCGGGCAAGGGCGTGCCAGTGAGCGGGATGCCACCCGCTGTTCCAGCCAAGGATCTCGACGATCTGGCTGTTCCAGCGGCGCATCCACTGGCGCGTGATGCGGCGCCAATCGCCAGCTCGGCTCCAATTGCCGCTGGCGCGCTCGCCAAGTTCGATGCCGTTCCAGCCCGCTAAGGCCTGACCGGCCGGCGGGCGACCGTCGTCCGATAGCCGCAGCACCGGAACGCGCGCGATCTTGCGCTTTCGCAAAATGTGATGCCCTGGAAATGATGCCCTGGAAACGATGCCCTGTAGAAACCCGCGCCGCGGGAAGGCCGGCCGTTTCGGTCCGGTTTTTCCGCGGCTGCATCGGCACGAAGCGCGCCGGACGCCCCGCGCCGGTGACCCTGTCGGGGTGGACTTGCAATTTTTGCAAGTTTTGCCCCGGATTTTGCAAAAATTGCCTTTTGAATTGTGAATATTGATCGAATTGCGCGTCGCCGCGCGGTCTCTTCGCAGCATGGCAGGGCGGGGAGAAGTCGCCGGCCGGGATGTCTCGCGGGACCGACTTGAAACTCAGGCCTGAAGGCCCGGAAGCAGGCCGCAGGCGATCATCGCCGCCCGGACCTGCGGCTGCAGCACCGCATCCGCTTCCGGTCCGATCTCCCCGTCGCGGCGGGCTTGCGCGAGGCGTGCCAGGAAACGCGCCGGCGCCACCGGATCGTCGCGCTCTGAGGCCTGGATCAGCACCCGCCGGAGCCGCTCGCCCTGAAGCAGCGCGAAGCGTCCGGCATCTCCAAGGGGCGCTGCTCCAAGAGGCGCTGCCGGTCCTGCCGATGGGGCAAGCGCGAGTGCCGCGAGATCGAAGCCGGGATTGCGGGCCGGATCGGTGAGGGTCGCAAGGTCGATCTCCAGCGCAACGCCCGCCTCCGCGATCAGGAACGGCGTCAGCGCCACGGCCGCAACGGCTTGGCCGCGCGCCTCTTCGGTCAGGGCGGCGAGCGCGGCCGGCAGGGCGGTCGCGAGCGCATCGAGCAGGTCGTCGATCAACAGCGTGTTGCCGGCGCTCGATTTCATCGTCGATCCGTCGAGCCGCACCAGCTGATGCGGCAGCATCCGGTAGCGCTCGAAAAACGGTCCGGCGCCGAGCGCCGTCAAGGCATCGATGCGGATCTCGGTGCTGGTCAGCCACTCCTCGCCCATGACGTGGAGGAGGCGATCTGGCAGCGGGCCGGCCGCCGCCGCCTCGAGCCAGAGAACCAGCGCGCGAAGGTGCTCCGTGGCAAAGCCGTCGCTGCGGGTCAGCGGGCAGCGCGGGTAGTCGTCGCGCCCGGTTTCCAGGATCACCACGCCGTCGTCCTCGCGCCGTGCCAGGCCGACGTCGATCAGCCGGTCCGCCAGCGCCAGCGCGGGCCCGACCGCATCCGATTCGCGCAGGAAGATGTCGTGGCGCTGGCCGAGGCGGGCGAGCGTCGCCGCCTGGTCGCGCAGGACGAGATCGATCATGTCCCGCCACAGGGCGAGCGTTGCCGGATCGCCCGCCCGCCAGGCGGCGAGCGTCGCATCGGCGGCATCGCCATGCAGTGTCAGTTCCCGCGCGATCGGCGCGTCGGCATCCGCGCCGCCCTCTTCAGTCACGACGGCGCCTGCGATGTCGCCGTAAAGCCTGCCGACGATCCGGTCGACGGGGCCGCTGCCCTTAAGCGCAGACAGTCCGCCCGCAGCCGAAACGCCGGCGAGCGCTTCGGCAATGTTGCGGCCGATGTCGCAGACGACGCTCTGGCAGGCGACCTCGGCGCCGCGTGCCCGCCACAGCGCGGCAAGCGCGCCGCCGAGCGCGATGTTGCGCAGGTGGCCGACATGGAGCGCCTTGTTGGCGTTGGGATCGAGATAGTCGACGACAATCCGCCTGCCCGAGGCGGTGCCGGCAAGCCGCAAGGGATCGCGCGGATGCAAGGCGAGACCGTCGGCGATGCGCTTCAGCGTCGCGTCGGTAAAACGCAGCGTCAGCCGGTTCTTGGAAAGCCGTGCGCTCTCCACCGCCGGCCAGGCCTCGAAGACAGTTCCAAGCGCCGTGCGGGCCGCGCCGTCGACGCGGCCCTTGAGGATGATGGAGACGTCGGCGACACCTTGCGGGCTTCGGCGGAAGTCGGTCTGCCGGTCGAGCGTGCCGACGGCAGCCTCAAGCCCGGCCTCGACGAGCGCCGAAAGGGCGCCCGCGCCGAGCGGACCGCCCGGATCCGCGATGCCGCCGCTCTCCTGTGCCGTTTCCGGGTCCTGGGTCATCGATCCGTTCCGAAAGACGCGAAAAGACGCGTGTCCGGATCAGTCTTGCAACCTTCGGTCGATTAGGCAAGCCGTGCCGCGCTATGCCACCGCGCGCTCCGGGAAGAGGCCGGCGAGGCCTTCGGCGCTGGCCGCGCAGATGCCGCGCTCGGTGATCAGGCCGGTGACCAGACGCGCCGGGGTCACGTCGAAGGCCGGGTTCGCCGCGGGCGTGTCCGGCGGCGAGATCAGCACCTTGTCGAGCGTGCCGTCGGCGCGCCGGCCTTGGATCCAGGTGACTTCCTCGCCGCTGCGCTCCTCGATCGGGATCTCGCGCACGCCGTCGCGCACGGTCCAGTCGATGGTGGAGGAGGGCAGCGCGACATAGAAGGGAATGCCGTTGTCCTTCGCCGCCAGCGCCTTCAGATAGGTGCCGATCTTGTTGCAGACGTCGCCCTGCGCGGTGGTGCGGTCGGTGCCGGTGATGACGATGTCGACCTGGCCGTGCTGCATCAGGTGGCCGCCGGCATTGTCGACGATCAGCGTGTGCGGCACGCCGTGCTTGCCAAGCTCCCAGGCCGTCAGGCTGGCGCCCTGGTTGCGCGGCCGGGTCTCGTCGACGAAGACATGCACGTCGATGCCGGCGTCATGCGCCTGATAGATCGGCGAGGTGGCGGTGCCCCAGTCGACGGTGGCGATCCAGCCGGCATTGCAATGGGTCAGCACGTTGACCCGTTCGCCGGGCTGCTTCTTTGCAGCGATCTCGCGGATGAGCGCGAGGCCGTTCGCGCCGATCGCGTGGTTGACGGCGACGTCCTCGTCGCAGAGCTCGGCGGCGAAGCGCCATGCGGCCTCCGCGCGCTCCGCCTGGCCGAGCGGCGCCAGACGGGCACGGGCGGCATCGAGTGCCCATTTCAGGTTGATCGCCGTCGGCCGCGTCGCGATCAATGTGTCATAGGCGGCGGCAAGCGCGGCGTCGCCCGCGTCGCGCTGCATCGCCAGCGCCATGCCGTAGGCGGCGGTGGCGCCGATCAGCGGCGCGCCGCGCACCCACATGTCGCGAATGGCGGTGGCCGCCTCGTCGACGCTGCGCAGATCCACGGTGACGAATTCATGCGGCAGCCGGGTCTGGTCGATGATGCAGGCGCTGACGCCGTCTTCACCCGGCCAGATCGCGCGATAGGGGGTTCCGTCGATCTTCATGAATTTCCCGTTCCGGTTGCAGGATCTCAAGGAGAGCTTACCACGCCCGTGGCCGGCGCAAAACCGCTGCCCGCCCGGTTTTCCCGCTCTACCGTCCTTCGGCGAGCACCACGTGGAAGCCCTCGAAATCGGGCGGTCCGAGGTAGAGCGGCTTGTTGTCGCCGGCGTTCTTGTGGGCGTCGCGGAAGGCCTGGCTCTTGGTCCAGGCACGGAAGGCGTCCTCGCTCTCCCAGATGGTGTGGGAGGCAAACAGCGTGTGGTCATCGCCGGTCGCGCCGCGCAAGAGGTGAAACTCCCTGAAGCCCGGCACGTCGGAAAGCTTGCGCTCGCGGTTGCGCCAGACGGTTTCGAAGTCGTCCTCGTGGCCGGGTTTGACGCGAAAGCGGTTCATGGCGATGAACATGTCGGGGTGTCCTCCTGTAGCGGGTCGTGACCCGATACTTGGCCATGACCGTCGCCTTCGACAAGGCTGCGCAGCGCCTTTGCAAAGGCGCTCTGGCCGGCGCTGCGCAAGGGCACGAAAGGCGTATTGAGTTTCTGGCAGGCCCGCTTGGCGCGCAGGCAGGCGTCGTGACTGACACAACTGACGGGGCAGAAGACGCAGTCGACCGACGGCAGCAGCTGGTCGAGCCGTTGCGGGGCATCCTCAACTCCGCCGTCGTGGTGCAAAAAGGCGGCGTTGAAGCCGGCGGCAATGCCGCGCAATCGGTCGCGGTGGCCGTGCAGCCCGCCGACATAGAGCACGGTGCGGGGTTTTCCGGCTGACGCCGGCAGCGTTGCGATCCCCGCCGAAACCGGTGGGGCGGGCGCTGCAGAGGCTGCGGCCGGCGAAGCGCCGCGCGCGGCCGGGTGATCCGGTCCCGCCTTTTCGATGTCGCGGAGACGCGCCTCCGCCTGGCGCGCCCTGACCCTTGCCCCCTGAAGCGCGCGCTGTGCCTTGTCGAACCGGCGCTGCAGCGCGTCGGCTTGCGACCGGCCTGTCGGCTTTGTGGCGGCGTCGGCGCCGCGGGCAGCGCTTGCCTGCAGCTCGGTAAGGCGTGCGCGCAGCAGGGCGATCTCCCGATCGCGCTCCGCCAGGGCTGCGTGAAGCCCGGCCTCGGTGCGCCGGGCACGCTCCTGCGTCTCGCGGATCTGGTCACGCAGCGCCGCCGCCTCCACGGTCTTGCGGCGGAAGGAGGCGCCGGCCAGATGCGACCACATGTGCACCTCGCCGAAGACGCGCACCCGAAGGTCGTTCGGCACGTGACCGTGGCTCATGAAGGCCCAATAGGCGGGTGCGACCTGGCCGCGATCGCACATGTCGTCCCAAAGCGCGGCCAGATCCGCCGCGCTTCGGGTGCGCGCGATCCGCCGCAAGGCGCCCTCGTAGCGGGTGTCGAGGAGTTTCTGGAACGCGCGGGAAAAGGCGTTGTCAGTGGTCGACAGGCGGACGAAGTGGCCGTGCAGGTCGTAATCGGGGGTCTCGGCGGCAACCTCCATGCCGATCCGCCGCGCGATCCGGCGCAGGTCGCCGACACTGGCGCAGGTTCCGACGATCGAGCAATGCACGTTGTCGCTCTGCTCCCAAAGGGCGATCCGGCGGCGCGGTTCCGTCTCCCCGGTGTCGGATGCGGCGCCGGACGTCTCGGCCTTGATCGCGGCGGCAATGGCCGCGCCGATGCGGTCATCGCCCGCGCACATGACGGACCTCCGGTCGGTGGGGCGAGGCGGCGCGCAAGCCGCGCGCGGAAAGACGGCAATTGGGGACTGGCGGCAGCATGGATCCTCGCGGGGTGCGCGGCACGACGCGGCACCTGCGGACGGTGCCGCGCGCAGTTTTGCAGGACGAAGGCATGGCTGGCTGAACCGGCGAGGGAGATGCCGGCCTGGCTTGCTGGCGCTTGGACATGTCCGGCGGCGCCCTGGACACGGATGGGGCCGGCGAACGCCTTGAGATCTATAAAACATGATAATTGGAGTCAAGTTAAAAGCCTGTCGCCCCTGCAAGGTGCGACGGCATGGACGAAGCCGCCCGGCCTGCGGTGTTTTTCAACAGGCGAATGGCGAGGATTGCGCCCGCGATAAAACATGAGTAATTGAGTCATAAATTAGTCGGGCGCGGTGGTTTCGCACCCTAGTCGTTCAAGGAGATTGTCATGCCTCAAGACACGTCCGTCCGCCGGTCGCTGCTTCGCCGGCCGGGCGCACGCCGGCCCTTCGGCGGGGGACCCAAGCCCGATCTTGCGCCGCTCGAACTTGACAGTTCCGCGCTTTTTCAGGGCGCGCGCGAGGTGCACATCAGACACAAGGACATGACCTACCGCCTGTCGATCACGCGCTTCGAGAAGCTGCTTTTGACCAAGTAGCGGCCCGCTTGCGCCGACGCATGTGGACCGGGTGTGCCGCTGCGGCTGGAAACCGGCAAAAAGTCTGCTAAAAGACCGGAAACCTTCTCACCATGCCGCGCGCGCGGGCCTGTCCGTGCGCCGCAAATCCCGACGGTGCCATGTCCGAACTCGAAACCCTGGAATCCGAGATCCTCGCGGCCATTGCCGCCGCGTCGAACGAAGCCGAGCTGGAAGAGGTCCGGGTCGCGGCCCTTGGCAAGAAGGGCTCGGTCTCCGAGCAGCTCAAGACGCTCGGCAAGCTTTCGCCGGAGGAGCGCCGGGAAATGGGTCCGGCGATCAACGGCCTGAAGCACCGCGTCGGCGAGGCGCTGGGCGCGCGCCGCGAGGTGCTGCAGGAGGCGGCCCTCAACGCCAGGCTCGAGGCGGAGCGGGTCGACGTCACCCTGCCGCTGCGCTCAGCCCCTTCGGAAACCGGCCGCATTCATCCCGTCAGCCAGGTGATCGACGAACTCACCGCGATCTTCGCCGACATGGGCTTTTCCATCGCCGAAGGCCCGGACGTGGAGACCGACCACCTCAACTTCACGGCGCTGAACTTCCCGGAAGACCATCCGGCCCGCGACATGCACGACACCTTCTTCCTGCATCCCAAGGAAGACGGCGAGCGTATGTTGCTCAGGACCCACACCTCTCCGGTGCAGATCCGCACGATGATGTCGCAAAAGCCGCCGATCCGCGTGATCACGCCGGGCCGCACCTATCGCTGCGACAGCGACCAGACGCATACGCCGATGTTTCATCAGGTCGAGGGTCTGGTCATCGACAAGGGCAGCCACATCGGTCACCTGAAGTGGATCCTGGAAGAATTCTGCAAGGCGTTCTTCGAGGTCGACGAGATCAAGATGCGCTTCCGCCCGTCGTTCTTTCCCTTCACCGAGCCGTCGATGGAGGTCGATATCGGCTGCGACCGCTCGGGCAACGAGGTGAAGATCGGCGAGGGCGACGACTGGCTGGAGATCCTCGGCTGCGGCATGGTCCATCCCAATGTCATCCGCAACTGCGGGCTGGACCCGGACGAGTATCAGGGCTTCGCCTGGGGCATGGGCATCGACCGCATCGCCATGCTGAAATACGGCATGCCGGACCTGCGCGCCTTCTTCGACGCCGACGTGCGCTGGATCGACCACTACGGCTTCCGCCCGCTCGACCTTCCGACGCTGTTCGGGGGGCTGTCGCGATGAAGCATCTCGCAGCCCTTTGGCTGGTGCTGCTGGCGGTGCTTGTCGCCCTGCCGGCGCAGGTTCAGGCTCAAGTCCAGACGGCTGGGGCGGGCGCGCCCTCCTTCCTGGAGGTCTGCGCCGAAAAGACCGAGGAGCGCGGTCGGTTGCGCTATTGCGACGACTATTTCCGCCAGGGTCTTGGCGCCGGCGCGGATCCGGTGCTGTACCTGCGCGACCGCATCACCCGGCTGCGGGCAAGCCATGAGGCCAGCGCGGCTGACAAGTACCAGAGCTTCCTGACGGCGGTCTATATCACCGCCTTCCTGACCATCGCCACCATCGTGCTGGTGACGAGCGAACGGCGCATCGCCGGGATCTCGAAATGGTCGACGGCGACCTCCGCCCTGGCGCTGCTGGTGCTCATCGGCGCGATGACCTACGGCTGGCTCGACAAGAGCCAGGCCGAGGATGCGGCCATGCTGGAACTCGGCCTCCTGCGCGACCAGATCGAGATCGAGGCCTCGCAGGCGATCGCCGGCGGCGACGGGATCACCGACCGGCAGGTGGAGCGCTGGAACGACCGGCTGCACGAGATCGGCCTGCGTTTCGCGCAGTCCTATGCCGGGGCCTCCGTGATGCCCGATCTGGACCGTTTCACCCCGACCGATTGACGGTCGCGTCGAATGGCGCCGCCCGTTTCGGCGCCCTCCGCGACATGAAGACAAGAGACCGATGCCATGAAATTCACCCTGTCCTGGCTCAAGGATCACCTGGAGACCGACGCCGGCCTCGACGAGATCGTCGAGACGCTGACCCGCATCGGCCTGGAGGTCGAGGATGTCGTCAATCCGGCCGACAAGCTGAAGAGCTTCACCATCGCCCGCGTGGTGGAGGCGAAGCAGCACCCGAACGCCGACCGGCTCAAGGTGCTCAGCGTCGACGCCGGCGATGGCGGCGAGCTGCTGCAGATCGTCTGCGGCGCGCCCAATGCCCGCACCGGTCTCGTCGGCGTGCTGGCGCGTCCCGGCGACTACGTTCCGGGCATCGACGTGACGCTTTCGGTCGGCAAGATCCGCGACGTGGAAAGCTTCGGCATGATGTGCTCGGAGCGCGAGCTTGAGCTGTCCGACGAGCACAGCGGCATCATCGATCTCGGCGAGGACGCGCCTGTGGGCGCCTCCTTCGCCGCCTATGCCGGCATCGACGATCCGGTGATCGAGATCGGCCTGACGCCGAACCGTCCCGATTGCGCCGGCGTTGCCGGCATCGCCCGCGACCTTGCCGCAGCCGGTCTCGGCAAGTTCAAGGAAAACCGCCCGCAGCCGGTCGCGGGCGAGGGCGACTGCCCGGTGACCGTCAATCTGGACTTCGGCGACACGCCGTCGCTCTGCCCCGCCTTCGGCCTGCGCCTCGTGCGCGGCGTCAGGAACGGCCCCTCGCCGGAGTGGATGCAGAAGCGGTTGATCGCCATCGGCCTGCGCCCGATCAACGCGCTGGTCGACATCACCAACTACATCACCTTCGACCGCGGCCGTCCGCTGCATGTCTTCGATGCGGCCAAGGTCAAGGGCGACCTCACCGTGCGGCGCGGCCGGGCCGGCGAGGAACTGCTGGCGCTCGACGGCAAGACCTACCGCTTCGACGACACCATGTGCGTGATCGCCGACGAGAACGGTCTGGAATCCATCGGCGGCATCATGGGCGGCGAGCTCTCCGGCTGCACCGCCGAGACCACCGACGTTCTGATCGAATCGGCGCTTTGGGACGAGACCAACATCGCCCGCACCGGTCGTGCGCTCGGCATCAACACCGACGCACGCTACCGCTTCGAGCGCGGCGTCGATCCGCAGTTCTGCCTGCCGGGTCTGGAGCTTGCCACGCAGATGGTGATGGACCTGTGCGGCGGCACGCCGAGCAAGACGACCTTCTCCGGCGCCATTCCCGACACCGACCGCGTCATCGATTTCCCCTTCGCCGAGGTCAAGCGGCTGTCGGGCCTCTCGCTGTCGGATGCGGAGATCAAGGGCGTGCTCGGCCGGCTCGGCTTCTGGGTCGCCGGCAGCGGCGACACCGTCAAGGTCTCGCCGCCGTCCTGGCGCCCGGACGTGCACGGCAAGGCGGATCTCGTCGAGGAGGTCGTGCGCATCGTCGGCCTCGACAAGGTGGTTTCCACCCCGCTGCCGCGCCAGTCGACGGTCTCCGACCGGGTGCTGACCATCGCCCAGACGCGCCGCTCGCAGGCACGGCGCACGCTCGCCGTGCGCGGCATGAAGGAAGCGGTTACCTGGTCGTTCATCTCGCGCCAGCAGGCGGAAGCCTTCGGCGGCGGCGGGCGCGATCTTGAACTCGCCAACCCGATTTCCGCCGACATGTCGGACATGCGCCCGAGCCTCGTGCCGGGGCTTGCAGCCGCCGCGCAGCGCAATGCCGACCGCGGCTATCCGGATGTCGCGCTCTTCGAGGTCGGCCAGGTCTTCGCCAACGACACGCCGAAGGGCCAGTCGATGGTCGCCGCCGGCGTGCGCCGGGGCACCGCCGCCTTCACCGGCTCCGACCGTCACTGGGCGGGCAATGCCGCCCCCGTCGGCGTCTTCGACGCCAAGGCCGACGCCGAGGCAGCGCTTGCCGCAGCCGGTGCGCCGGTCGACAAGCTGATGGTCTTCGCCGAGGCGCCGGACTGGCTGCACCCCGGCCGCTCGGGCGAATTGCGCCTCGGTCCCAAGACGGTGCTCGCCCGCTTCGGCGAATTGCATCCGCGCGTCATGCGCGATCTCGACATCGACGGACCGGTCGCGGTCTTCGAGGTGTTCCTCGACGCGATCCCCGTGCCCAAGGGCAAGGGCGGCCGCTCCAAGGGTGCTTTCAACGCCAGCGACCTGATGCCGGTGCGCCGCGACTTCGCCTTCGTCGTCGACGAGGCGGTGACCGCCGACAAGCTGATCAAGGCCGCGCGCGGCGCCGACAAGGCGCTGATCGTCGACGTCACGCTGTTCGACGTCTATCGCGGCAAGGGCATCGAGGAGGGGCGCAAGTCGCTCGCCATCGACGTCACGCTGCAGCCGCGCGACAAGACGCTGACCGACGAGGACATCGATGCGGTCGCGGCCAAGATCCGCGCGGCGGTGGAAAAGGCGACCGGCGGCAGCTTGCGCGGCTAAGGCCGTCCCCCGCGCCGGCCGGACCCTTCGGCTGGCGGCTTGTGCCGGGACGCCGTGTCCCATACCCTTTGCGAGGTGCTTCGGCGCGTCCGGCGAGAGCCGGGCGCGTGGGCGCCTGCGGGGCAGGGTTCTTGATCTGGAGACTTTCGTGGCCGCACAGACATCGCCTCGAAATCCGGTGCCGTCGAGCGGCCTTGCCCTCGACCGCACGACGCTGGGCGACCCCGCGTGCGCGAGCGAGGACGACCGCCGCCGGGTGCTGGAGCTTCTCCTGCGCACCGACCTGCCGCTGATGCGGGTGCTGCGCGGTGCCAGACGGCTTGCGCTGCCGGACTGGCGCCTGGCCAGCGGCGCGATCTACCAGACGGTGTGGAACGCGCTCACCGGCCGCGCGCCGGGCCACGGCATCAAGGACTACGACCTTCTGTACTTCGACGGCACGGACACCGGCTATGAGGCGGAGGACCGGGAAATCGCTCGCGGCGCGGCGCTCTTCGCCGATGCGCCGGTTCCCGTCGAGATCCGCAATCAGGCGCGGGTGCACCTGTGGTTTCAGGCCCGCTTCGGCCGTGCTTATCCGAAGCTGCGCTGCACCGATGAGGCGCTGTTGAACTATGCGTCCAAGACCCATGCCGTGGCCGTGCGGCTGGAAAACGACGACCGCTTGTCGATTGTCGCGCCGTTCGGCCTTGCCGATGTCTTCGCCATGCGGCTGGTGCCCAATCCCGTGCTCGACAACGCCGAGACCTACGCGAAAAAGGCGGCGCGCATGTCGGCGGCCTGGCCCGAGCTTGAGATCGTGCCCTGGCCGGATGCGGCGGGCGATGCCGGCGCGCCGCACATGGAAGCCGGCGGAACCGAAGCGGAGCCGGGAGCGGCCGAACCTGCGCCCGCGCGCGGTTACGCGCCGTCGGCCGCCGGCCGGGACTGGATGTCGCTTGCGACCAGCCCGCGTACCGAATTGCCGAAATAGACCTTTTCGGCCCGCAGCACATCGTCCAGCGTCAGCTCCGCCTCGAAGGCCCGTCCGCTGTCCAGCAGGGCTTCGCGCAGCGTGCCCGGCAACAGGCCGTGGGCAAGCGGCGGCGTCAGCAGCCGGCCCGCCCGCGCGACGAAGAGATTGGTGTAGCTTCCTTCCGTCGCGAAGCCGTCCCGGTTGACGAACAGAACCTCGTCGCATCCCCGGGTCTTGATCATCCGCTTCAGTGTCTCGTCGTATAGCGCGCGGCGCGTCGTCTTGTGGGCAAGCAGCGGGTTGTCGGCATCGACCGGCGTGTCCGACAGCGCGATGCGCCAGCGCGGCGGCGTCGGCGCGAGCGCTTCGTCGGCAAGGCGAAATCGCCCGTCGGCGGAGACTTCCAGCCGGACCCGGCGCGGCGCGTCGAACCCCGCCGCACGTTCCGCAAGCGCCGCCGCGATCCTCTCCGGCGCACAGGCGAACCCGAGCCGGGCCGCGCTCGTCCGAAGCCGGCGCATGTGGCGCTCCAAGAGCAGATAGCCCTCGCCCGGATGCCAGGCCATGGTCTCGATCAGGGCGAAATCCGGCAGCGGACGCTCAAGGAAGGCGAGCTTCAGCCAGCTTTCGGCATATTCGGGACCGGCCCCGGAATCGAAAACGACACCCGATCCCGTCCCGATCTCGAAGGGGCCTTCGCTGGCACCCTCGGGCGTGCGCGCCACCAGGGTGCGGATCGCGACGTTGAAGCGAAAGTCGCCGCCGGGCGCAAGGTGGCCGATGGCGCCGGTGTAGATCCCGCGCGGGCCGGTTTCCAGCTCGTGCAGGATCTCCATCGCCCTCAGTTTCGGCGCGCCGGTGATCGAACCACAGGGAAAGAGCCGCGCCATGCAGGCGGCAAACCCGTGACCGGGCTCCAGCTCCGCCTCCACCGTCG
>PARB01000077.1 GCA_002709505.1 Paracoccaceae bacterium | reverse complement strand
TCGCCTCGCCCGCGACCTGCCGGGCACGGCCACGGCGCGCTTTTCCCCCGCGAGCAAGGCCCAGCGCGGCTACGCGCTTCTGGCGGGAGAAGACATCGCCGCCGCACCGCGCCTCGCCCGCGCCGTCAAGCTGTCTCCCCAAACGGACACGGCCGGCAGCGCCTTTCAGGCGATCCTGCGCTCCTGTCTGGACCAGATCGCGGCCAATCGCGACGCGACGCTGGCGCTCGATGCCCCGGAAGGCCCGCATCAGATGCGGGTCGGCCTGCGCCGCTTGCGCAGCGCGCTGAAAATCCATGCAAAACACCTGCCCGACGGCAGCCTGGAAGCGCTCGACGGTGAAGCCCGCGCCCTGGCCGCCCGGGTCGGCACCCTGCGCGACCTCGATGTCCTCGCAGATGAAATCGTCGCGTCGGCCGGAGCCGGCGCCCCACCCGCGATCGGTCTCGACCGGTTGCGCGCCACCGTGCAGGCCGCGCGCGAGGGCGCGCGCGCAACCCTGCGCAACGAGCTTGTCGATCCGTCGGTCAATGCGCTGCTGTTCGATCTAGCGGCCCTGGCGGAAGGCCTGCGCATCCCGTCCGAACCGCAGGACGGCGACGCGGGCGCGGCCCTTGCCGCACCGGCGACCGCCTTTGCCGCCCGGGCGCTGGAAAAGCGCTGGAAGGCCGTGGCACGGCTGGGGGCACGGCTCGACGACCTGTCGCTGGAGGAACGGCACGACATGCGCAAGGCGCTGAAGAAGCTGCGCTATGCGCTGGAGTTCTACAAATCCCTCTACAAGCGCAAGACCGCCAAGCCGTTCCTGTCGACCCTGAAGAAGCTGCAGGATGTCTTTGGCTATCTCAATGACGTCGTGATGGCGCACCGGCTGGCGGACCTCCTGCGCGATCGCGGCGAGGTCGACGGAGACACGATGCTGGCGGCGGGGTTTGTCATCGGCTGGCACGAGCGGCGCGCGGAGATCGAATGGGACCGGGCGCGGGCGCTGTGGGACGACACCCGCCACGCGGCCAAATTCTGGCGCGACTGAGCCCGGGTCTGCTGCAACCGGGCCTGCCGCCGGCGCGCCGGACATGCCTCAGCCGGCGGTCCGCCCGCGCCGCGACGCCGGCCCGTAGAGCCGCACGCGCCGGCCGGACAGCCGGAGCACGATCCCGCACACATGCCCGGCATCGGCCACTGCACTTGCCAGACGCTCGGGACAGAGCGCCGACCAGAGCAGGTGATTGAGAGCGTATCCGAGCTTCCT
The DNA here is from genome assembly GCA_002709505.1 of Paracoccaceae bacterium. GTDB lineage: Bacteria > Pseudomonadota > Alphaproteobacteria > Rhizobiales > Stappiaceae > Stappia. The sequence continues at coordinate 20,344 of PARB01000077.1, read as the reverse complement.
TGCCGCGATTGCCGCCGAGCCCAGCCAGACCCGCCAGAGCGTCGGCCGGCGGCGTTTCAGGATCTGCACGTCGGTCATGCCGTCGCGCAGGCCGCGCCGGAACATATAACCGAGGGCAAGACGCGCGACCGGCACATGCTCGCGCACCAGCGCGCGCGGCGCCACCGCGGTCCGCGCCCCGCCGTCGACAAGCCGTTTCAGGAATTCCCGGTCGCCGCCCCCCGTCGTTCCGAATTCGGGATAGAACCAGCGCCGCCGATCCGCCGGCAAGGCGCCTGCCCGCAGCAGCAGGTTGCTGGAGCACAGCGTTTCGCCGGATTTGCAGAAAAACCGCCCTGCCAGCGCCCAGGCCGGCGGCGGTCCGCCGAACACGGGCTCGACCGGGCCGCAGACGATGTCGCACCGCTCCGCAAGCGCCGTCTTCACGAGTTCTTCCAGCCACGCAGGTTCCGGAACCTCGTCGTCATCGAGGAAGGCGAGGTAGTCAAAGCCCGCGTCGACGGCCAGCGCCATCGCCGCATTGCGCGCCGGCGTCACGCCGGGTTCCGCCACCCGTCGGTAGACCGGCGTCAGGGCCTCGCTGCGCAGGCCGGCCACGACGGCATCCGCGGGCTCAGCACCATTGTCGGCGACGAAGACCGTGAGCGGCCCCGGCAGCGTCTGCGCCGCGAGCGCGGCAAACAGCGCCGGCAACATGTCCTGCCGGTCGCAGGTGCACAGGCACACGCAGATGCGCGGCGTCTCTGCGGTCTCGACGGGCGGGGACGCGCTCATGGCCGGGCCCGGTCCGACAGCGGCGCGCATTCGGCGGCCGCCGCGCCATCGTCTCCGGCGGGATCACCGCTTGCGCCGTAGAACCGCCGGCGGAGGCCGGACAGGCACATCGCAATGCCGCAAATGGTTCCAAGGTCAGCGAGAGCGCTGGCGAAATGGGCGGAGGAGGCAAGGCTTGAAACCAGGTGATAGAGCAGGAAGCCGGATTTCTTCGCTGCAACGCCCAGGGCCGACAGGCCAAGCCGGACCGGCCCGTCCGATACTTGGCGCAACAATGTCGCCTCGGCATAACCGTCCCTGAGGCCACGCTGGAACATGTAGCCAAGCCGCAGCCGCGCGGCGGGAACATGCTCCCGCACCAAAGCGTCGGCCGCCGTCGCGGCCCGTGCGCCACCGCGCTCGAGCCGGGCCAGGAACTCCCGGTCCTCGCCGCCGATCGCGCCGAAGGCCGGCTGATACCAGGCGCGCGGGTCCTCGCCCAGAACGGCGGTTCGCAGCAGCAGGTTGCTGGAACAGGCAACCTCCCCCGTCTTGACGAAAAAGCCGCCGGCGACGGCCCAGCGCGGCGGCGACACCTCGAAATCGGGCAGGACCGGACCGTAGACGAGATCGGCGCCGGTTTCGCACGCGCGCGCATGCAACGCGGACAGCCAGGTCTCGCTTGGCACCTCGTCATCGTCGAGACAGGCGATCCAGGGCGCGCCGCTCTCGCGGGCAAGCGCCAGCGAGCGGTTGCGGGCGGCGGCGAGGCCGCGTTCCTGCAGCCGGACATAAGTTAGCGACAGGGCGCCGGCAGCCGCGCGCTCGAGCGCCACGCCCTGCGCGCTGAGCGTCCCATTGTCCACGACCACCACCTGAAACCGCAGGCCGCCCTGCTGCCGGGCGAGACCGTCGAGCAGGCTTTCAAGCCCGGCCGGCCGGTCGCAGGTGCAGATCGCGACACAGATATCAGGCATGTCCGTCACCGACGACACCTCCGAGCTATCGGCAAAGCTTGCGCAGGCGTTGATGTCGCACAATCGGCCGGACGGTGCCAGCCTGCATTCACCTTGCGGAAGTCCTGAAGTTGCGCTCCGGCGCAAATTGGGGGATTGAAAGAACTGCGGATGCGGCAGCCACGCCCTGTCCGATGCGGGCGCGGCGTTTCGGGCAGGGCCCCTTGAAGAGGCTTGGACCGATGAACCGCATCTTCTGTTTCTGGACCGGCACCAACGAGATGAGCGAGAACCGCAAGCGCGGCATTGCCTCGCTGCGCGCGCAGTCCGGCTGCGAGGTCGTCCTGATCACCGCCGACAGGGTCGGCGATCTGGTGCCGGCGGCGGATCTGCATCCTGCCTACCGCCACCTCAATCTCGCGCATCGCTCGGACTACCTGCGCTGCTACGCCATGCGCCACCAAGGCGGCGGCTATGCCGACATCAAGCCCAACCACCACGACTGGACGCCCTATTTCGACCGTCTGGCGGCAAGCCCGGACCTCTGGGCCATCGGCTACCGGGAACACACGCCCGGTTCCGTTTCCAACATGTACACCTCGTCGAAGGATCTTGGGCTGTCCGCACCGCGCCGCGCCGGCGCCTATCTCCACCGCAAGTGGCTGCAGGCGAACCACAAGCGGCTGATCGGCTGCTGTTCCTTCATCTGCAAGCCCGGCACGCCCTTCGTCGAGGAATGGTGGCAGGAGATGAACCGCCGGCTCGACCGCCTGTTGCCGGCGCTGGAACGCCATCCCGCGCGCGTCCCGCACGAGCGCCCCGGCGACATCGTCGACGGCGCGCCGTCGCGCTATCCCGTGCCCTGGACCCATATCCTGGGCGATATCTTCCACCCGCTCGGACTGAAATACACAAGGCGCATGTCGCGCGACCTGCCGCCGCCCGTCTCCGGAAACTACCGCTAGCGACGGCACGGGAGCGCCCGGCCGCGCACGCCTATTGCGCCGGCGGCTGATCCTCCTGCTTCTTCTGTCCAAGACCGAAGGAGCCGAGGAAGCCGGACGGCAGGCCGAAGCCCTGCTCCACCGCGTCCAGCACCTCCTTGTCGTCGACCTCGCCGTCGAGCACCTTCTGCACGTCGATCTGGGTGTTGCCGCCGGTGGCGCGCTTGAGCGCCTCGTTGGCGACCTCGCCGAGATTGCCGGCCGGCACCGCCTCGCTGACGCCCTTGAACAGCCCGCCGCCGAGGCTTTCGAGCTGCTTCAGCGCCGCCTGCGGATTGTCGAGAATGCCCTTGATGTCCGGATAGATCTGCGGCCGGTCCCAGGACCCGCGCACGATCACCGGCACGCCGAGGCCTTCCAGCTCGCGCGCCTCGCCCTTGTCGCGCGGCACCGGCGGCGCCCCGCCGAGATCGGCGACCACCCGCGGCTCCAGCCGCCAGTCGAGCGTCTTCTGCGGCATGTCGACCGTGCCCGCGCCGGTGAGACGCACCAGCGGACCGACCATCTCCAGATCGTCCGACCGCGCGATCCCGTTTTCCACCGCAAAGCTTGCCGCAAGCACGGAGAAATCCGTCTGCTGCGCCGGGTTTTCCGACCAGCCGAGGAGCGTGTCGACGGTGAGGCCGCGCACCATCTTCGGAATGTTGAGGCCGAGGATCGCGCCATTGGAGAAATCGAACCGGGCCTGGCCGGCGAGCGCGGAGACGAGGTCCGCTTCGCTTGCGCCTTGCGCGGCAAGATCCATCGAGGCGGCGACCCGCCCCTGGATCCAGTCGAAATCCGCAAGCGCCGTGAGAAAAGGCCGCGCGCTCACATTCTCAAGCGCGCCCGTGACCCGCACCTGCGGCACGGATCCCGAGCCGTCGAGCACCAGCGTGGCGCGTCCCGCGCCCTCGTAGAGCTGCATTTCGGCGAGTTCGGCGGTGAGGCGTCCGCCCGCAAGCTCGACCTGCAGCCGGCTGCGGCCGATCTCGACGCCGCTTGCCGAGATCGTCTCGGCGCTGAGGTCGAGATTTGCGTCGAGCGCCTTCAGCCCGGCAAGATCGAGCGTCTCGCGCGACCAGCCGCCATCGCCGCCGCCATTGCCGCCGCCGGGCACCCGCTCGCCGCCAGACGCCCCGCCGGACGCGCCGGATGCGCCGCCGCCGAGATAGGGGTCGAGCCCCAGGCGGCTCAGCGCCAGCGTCGCGCTGACGCGCGGGCGAACGCCGCCGAAGGAGACCTCGCCGCGTCCGCGCCCCTCGATGTCGTCGAGCCGCAATGCGGCGTCGCTGAACCGCACCAGTCCGGGTGCGGCCTCCAGATCGCCGGAGAAGGAAAACGCCCGCAGGCCGCCGCCTTCGGGCAACGGCGTGCCGAGCCATGCGGCCAGGGCGCGCAGGTCGCCGGTTTCCAGGAAGACGCCGCCATCCAGCGCGCCGGAGGGCGACAGCGCCCCCTCGAAGCCGGTGCTGAGCCGCGACCCTGCGATTTCCACCTTCACAGGTGCGGGGAGACCGGTCATCAGCAGCGACGGCGTCGCCCCGCCGCCGACGCGAAACGTCTCGCCGCGCCAGGCAAAGCCGCCCGACAGCGCCACCGGACCGTCGAGGCCGGCGAAATCGAGTGCGAGCGCCAGATCGTCGATGCGCCGGGCCTCCGGATCGTCGCCGATGGGCGCCGGCACCGGCAGGTCTTCGATGCCGCCGCCGGTCAGCGTCAGCCGCCCGGAAATGTCGAGCGCGCCGATCAGCGTCGCCATGTCCGTGCCGCCCGTGGCAAGGGCGATCTCGCCGCCAAGCGTGCCGCGGGCACGCTCCTCGCGTCCGGCGAGGATCAGCACCTGCGACAGGCCGAGATCGGACAGGATGAGATCCGCGGAAATCTGCGGCGCCGGTCCGTCGAGCCGGATCGTGCCCTGCCCGCGCATTTCGCCGCCGGCAAGCTGCAGGGTGAGCGTGGCGATGTCGACGCTTTGGGCGGAGACCGAAAGATCGGACGCCAGATTGTAGGGTCCGGGATCGCGCGCCAGCGGCATCTGCAGGCCGGCGAAAAGATCGGTGAGCCCCTCTCCGCGGGCCCCGATCCGCAGGGAGCTTGTCGCCGCGGGCGCGAGGTCGCCTTCGACGGTGAGCTGCGCACCGGCGGCGGAGATCGTCAGGTCGACGCCGCTGCTGCCGCCGTTGCCGAGCGCCAGCGACGAGGACAGCGCGCCCGCCAGCTCCACCGTGAGGTCGCGGTAGCCGACGGAGCCGTCGATTTCGAGTGGCCCGGCAAGCGAGGGCAGGCCAAGGGTCAGGTTGACGGCCTCGACCGTGTGGCGCAATCCGCTGCGCCGGTCGTCATAGATGATCTGGCCGTCGATGATGGTCAGCCGGTCGATGCCGATGCGGGCCAGAAACGGCTCGCCCGACGATGCCGCAGGCGCAGCGGCCGGCGCCGGTGCGGCGGCAACCGGCGCGGCATCGCCGTTGGTCTCGGAGATCGCCTGGGTCGCGGAGGTCCAGCGGTCGACGGGAAATGCGCGGCGCGGCGACCAGCTGGTGGAGCCGTCGGGGCCGATCTCGGCCAGGATCACCGGCTGATCGAGATTGACATGGGTGAGACGGATGTCGCCGCCGAACAGGCCGCCCCAGGCGAGGCCGAAATCGATTTCGGCCGCCCGCGCGAACTCGACGCCGTCGGCGCCGGCCGCGCCGGCGATGCCGACGTCCTCCGCCGTCATGCGGAAGCCGGGCAGCAGCGACAGGCTCACCGGCCCGTCGAGCCTGAGCCGCCAGCCGGTGCTCGCCTCGATGCGCGAGATCAGCTCGGCACGAATGGCCTCCTTCGGCAGCAGCAGCGGCACGATCAGGACCACGAGGGCGAGAAGGAAAAAGAGGCTGGACAGCCCGACGATGACCCGTTTCACACCGGTCTCCCCAGAAAATGCGAATCAGCCGCAGTGTACGTCAAAGCGTGGCCGCAGCATGACCGATGCGCACGGCATGTCACGGCGGTCTTGAAAGCGTCGTCCCGGGCCGCCGCCGGACGCGGCGCTGTCGAGCGGAACGGCGCGATGGACAATCGCGCGACAATTTCCGATGCTGCACGGCAACAGACGGCGCGGACCGCAGGAACAGTGTGGCCCGCGCGCGCGTACCGGCGCAAGGAGGGCGCATGTTTCAGGCCTTGAAGAGCTTTTTGAAGAATGCCGTCACCGGCGAGGACGACAAGCTGAAATTTGCCGAGGACGACCACCGTCTGGCGGCGGCGGCACTTCTGGTGCACATCATCTCCGTCGATGGCGTGGTCGACGATGCCGAACGCGCCGCGCTCAGCGACGTCCTCAAGCATCACTACCAGCTGACGCCGGAAATGACCGCCGACCTGATCAAGGCGGCGACGCGACGCGACAACGAGGCGGTCGACCTCTACGGCTTCACCTCCGTCCTGAAGCGCAGTCTGGACATCGACGAGCGGCTGAAGATCCTGGAGATGATGTGGCAGCTCGTCTATGCCGACGGCATCGTTCATGAGTTCGAGGACAACACGATCTGGCGGGTGGCCGAGCTGCTCGGCATCTCCTCCCGCGACAGACTGGCGCTGCGCCGCAAGGTCGCCGGCGACACCGACCAGGACAGCGGAGACGAGCTTTCGTGACCGCGATCCGCAGCGCTTTCGCCGCGTCAAGGGTCGACGCGGTGGTGCGACGCACTATAGACTTTGGCCATGATCATTGATCCCAAAGAGATGCAGGGCCGTCCCAAGGTCCTGATCGTTCTTCATCAGGAAACCTCGACGCCGGGCCGGGTCGGCCAGGAGCTGATCAAGCGCGGCTTCGCGCTCGACATCCGCCGCCCCCGCTTCGGCGACCTTCTGCCCGAGACGCTGGACGACCACGAGGGCGCCGTGATCTTCGGCGGCCCGATGAGCGCCAATGACACCGATGCGTTCATCCACCGCGAGACCGACTGGATCGACGTTCCGCTGAAGGAGAAGAAGCCCTTCCTCGGCATCTGTCTGGGCGCGCAGATGATGGCGCGCCATCTCGGCGCCCGCGTCACCAGCCATCACGACGGGCTGGTGGAGATCGGCTATTACGACCTGCATCCGACCGAAACCGGCAAGGAGCTGCTGCCCTGGCCGACCAAGGTCTACCAGTGGCACCGCGAAGGCTTCGAGCTGCCGGCCGGCGCGGAGCTTCTGGCGCGCGGCGACGCCTATCCCAACCAGGCCATGCGCTATGGCCCGGCCGCCTACGGCATCCAGTTCCACCCGGAGCTGACCTACCACATGATGGTGCGCTGGACGACGCGCGCGGCCCCGCGCATGGAGCTTCCCGGCGCCCGCTCCCGGCGCGACCATTTCGCCGGGCGCTTCGTCTTCGATCCCGCCGTCAAGGCCTGGCTTGACGCCTTCCTCGATCACTGGATCGGCCACGCCAACGACCGCACCGCCCTCGCCGACGCCGCGCAGTAACCGCATCCGCCTGCCCGCCGCATCCGTCTTGCCTCTTCGCAAACACGCGATTTCGGTCTAAGGGAAACGCCTTGCGGGACCGCGCACCGGCGCAACCGCCACGATCGATCAGCCAAGACGGAGCGCGACATGTGCGGCATCGCCGGCCTCTTCAAACCGGATGGCGCAAGCGAGGCCGACGAGGGCGTGGCGACAGCCATGCGCGATGCGCTGACGCATCGCGGCCCCGATGCTGCCGGCCTGTGGCGCGACCCCGCTGCCGGCATCGTCCTCGCCCACCGGCGGCTTTCGATCATCGACGTGAGCGCGGCCGGCGCGCAGCCGATGCAATCCCCCTGCGGGCGCTACACGCTCTCCTATAACGGCGAGATCTACAATTACCTGGAGATGCGCGAGGAGCTGGAAGAGCTCGGCGCCGCGCCCGTCTGGCAGGGCCATTCAGACACCGAAGTGCTGCTCGCCGGCATCGCCCGCTGGGGGCTTGCGGCAACGCTCACACGCGCCAACGGCATGTTCGCGCTGGCGCTCTGGGACCGCGAGACCAAAAGCCTGACGCTTGCCCGCGACCGTTTCGGCGAAAAGCCGCTGCATGTGGCAAGCCTTGACGGCGAGATCGCCTTTGCCTCGGAGCTGAAGGCGCTGATGCGCCATCCGCGCTGGCAGGGGCGGGTCGACCGCCAGGCCATCGCCCAGTGCCTGCGCCACGGCTACATCCCGGCCCCGCGCACCGCCTATGAGGGCGTCGTCAAGCTGGCGCCGGGCAGCTGCGTGACCGTCTCGGCAGGCGCGATGACGCCGGACAGCTGGCGGGTCGACCGCTACTGGGACAGTTTCGCCGAAGCGCGCAGCGCCCGCGCGGCACGCTTCGCCGGCACCGGCACGGAGGCGGTCGAACATCTCGACAACCTGCTGCGCGCCTCCGTGGCGCGCCAGATGATTTCCGACGTGCCGCTCGGCGCCTTCCTGTCGGGCGGGATCGATTCCTCCACCATCGCCGCGATGATGCAGTCGCTGAGCGCGACGCCGGTGGAAACCTTCACCCTCGGCTTTCACGACAAGGCGACCAACGAGGCGGAGTTCGCGAAATCCGTCGCGACCCATCTCGGCACCAGCCACAACGAGATCTATCTCTCCGGCGACGAGGCCCGCGATCTGGTCGAGACAATGCCGGAGATCTACGACGAGCCCTTTGCCGACCCCTCGCAACTGCCGACCTATCTGATCTCCCGCTTCGCGCGCACCAAGGTCACCGTGAGCCTGTCGGGCGACGCGGCCGACGAGCTTTTCGCCGGCTACGGCCGCTATCACTCTATCGCCCGCAACTGGAGCGGGTCGGCGGGCGCACGGATCGGACGCGCGCTGCAGCGCGGCTATGCGGCGGCGCAGATCGCCGGCCTCGTTGCCCCGGCCGAACGGCTCGGGCTGGCGCGGATCGGTTCGCGCAGCCCGGCAAGCCTCAGGCTGCGGCTTGAGGAAAAGCGCGCCCGCTTCGCCACCTCCTCCGCGGTCGAGGCCTATGAGCGCAAGTTCACGCTGCTCGACACGGCCCATCGTCTCGTACCCGGAACGCAGCGCGAGACCCATCCCGACCTGGAGCGGGTCGCAGCCGAGACGGGCTGGAGCGCTTTGGAACAGGCGAGTTTCCTCGATCTGGTCCACTATCTGCCCGACGATATTCTGGTGAAGGTCGACCGGGCGGCGATGGCGCACAGCCTGGAGACGCGCATTCCCTTCCTCGATCCCGCGGTGGTGCGCTTCGCGCTGTCGCTGCCAGACGAGATCCGCACGCTGGGCGGAACGCGCAAGGGCCTTCTCAAGGCGGTGCTCGACCGCTATGTGCCGGCAAGCCTGTGGGACCGGCCGAAGCGCGGCTTCGGCATTCCCGGCGCCGCCTGGCTGAAGGGACCGCTGAAGCCGCTGGCCGAAGAGATGTTTTCAGCCGAAACGCTCGCCCGCGTCGACGTGCTCGATCCGGCGCTGGTTCGGCTGTTCTGGGACGATTTCCGTGCCGGCGACAAGCGCCGCGCCAACATCGTCTGGGCGATGTTCGTCGTTCAACTGCATCTCACCCGCCACGCGGGCCGCTGAGCCAACGGGCCCGGCAACCGGCGCGGCGGGCGAGAAAACGCTCTACTTCGCGTGACCGCTCATGCCGCCGGAAATCTCTTCCGTCTGCTCGGCGCTGAGTTCATCGGGCAGGACCAGATTGAGCACGATGGCAAGCCCCGCTGCCGGCAGCAGGCCGGTGGTGAGCAGGATCTTGAGCGTCGATGGCAGGTGCTGAAGCGCTTCCGGCACCAGCTGCAGTCCGAGCCCGACCGACAGCGACACGGCAAAGATCACCATGTTGCGGCGGTTCCAGGCGACATCGGCCAGCATCGACACGCCGGCGGCCGCGACCATCCCGAACATGACGATGACGCCGCCGCCCAGCACCTCGATCGGCACCGTCGAGATGATCGCCCCGACCTTGGGCACCAGGCCGCAGACGATCAGGAAGAGCGCGCCGAAGGTGACCACATGCCGGCTCATCACCCCGGTCATGGCGATCAGGCCGACGTTCTGGCTGAAGGAGGTGTTCGGCAGGCCGCCGAACAGACCGGCGACCGCAGTTCCCAGACCGTCGGCATAGGTCGCGCCGGCGATTTCCCGGTCGCTTGCCTCGCGGCCGGCGCCGCCCTTGGCAATGCCGGAGATGTCGCCCACCGTCTCGATCGCCGAGACGATGCCCATCAGGCCGAAGCCGATCACCGCCGCCCAGTCGAAGGCGAAGCCGAAGTGGAAGGGATCGGGCACCATGAACCAGGCCGCGCGGCCGACATTGGCGAAGCTCACCATGCCGAGCGCGAAGGCCAGCGCATAACCGGCGACAAGGCCGATCAGCACGGCGGCGACCGACCACATGCCGCGGGTGAAGAACTTCAGGCCAAGCGTCACCACGACCACGACCAGCGCCACGAACCAGTTCTGCGCGCTGCCGAATTCGGGCTTGCCCATCGCGGGAACGCCACCGGCGGCATACTGGATGCCGACCTTGACGAGCGCCAGGCCGATCATCAGCACGACAAGGCCGGTCACCAGCGGCGGCAGGGCGAAGCGGATGCGGCGAATGACGGTGCCGAGCGTTGCGTGGAACAGGCCGCCGATGATCACGCCGCCCATCAGCGCGGCCATGGCGTCGACGCCCTTGCCGGCGACGAGCGGGATCATGATCGGCAGGAAGGCGAAACTCGTGCCCTGCACCACCGGCAGGCGCGCGCCCACAGGACCCATGCCGATGGTCTGGAACAGAGTGGCGATGCCGGCGAAAAGCAGCGACATCTGGATCATGTAAATCAAATCGAAGACGCCGGGCGTCCCGAAGCCGAAGCCGGCGGCGCCGGCGACGATGATCGCCGGCGTGATGTTGCTGACGAACATGGCCAGCACATGCTGGATGCCGAGCGGCAAGGCCGTTGCCAGCGGCGGCGTATAGTCCGGATCCCGCAATTGTTCCGGCGTCCCGATCGAATGGTCGGCAGCCATAGGTCTGTCTCCTTCTGGAAGGCGCGCGATGGCGCTTTGGGTGTGTCCGGCGCCGGTCTTGTTGCGTCCGCGTTCCCTGACGGACGACCGGTCTTTTCCGGATAAAAAAAGCCCGGCGCTGTCGCGCCGGGCCTCGTGTTGCCAGCCTCAGGCGAGGCGGCCGAAGAGCCGAATGCGGCTGATGCCGCCGTCGGGATAGATGTTGAGCCTGACGTGGGTCACCGGCTTGGGCGCCCGCACCTCGCCCGGCGCGATGTCGTGGATCGCATCGGCGGTCAGTTTGGTTCGGCCGATGACCTCGTCCCAGAACATCGACGACGTCACCACCGCATCGTTGAGATCGGCCGCGAAATCGCCGAGATCGGCGGCCTGCAGCGAGAAGCTCTCCGGGAAATTGCCCTTGTAGAAGGCGGTATCGATGCTGGCGCGCTCGATCAGCCCGCGCGCGCCGAGCGCAATGATGATCCAGTCGTTGCCGGGTTCGCGGCGCCGACGGGTCTCCCAGCCGTCGCCCATGTTGACGCCGCGCCCCGGCGACAACAGCCGGTGGTAGGCGCCGTAGTGCGCATCGGAAAACGCCAGCACCCGCGCGCCGTTGAGCGCGGAGGCCAGATCGACCTCGCCGGAGCCGACCGCCGCGCGGTCGATCTGCGGCCGGCCGAAGACGCGAAAGCGCGCGACGCCGCCGTCGGGATGAATGTGCAGGCGCACATGGGTCCACACCTGGTCGCTGTCGCAGGCGAAATAGTGATGCGCGCTCGGCCCCAGCGCCGCCATGCCGACAAGCTCGGTCCAGACGGTGGCCTCGTCCGGGTCGCCATCGACCGCGCAGGCCTCGATGCGGGCCGCCGGCGGGTAGTTGCCGGTGAAATGGGCGGTGTCGACGTCGAAGCCGGTGATGCGGCCGCGCGCGGCAAGCCGCACCACGGCGCTGTCGTGACCGGGACCGCGGCGGCGGCGCGATTCCCAACCGTCCATCCATTTGCCGTTGTCGTCGTATTTGTCGGGGTAGAAGACCGCCTCGTCGTCGGCGAGCATGCGCTCGACGCTGGCGAAAAAGTCGTCGGTGACCGACAGCGCCTTGGCGCCGAGACCGGCGGAGGCGAGATTGATATCGCTTCTGGCGAACTCCGGACGGGTGTCCGGCGTGGCGAGTGTCATGGGTCTGGGTCCTTCAAGCACGCGCCGGCGCTGCGCCGGCGGGAAAACACACCGGACGGGTCAGTCCGGCAGGATGTCGGCCAGGCGAAGCCCGGCAATGCGTTCGACCTGGGCGCAGGCGGTGGCGAATTCCGTGTCGCGGTCGTTGTCGACGCGGGCCTCGAAATTCTCCAGGATTTCCTGCTTGTTGCGGCCCTTCACCGCCAGGATGAAGGGAAAGCCGAAGCGCGCCGTATAGGCGTCGTTGAGCGCGGTGAAGCGCGCGCGCTCCGCGTCGGTCAGCGCATCGAGGCCGGCGGAGGCCTGCTCGCCGGTCGATTCCGCCGTCAGCCGTTTGGCGGCGGCAAGCTTGCCGGCAAGGTCGGGATGGGCGCGCAGCACCGCAAGCCGCTCGTCTTCGCGAGCCTCGCGGAACACACGCACCATCGCTGCATGCAGGCCGGAGGCGGTGTTTTCCGCCGGTCCAAGCCCCGCGTCATAGGCACGCTCGGCGATCCAGGGCGAATGTTCGAAAATGCTGCCGAAGCGCGCGACGAATTGCTCGCGGCTCATCGAGGCGGGCGAAAGACCGCCGTTATGTTGCGCAGTGTCACCCGGCATGGACCTCTCCCTCGGCTTGGTCGAGAAGGTTTATTGGTAAACCAGAACAATCGATACGATTGTCAAAAATTTCTTGAAAGAGATGCATCGGCGAGGCGCGAAGCGCGCCGACGGCCTTGCGGGGACAAGCGGGTCGGGGTGAGCCCCGTCAGCGGAGCCGTCGGACGTGCAGCTTGCGTCGCCAACGCGATCAATATCGACAATTCCGCATGCAAATTTTGCAAGAGTTGATCGGGATTGATCGAGAGTTGCCGAAATTGCACGCCCGCAAGCCGCACCGCCGCCAATCCGCGCCCGGCACCTTATCCCCGCGCCGCCTCCCCGGCCTCGCGCGCCAGCAGCGCATCGAGCGCGCGCTGGCAGCCGGCGGTGACGAAATCGATGAAGAGCCGGATTTTTGGATCCTGAAACCGCTTGTGCGGGTAAAGGCAGGCGAGCTGCACCGGCGGCGGCGGGGTCGCCGCGCAGACCGGGACCAGCGCGCCGCTGCGCAGGTGGTCGATCACCTCGAACAGCGGCTTGTTGACGATGCCGCAGCCGTCCAGCGCCCAGTCGGTCAGCACGTCGCCATCGTCGGATTCAAACGGCCCGGCGACCTCGTAGCGCAGCGGCCCTTCCGGCCCGGTGAGCGTCCACTGGAACTCGTTGGCGCCGGGAAAGCGCAAAAGCAGACAGCTGTGCCGGCCGTCGACCAGATCGCGACCGCTTTGCGGCACGCCGTGTTCGGCCAGATAGGAGGGCGCCGCGCACAGCACCCGCTCGCACTCGAAGACCGGCCGCATGCGCAGGGCGGAATCCTGCGGCGTGCCGAGCACGAAGGCGATGTCGAGCCCCTCGCCCATGACGTCCAGCTTGCGGTCGGAAAGGCGCAGCCGCACGTCGACCGCCGGATAGGCCGCCTTGAACTCCGGGATCAGCGGCGCGATCAGCCGCCGGCCGATGCCAAGCGGCGCGGCCACGAAGATCGAGCCGCGCGGATTGCGCGCGACATCGGCGACGGCGGCTTCCGCCTCCTCGATGGTGTCCAGGATCTTGACCGCGCCCTTGTAGAAGATGGCGCCATGTTCCGTCGGCTGCAGCTTGCGCGTGGTGCGGTTGAACAGCCGGACGCCGAGGTGCTTCTCCAGCTCGCCGATCCGGCTGGAGACCACCGCCGGCGACACCCGGCGGTCGCGCGCGGCCGCCGACATGCTGCCGAGCTCGACAACGCGCACGAACACCTTGAGATTGTTCACATAGGACATGACCAGCCGGATACCATCTTCAAGATTTTTTTGATAGTGCTGGGTGCGTCATCGGACTTTTTTGCAAATCGCCGATCTGTCAGTCTGCGAGGCTGACGGAGGCACGCACCGTCCCGCCCCTGTCCGCTCCATGGCGGACCCGCAGAAACGGAGACCCTCGATGGAAATGGCGATTGCCTGGGACTGGCTGTCCTTTGCGCTGAGATGGCTGCATGTGATCACGGCCATCGCCTGGATCGGCTCGTCCTTCTATTTCATCGCGCTGGACCTCGGCCTGCGCAAGGCGCCGGACCTGCCGAAGGGCGCCCACGGCGAGGAATGGCAGGTGCACGGCGGCGGCTTCTACCATATCCGCAAGTATCTGGTGGCGCCGGCGGAAATGCCGGAGCACCTGACCTGGTTCAAATGGGAGAGCTACGCGACCTGGCTCTCCGGCTTCGCGCTGATGGCGGTGGTCTATTACGCCGGCGCCGACCTCTATCTGATCGACGCCAACGTCCTGGAGATGTCGCAGCCGGTGGCGATCGCCGTTTCCATCGCCTCGATCGCCTTCGGCTGGATCGTCTACGACCTGCTGTGCAAGTCGCCCGCCGGAAAGAGCACCACGGGGCTGATGCTGCTCCTCTATGTGGTGCTGGTCGCCATGGCCTGGGGCTACACGCAGCTCTTCACCGGCCGCGCCGCCTTCCTGCATCTCGGCGTCTTCACCGCCACGATCATGTCCGCCAATGTGTTCATGATCATCATTCCCAACCAGAAGAAGGTGGTCGCCGCCCTGCTGAAAGGCGAGACGCCGGATCCCGCCCTCGGCGCGCAGGCCAAGCAGCGATCGCTGCACAACAACTACCTGACCCTGCCGGTCATCTTCCTGATGCTGTCGAACCACTACCCGCTGGCCTTCGCCACCCCCTATAACTGGGTGATCGCCTCGCTGGTGTTCCTGATGGGCGTCACCATCCGCCATTTCTTCAACACCATGCACGCCGGCAAGGGAAAGCCCTGGTGGACCTGGGGCGCGACGGCGGCCCTCTTCGTCGCGGTCGTCTGGCTCTCCACCCTGCCGCCCCCGGGAATGGGCGGCGACAGCGACACCGCGGCGAGCGTCACGGCACCAGCCACGCCGATGACCCCGGCGATGGCGCGCCTGATCGAGGCGCCGGGCTTCGCCGACGTGCGCGACACGGTGCTCGGGCGCTGCTCCATGTGCCACGCCGCCGAGCCCGCCTGGGACGGCATTGTCGTCGCGCCGAAGGGCGTTCACCTGGAAACCGACGCTGAGATCGCCGTCCACGCCCGCCAGATCTACCTGCAGGCCGCGCGCTCCCATGCCATGCCGCCCGCCAATCTCACCTATATGGAACAGGACGAGCGCGCCCTGCTCGCCGCCTGGTACGAGAACGCGACCCGCTAGCCGCCCGGCCGCAAACCTCGTCTCTTCTCGCCTGGTCTCGCGGTGCCGCCCGCTGCCAACGCCCCCGAAACCCGCCATCCCGCCGCCGCCGTGCGCTCCCGCGCCGGCGGTTTTTCTTTGCGCCAGCGTCATCTGCCCCGCTCCGCGCCCCCTGCATGAAGAGACGGCAGCTGCCCGAATAGCGTGCAGCGGCTGACGCAAGGTGGATTGTTTCATGGAAACGTATTAACAAGACCATCCAGCCTTTGCAGGCACGCCGCGTGCCAGCCGGATGCGATCCCGCGACCGACCATGACAGAAAAGTCGCGCTTATCCGGCAGGCCCGATCTTTGCGGGCCGCCGCGCGAACGATGACAAGGAGACGACAGACCGATGCCGACCCTCACGGAAGCGGAAGAAATCTCGGATATTGCTTTTGGCTACATGGGCTCGAAGGCTTTGTTTGCTGCCCTTCACTTCGGCATCTTCACGCAACTGGCCGAAGCCCCGGCAACGGTCGATGCGCTGGCGAAGAAGGTCGACCTTCCGGGCGAGCGCTGCCGCACGCTGCTGACGGCGCTTGCCGCGCTCGGCCTGGTCGAGAGGGTCGATGGCACCTACCGCAATTCGCCGGCGGCCGAACGCTTTCTGGTCAAGGGCGCGAAATACGATTTCGGCGACTACCTGCGCCTCCAGGTCGGCCAGCAGATGTATCCGCTGATGGACCAGATCGAGCCGGCGCTCTCCGGCGACCTGCCGGAGGATGCCACCGCCTCCTATGCCGAGTGGTTTTCCGATCCCAAGGAAGCCCGGCTCTATTCGGAAAGCCAGCACGCCGGCTCGCTCGGCCCCGCGCTTGGCCTTGCCCGTCGGGTCGACCTCGCCAACGCCCGCACGCTGCTCGATGTCGGCGGCGGCACCGGCGCCTTCGCGATCACCCTGTGCCAGACCTTTCCCGATCTTTCGGCAACCATCGTCGAGTTCCCCAATGTGGCAAAACTCGGCCGCAGCTTCGTTGACAAGGCCGGCCTGTCGGATCGCATCGCCTACCGGGAGGGCAATGCGCTGGAAACCGAATGGCCGCGCGAGCAGGATGCGATCCTCATGTCCTATCTGCTCTCCGGCGTACCGGACCACGCCCATGAGGACCTGTTCCGCCGCGCCTTCGACCATCTGGCGCCGGGCGGCCAGCTGATGGTGCACGACTTCGTCGTCGACAGCGACCGCGCCGGACCGAAGAACACCGCGCTCTGGCAGCTGCAGCACACCGCATTCACGCCGGAGGCGCGCTCCATCGCCGACGACTGGCTGGAGAAACAGCTGGTCAAGGCAGGCTTCGAGAACGTCGGCGTCGAGCCGCTGATCCCGGGCATGACCAAGCTGGCGCTCGGCACCCGTCCGGCGTGATTTGAAACCGGCCTGAAACCGGTCAGGTGCCGCGCTGGTCGAGCAGCCAGTCGCGCACCTGCTCGGCGGAGGGCGGAAGCACCCGGTCGCGCGGCCACACCAGCTGGAACGGCGTCGCGGTTTCCAGCACGTGATCGTGAACCGCGACAAGAAGCCCGTCGCCGATCAGCCGGTCGGTGAGATGCTCCCAGCCGAGCGCGACGCCCTGCCCGCCCATCACCGCCTGCAGGACCAGGACGTAATCGTTGATCAGCAACCCGCTTGCGCGCGCCGGACGCGGCAACCCGACGCTTGCAAACCAGTCGCCCCAGTCGGTGCAGGGCCGATAGGGCTCCTCCAGATGAATGAGCCGCTGGCGGGCCAGCGCCTCGGCGGATTCCGGCAGGCCATGCGCCGCCACATGGGCGGGACTTGCGACCGGCTGGATCCGTTCGGGTGCCAGCACCTCCGCGTCATAGGCGAAAAAGCCGCCGACGACGCCGGAGCGCACGCCAAGCGGAATGTCTTCGGCCACGATGTCGAGATCCCGCTCGGACGTCTGGATGCGCAGGTCGATCTCCGGCAGGTCCTCGCGAAACCGCGCCAGCCGCGGCAGCATCCAGAAGCTGGCGAAGGCGGTGGAGGCCGACAGCGTGACATGCTGCTCGGTGCCCAGCGCGCGCAGCTCTTCCGCCGACTTGCGGATCGTGCCGAGCCCGAGCGCGACATCCGCATGAAACCGCGCGCCGGCTTCCGTCAGCACGACCCGCCGGTGCCGCCGGTGAAACAGGCGCACGCCAAGCGTTTCCTCCAGTCCTTTCACCGCAAGGCTGACCGCCGCCTGGCTCATGCCAAGCTCCTCGCCGGCTCGGGTGAAACTGCCGTGACGGCCCGCCGCCTCGAAGGCGATCAGCGCGCTGGCGGAGGGAAGCAGATGACGCAGACTTTCCATAAGCGAAGCTTATCTCACGCATGAGATTTTTCCAGCATTACGCGACGTTTCGCAACAGCTAGGCTTTTGATCGCAAACAGGCGGCGACGGCGGGGTTTCACCCGTCCCGCTACCTGGGACCGGGAGGAGAGCGCAATGGCTGTTGCAGGACTGGCTCCAACATCGCGAGGCACAAACGAAGCCGCCGACGCAGGCACACCCCGGCGCGGCGCGCGCGACCGCCGCCGCGACCGGCGCGCGGCCGCGAAACTGTCGGGCCCCGCCTATGTCACCCGTGCCATACCGCCGTATGAGATCCTCGACGAGGAGCGCCTGCTGCGCATCGAGGCGGCGGCCGACCGGATCCTGGCAGAGGTCGGCATCGAGTTTCGCGGCGACGACGAGGCGCTGCGCCTGTTTCGCCAAGCCGGCGCCGGCGGTGAGGGCATCACCTGCACCTTCGAGCCCGGCATGCTGCGCGAGATCCTGAAGACCGCCCCGGCCGAATTCACCCAGCACGCCCGCAATCCGGCCCGCTCGGTGAAGATCGGCGGTCCGCATATGGCCTTCGCGCCCGCCTATGGCTCGCCCTTCGTCATGGATCTCGACCGCGGCCGGCGCTACGGCACGCTGGAGGACTTCGAGAACTTCGTGAAACTCGCCTATATGGCGCCCTGGCTGCACCATTCGGGCGGCACCGTCTGCGAGCCGACCGATGTGCCGGTCAACAAGCGGCATCTCGACATGGTGTTTTCGCACCTGAAATATTCCGACAAGGCCTTTCTCGGCTCGATCACCGCGCCGGAGCGCGCCGAAGACAACATCGAGATGGCCCGGATCGTCTTTGGCGCGGAGCGCGTCGAGCGCGACTGCGTGATCATGGGCAACGTCAACGTCAATTCGCCGCTCGTCTGGGACGGGACGATGACGGGCGCGATCCGCGCCTATGCCGCCGCCAACCAGGGCTCGGTGATCGTGCCCTTCATCCTCGGCGGCGCGATGGGACCGGTGACCACCGCCGGCGCCATCGCCCAGGCGCTCGCCGAAACCATGGTCGGCTGCGCGCTTACCCAGCTGGTGCGCCCCGGCGCGCCAGTGATCTTCGGCAACTTCCTCTCCTCCATGGCGCTGCGCTCCGGCTCGCCCACCTTCGGCACGCCGGAGCCGGCCGCCGGCTCGCTCGTGGTCGGCCAGTTGGCGCGACGCCTCAATCTGCCGCTGCGCTGCGCCGGATCCTTCACCACCTCCAAGCTGCCCGACGCCCAGGCCATGCAGGAAAGCGCCATGTCGATGCTCTCGGCGGTGCAAAGCGGCGCGAATTTCCTGCTGCATTCGGCCGGCTTCCTCGATGGCCTGCTGTCGATGAGCTACGAGAAATTCGTGCTCGACGTCGACCAGTGCGGCGCGCTGCACAGCTATCTCGCCGGCGTTGCCGTCGACGACAACGCGCTGGCGCTCGATGCTTTCGCCGAGGTCGGTCCCGGCAACCATTTCTTCGGCTGTGCCCATACGATGGCAAATTACGAGACCTGTTTCTGGGACAGCGAGCTGGCCGACAACGACCCGTTCGAGACCTGGGAAGATGCCGGCGGCAAGGACGCTGCGACCCGTGCCAACGCCCGCTGGAAGGCGATGCTGGCCGACTATCAGGCCCCGCCGCTCGACATCGCCGTGGAAGCGGAACTCACGGATTTCATTGCGCGCCGCAAGGCCGCGATGGAGGATGCGTGGTACTGACCAGACACCGGGCGAACACGATGACCTCGACGGATCCCCTGCTGCAGCCCTACCGGCTCAAGCATCTGGAGCTGCGCAACCGGCTGATGTCGACCGCGCATGAGCCGGCCTATTCCGAGGACGGCCTGCCCAGGGAGCGCTACCGGCTCTACCACGCGGAACGGGCAAAGGGCGGTATCGCGCTGACCATGACGGCGGGCTCGGCGGTGGTCTCGCCGGACAGTCCGGCGGCCTTCGGCAATCTCCATGCCTACCGGGACGAGATCGTCCCCTGGCTGAAGGAGCTCGTCGACGACTGCCACACCCATGGCGCGGCGGTGATGATCCAGCTCACCCATCTCGGCCGGCGCACCGGCTGGAACAAGGCCGACTGGCTGCCGGTGCTCGCCCCCTCGCCGGTGCGCGAGCCGGCGCATCGCGCCTTTCCCAAGGAGGCCGAGGACTGGGATCTGGCGCGCATTCTCGCCGATTATGCCGATGCGGCGGAGCGCATGCAGGCGGCCGGTCTCGACGGCATCGAGCTTGAGGCCTACGGCCATCTGCTCGACGGCTTCTGGTCGCCCGCCACCAACCACCGCGACGACCACCACAACGGCTCGCTCGACAACCGGCTGCGGTTCACCCGCGCCGTGCTCGCGGCAATCCGCGACCGCGTCGGCGCCGATTTCATCGTCGGCATCCGCATGAC
The DNA here is from genome assembly GCA_002709505.1 of Paracoccaceae bacterium. GTDB lineage: Bacteria > Pseudomonadota > Alphaproteobacteria > Rhizobiales > Stappiaceae > Stappia. The sequence goes on along the minus strand of PARB01000077.1, from coordinate 529 downwards.
CGCCGACGAAGCCTTCGACAAGGGACTGACCCGGGCCGAAGGCGTCGAGATCGCCCGGCGCCTCGTCGCCGACGGCAAGATCGACTTTCTCAACCTCATTCGCGGCCACATCGACACCGATGCCGGCCTCGCCGAGGTGATCCCGATCCAGGGCATGCGCTCCGCGCCGCATCTCGATTTCGCCGGCGAGGTGCGGGCCGAAACGAAATTCCCCGTCTTTCACGCCGCCCGCATCGCCGATGTCGCCACCGCCCGCCACGCGATCGCGGACGGCAAGCTCGACATGGTCGGCATGACGCGCGCCCATATCGCCGATCCGCATATCGCGCTGAAGATCGCAAAGGGCCGCGAGCACGAGATCCGTCCCTGCGTCGGCGCCACCTATTGTCTCGACCGCATCTACGAGGGCCACGAAGCGCTGTGCGTCCACAACCCGGCGACGGGCCGCGAGGCGACCATGCCGCATGTAATCGCCAAGAGCGGCGCGGCGCCCCGACGCGTCGTCATCATCGGCGCCGGACCGGCGGGC
>PARB01000076.1 GCA_002709505.1 Paracoccaceae bacterium | reverse complement strand
TTTGAGCAACGTCGAGATCATATCCATCCGCCGCGCGGACGCGGAGGATGCCGAGCGGCTGAACGCAGCACTCGTCGCGCTGTCGGAGGTGCTCGGCGACACGCATGTGGCGGATGCCGGCGCGCTGCTGCGCCACGGGTTCAACGACGTGCCGGCGTTTTCCGCGCTGATTGCCGAGACGCAGGCCGGCGAGTTGCGCGGCGCGCTTCTGTCCTCGCCGGTTTTTTCCACCACCTACGGCGGGGCGGGCATCTATGTGTCCGACCTGTGGGTGTCGGACGACGCGCGCGGGCAGGGGCTGGGACGCCGGCTGCTGGCGGCCGCCATCGAGATGGCACCGGAGAGCTGGGACGTGCGGTTTCTCAAGCTCGCCGTCTATGACGACAACCCGCGGGCCCGGGCCTTCTACGACCGGCTGGGCTTTGAAGACGACCCGCGCGAGACCGTCCTGCGTCTCGCAAAGACCGATTTCGACCGACTGACGGATGAGACATGAAAGCAATTCTCGACGACCGACAGGCCCGCCACGACCCGAAGCACTTCATGGCCAACGGCAGGGTGTCCGCCAATCCCGAACAGCCGAAGCGCATCGAGGTGCTGCGCGACGGCGCGCTTGCCGCCGGCTGCGCGTTCTCCGAGCCGAAGGACCACGGCGCCGGGCCGATCGCGGCGATCCATTCGGCCGAATATCTGGTGTTTCTGGAGACCATCCACACCCGCTGGTCGCGGATGAAGGATGCCTCCGACGAGGTGATCCCCAACATCCACCCGGACCGGCGCTCGGCAAGCTATCCGCGCTCCGCCGTGGGGCAGGCGGGCTTCCATCAGGCGGACACGGCCTGTCCCATCGCGGAAGGCACCTGGGAATCGGCCTATTGGTCGGCGCAGAGCGCACTGACGGCGGGCGATCTCGTTGCCGGCGGCGAGCGCAGCGCCTATGCGCTCTGTCGTCCGCCCGGACACCACGCCTTCGGTGATCTCGCCGGCGGTTTCTGTTTTCTCAACAACGCGGCCATTGTCGCCGAGCACCTGAGGCTTCAGGGCCTCAGGCCGGCGATCCTCGATGTCGACGTGCACCACGGCAACGGCACGCAAGGCATCTTCTACGACCGCGCCGACGTGCTGACGGTCTCGATCCATGCCGACCCGATCCGCTTCTATCCGTTCTTCTGGGGCCACGCGCACGAACGCGGCGAGGGGCCGGGCCTGGGGTGCAATCTCAACCTGCCGCTTGCCCGCGGCACCGGCGACGACGACTACATGAAAACGCTGGAGACCGCCTTCGCGCATATCAGGGCGTTCGGAACGGACGTGCTGATCGTCGCGCTCGGCCTCGATGCCTCGGAAAACGACCCTCTCAAGGGATTGGCGATCACGACGCCGGGCTTCAACCGCATGGGCGCGGCCATCGCAGGCATGGACCTGCCGACGGTTCTGGTGCAGGAAGGGGGATACCTCTCACCTCAGCTCGGCGACAATCTCACGAGCTTCCTCACGGGCTTCAAGGGCGAATAATGCAGTCCAGCGACTTTCTCATCGTCGGCGGCGGGATCGCCGGCGTCGGCGCGGCCGCGCATCTGGCGGACAGCGCAAGCGTCACCGTTCTGGAAACGGAAGACGCGCTCGGGCGTCACTCCACGGGACGGTCGGCGGCGATCTTCATCAAGAACTACGGCAATGTCACCCTGCGGGCGCTGAATGCGGCAGCGGAGCCGGTGCTTGAAAGCGGCGGCGCCTTTGCCGAGACCGGTTTCCTGTCGCCGCGCGGCGAACTGGTGATCGCGACCGCCGAGGAAGTCGGACAACTGGACGCCTATCTCGCCGATGCCGACGGCATGGAAATCGTCACTCCGTCCGAGGCCGTGCGGATGGTGCCGATCCTGCGCGAGGAGCTGATCGTCAAGGCCGCCCGCGAGCCGAACGCCCGCGACATCGATGTCGACCGGCTGCTTCAGTCCTATGCCCGTCATGCAAAGCACAAGGGCGCGAAGCTGGTGCAGAATGCGCCGGCGACGTCGATCCGCCGCGAGGGCGATGTCTGGCGCGTGGAAGCCGGCGGCGAGGTCTATTGCGCACCGGTCCTGATCAACGCCGCCGGTGCCTGGGCGGACGAGGTGGCGGCGTTTGCGGGCGCGGCGAAAGTCGGATTGACGCCGATGCGCCGCTCCGCCGCGATCCTGCCGGCGCCCGAGGGCCAGGACGTGACGCATTGGCCCGCCGTGGTGAGCGCGTCGGAAAGCTGGTACGCCAAGCCGGAGGCCGGCAAGCTTATGGTCTCCCCGGCGGATGAGGATCCGGTCGATCCGCATGACGCCTGGCCCGACGACATGGTGATGGCGGAGGGGCTGCATCGCTTCGAATGCGCCACCACCGTTTCGGTCACACGGGTGGAGCGGACCTGGGCGGGTCTGCGCAGTTTCGTCAAGGACCGCTCGCCGGTCGTTGGCTTTGCGCCGGAGACGCCCGGCTTCTTCTGGCTGGCAGGTCAGGGCGGCTACGGCATCCAGACGGCCCCGGCGCTGTCGCGCCTTGTCGCCGATCTTTGCCTGAACCGCACGCCGGCGCTTGGCGCCAATGTGGTTTCCGCGCTAGACCCGGGACGGTTGTCGCGGGCGTAATTGTGCCGGCGGCAGCCGACACAGAATTGATTTTCTTTTGCTTTCAAACCCAAGGAACGCAGATATGTCCGATATCAAACGCCTCGAGATCGGCCGGCGCATGAGCCAGGCCGTCATCCACAATGGCACGGTGTGGCTTGCCGGCCAGGTCGGGGCGCCGGGGGAAAGCGTCACGGCACAGACGCAGCAGATCCTCGCCAAGATCGAAAAGCTGCTGCTCGATGCGGGCTCCGACAAGTCCCATATCCTGAACGCCACGATCTGGCTTGAGTCCATGGACGATTTTGCCGAGATGAACGCCGTATGGGACGCCTGGGTCGACCAGACCAACACGCCGGCGCGCGCCTGCGGCGAATCCCGCCTGGCAACGCCCGACTACAAGGTCGAGATCATGATCGTGGCGGCGCAGAAGGGCTGACCGCGACGGTTCTTTCGCACTGAGACCGGCGGCCGCATTCCATAGGGAATGCGGCCGTTTTCGTTTTTGCGCGCACCAGCCTCGGCGGCGCGGAAGACGCGTTCCGGGTATCGGTCAGCTGACTTTTGCGGACTCACGGCCGGCCACGCGGCCGAAAGCAACCGCCGTCAGCAGGCCGTTGCCGGAGAGATAGCCGGAGACCTCCGGCCCCGAGACGCCGCAGGCCGCGCCTCCGGCGGCGAAGAGGTTCGGCAGCGGCTGACCGTTCCCGCCTATGACGCGGGCGCTGCCGTCGATCATCAGCCCGCCCTGGGTGTGAAACAGCGCGCCGGTGACCTTCACCGCAAAATAGGGCGGGGCAAGCGGCGGTTTCTCCGTGAAGTCGCGTCCGAAGGGGTCGGCCTGGGCGCCAGACTGGAAGCGGCCGACCGCCTCCAGCGTCTCGGCAAGGGCAGCCTCCGGCAGGCCGGTCGCTGCAGCGAGCTTGGCGATGCTCGCGCCCTCCCGGATCGCGCCGGCGGCAAGTGCCTCCCTGTAGTCGGGAAAGCCCGCGCGCGCAAACTCGTGGATGCGGGCGTCGTAGAGGTTCCAGGCGGTGCCGCCGGCTTGCGCGAGCACGGCGACGGCCTGCTCCGAATAGCCGCCATGCTCGTTGGAAAAGCGCTCTCCCGCCGCATTCACCTGGATCCCGCCTTCCATCATCACTGCCCAGGAGATCAGCACGCCGTGGGGATGGGCCAGCGATCCGTGCCCCTGATAGGCGGTGAGATGACGGGTCTGGGCGCCGAGCGCTTCGCCCCAGAGCACCGCGTCGCCGGTGTTGCCGGCGTGTCCGTAGTAGAGCGCATCCGCCATTTCCGGGATATGGCGCGCGACGAGATAGGGGTTCCCGCCATAGCCGTTGCAGGCGAGGATCAGCGCCTTGCAGCCGATGGTCTCCCGGTGGCCGCCGGGGCGCTCGATCTCGACCGCGCGGATCGCGCCGTCGTCATCGGCAAAAAGCGTTTGCGCCCGGGCCCCGGTTACGACGGGAATGTCGCAGGCCTCGACGGCGGCCGACAGTCGGGCAAGCAGGGCCGCGCCGGTCTTTTCGGGCACGGCGTGCATGCGGTGGCGGCTGTGGCCGGGGTAGAGGAAGTCGGTCAGCACGACCCATTCGAGCCCGTGGCGCTCCGCCAGCCAGTCGAGCGCCGGGCCGATCTCGGTTGCGGCCAGGTGCGCAAGCTCCGGCACGGCGCGGCCCTTGGCCTTCTGCTGGATGTCGTGCTCGAAGCGGGCAGGCTCGTCGTCGGCAATGCCGGCGGCGCGCTGGGCCTTGGTGGCGGGGGCGGGAATGAAACCCGACGACATCGACGTCGATCCGCTCGGCGAGGTGTCGCGCTCCACCACGACGACGTCTGCGCCGCCGTCATGGGCGGCGAGGCTTGCGACCAGCCCGCAGGCGCCGGCGCCTATGACGAGCACATCCGTTTCGATGTCGACTTGGTCCGGCAGCGTGCGGCGGATCGCGGGGGCGTTCATGATCAGCGCCTGGCGAGTTCACTGAGCGCCTCGGCGCAGGTCAGCGTCGTTGCAACCGTCGAGAGATCACCGATCGCGCGGTCATGCGTCTCGCGCGAGAAGGCGGCGCAGCCGTCGGACAGCACGGCGGTGGAGAAATCGCGCACATGCGCATCGCGCACGGTCGAGGCGACGCCGCCATTGGTGACGATGCCGCAGACCATCAGCGTTTCGATCCCGGCCTTGCGCAGCACCCACTCCATCCGGGTCATGTAGAAGGCCGAATAGGCGACCTTTTCCACCGTGAGATCGGCGGGCTGCAGCTCATCCACCAGTCGATGACCCCATTCGCCCGGACAGAAGTCGCCTTTTCCCAAAAAGGGCCGCATCTGCTTCAGATGCGGAGAGATAAAGGGTTCGCCGCCCTTGCCGGGCACAAGGGTGAACTGGGTCGAGACGATCCAGCCGCCGGCCGCGCGCAGCGCGTTGGCCACCGGCAGAACGCGTTCGGGCAGGGCGGCAATGTCCTTGCTGGTCTGTCCGCCACGGGCATAGGCGCCGTCGGGATGCAGGAAGTCGTTCTGCAGGTCGACGATCAGAAGGGCCGTCCGGCTCGGGTGGTAGAGGGAAAACGCCATTCGCTTACTCCGCCGGTGCGATGACCAGGTTGCCGAAACGGTCGACCGTCGCATCGAGACCCGGATCGACGAAGATCGTCGTGTCTGGCTGTTCCAGCAGCGCAGGCCCCTCGATCCGTGCACCGACCTCGAGCGCCAGGCGGTCGTAGACGCCCGCGACATGGTGCTTGCCGTCGACATAGACCGAGCGTGTCGCCAGGCGGCAGTCCTTGGCGGGCTTGCCGTCAACAGGCGCGAAGAGCGTCATGTCGAGCCCCGGACGGCGGCCGATCACCGCGATACGGTAGTTCATCACCCGCATCGGGATGCCCTTGAGCAGTCGCCCGAAGGTGGCGCTATAGGCCGTCTCGAAGGCATCGCGGATGGCGCAGGTCGTCAGCCCGGTTTCCGGTACCTCGATCGGCACGCTCACCGTATGGGTCTGTCCGAGGTAGAGCATGTCGAGCTCGATCACCCGGTCGACCGTCTCGAAGCTGACGCCGGCTGAGGACAGCACCGAGGCCGTCTCGCGCGCATCGCGCAGGATCGCCTTGCCGAGCTCCATCGTGTCGATCTCAGACAGGATGCCGTTGACCGTCTGCACCCGGTCGTGGCGCATGTCGGCAACGACGCAGCCAAGCGCGGAGGTGACGCCCGGAAAGCGCGGGACGAGGGCGGAGGCAAGGCCGACCTCCTTGATCAGCGCGCCTGTGTGTAGCGCGCCGCCGCCGCCGAAGGGCATCGCCGCGAATTTCGCCGGGTCATGGCCCTTCTCGATGGACACAAGCCGGATCGCGCCGGCCATCTTGGCATTGGCAAGCTTCAGGATCGCCTCGGCCGCATCCTCGATGGTCAGCCCGAGCGGTGCGGCGATGTGGGTCTCGATCGCTGCGCGCGCGGCATCGATGTCGAGCCGGTCGAGCTTGCCGCCGATGGGTCGGTCCGGGTTGATGCGCCCGAGCACCAGATTGGCGTCGGTCACCGTGGGGCGTGTGTTGCCGAGGCCGTAAGCCACGGGCCCCGGGTCGGAGCCGGCCGATTCCGGGCCGACCTGCAGCAGCCCGCCCGCATCGACGGCGGCAATCGAGCCGCCGCCGGCGCCGATGGTGGTGATCTCGATCATCGGCGTGCGCACCACCATGCCGAAGTCGATCGATGTCTGCGCGGCAAGCGCCGCCTCGCCGCCGGCGACGAGCGAGACGTCGAAGGAAGTGCCGCCCATGTCGCAGGTGACGATGTTGTCGAAGCCGGCGGCCTGCGCGATCCGGGTGGCCGCGATCACGCCGGCGGCGGGGCCGGAGAGCGCGGTGCGCACCGGATAGCGCTTGGCGGTGTCGATGGACATGACGCCGCCGTTCGACTGGACGATCAGGATATCGCCCTCAAAGCCCTGTTCCTTCAGGCCGCTTTCCAGACGGTCGAGATAGGAGGAGACGACCGGCTGGAGATAGGCGTTGAGGGTTGCCGTCGACAGCCGTTCGAACTCGCGGATCTCGGGCAGGATTTCCGTGGCCGCCGTGACATAGGGCGTCGGCCAGACGGAGCGCACCGCTTCCACCGCGCGGCGTTCGTTGTCACTGTTGGCGTAGCCGTTGATGAAGAAGACGCAGACCGCGTCGCAGCCGGCCTCGATGAGCGCGCGGGCGCGGGTCTCCACTTCGCCCGTGTCGACCTCCTCCAGCACCGTGCCGTCGGCGAGCACGCGCTCGCGCACCTCCACCCGGTCGGGACGCTCGACCACCGGCGTGAAGGCACCCTTCAGGCCCCATGTGGTCGGACGGTCGCGGCGGCGCATTTCCAGGACGTCGCGAAAGCCCTCGGTGGTGATAATGCCGGTGCGCGCGCCCTTGCGCTCCAGCAGCGCGTTGGTGCCGACGGTGGTGCCATGCACCACGGTGCGAATGTCGCCGAAGGCCTCGACCCTGGAGGCGATGCCCTCGATGAAGCCGCGCGACTGGTCGCCTCGGGTGGAGGGAACCTTGGCGGTGGTGACGCGGCCGGCGGCCTCGTCGAGGATGAAAACATCGGTGAAAGTGCCGCCGACATCGACGCCGATCACATAAGCCGGCCCGCTCATTCCGCGGCCTCCCTTGAACGTAGTGTTTTGGTCCGCTCCGCATCGACGCTGCCTTCGGCATCGAGCGCGACGCCATAGTCGGATTGCGCATGCTCCCGGCTGACGATGCCGAGGGCGACATCGCGAGCGACCGTCTGCGGGTCGCGGGCAAGCGGATTGCCGTAGCCGCCGCCGCCGGGGGTCTCGAGCCTCAGGCGCTGGCCGCGGTCGATGCTGATGCCGACCATTTTCGAGGCCATCGGCGGCTGGTGCCAGCCGTCGGACTGCTGGTAGGAAAAGCGGTTCATCGCCCCGGCCGCGCCGCCGACGACGCCGGGCGGCGCGTGGCGTCCACGCTCGCCGAAGAGGAAGACGTCGGCCTGTTTTTCCAGAAGCTCGATCTCGTAGATCGCGCCGAGGCCGCCGCGTGTCTCGCCCGGACCGCCGGAATCGGGTCGCAGCGCCCATTGCGTGAAGCGCACGGGATAGGCGGCCTCGAGGATCTCGAGCGGCGGGATCGTCGCGGTGGAAATCGGCGCGTTGCCGTGGTTCAGCCCGTCGCCGCCGGCATGCGCCCCGTGGCCGCCGCCGAAGAAGGAGAACATCACCCAGCGCTTGCCGTTTTCGCGGTGGCCGGCGAGCGACAGGGCGTTGATCGTTCCATAGGCGCAGGCCATCGCCGGTTCCGGCGCGATCTTCGCCACCGCCTGGAACACCACGTCGATCAGTCGCAGGATCGTCTCGGTGTAGCCGCCGACGGGCTTGGGCGCCTTGACCGCAAGCAGCGAGGCGTCGGCGATCCGGAACTCGACCGGCTCCAGCACGCCGGCATTGGCCGGCACGTCGCCGAAGATGTGCTTCAGCGCGACGTAGCAGGCGGCGATCGTGGTCGAGCGGGAGATGTTGACCGGTCCGGCGCAGGCAGGCGAGGAGCGGGAGAAATCCATCACCATCGTCTCGCCGTCGATCGTCAGGTCGAGCGCGATCTTCAGCGGTTCGTCGACGATCCCGTCGTTGTCGAGCCAGTCCTCGGCCGAGACGGTGCCCTGCGGCAAGGCCGCGATCTGCGCGCGCATCAGCTTCGCCGCGCGCGCCTTCAGCTCCACCAGGCAGTCGCCGACCGTGCGCGCGCCATAGTCGTCGAGCAGCTCGCCCATGCGCCTGGTGCCGAGGTCGAGCGCGTTGATCTGGCCGTTGAGATCGCCATAGAGCGACATCGGCAGGCGCGAGTTGGCGGAGAGGATGTCGACCACGTCCTGGCGGAACTCGCCCCGGTCGTAGAGCTTCACCGGCGGGATCAGCATGCCCTCCTGGAAGCATTCCGTCGCGGCCGGATTGTAGTTGCCGGGCACATTGCCGCCGACGTCATGCCAGTGGCCGACGGAGGCGAGGAAGCAGAACAGCTTGCCGTCGCGAAACACCGGCTTCACCAGACGGAAGTCGGAGAGATGCGTGCCGCCGTCATAGGGGTCGTTGAAGATCCACACGTCGCCGTCGTGGACGCCGCCGGATTTCGCCGCCTTGTCGATGACGGCCTTCACGGCGAAGGCCATGACGCCGACGAAGATCGGCAGGCCGGACTTGCCCTGCACCAGCGTCTCGCCGGTCGTCGCGTCGTAGATCCCGTGCGAGGCGTCATGGGCCTCGGCGATGATCGGGTTGAAGGCGGAGCGGAAGAGGGTCGCGTCCATCTCGTCGGCGATCTGTTCCAGCCGGCCCTTCAGGATGGCGAGCGTGACAGTGTCGATGGTCATCGCGAGGGTCCTTCGGTGTCGTAGCGCTTGCCGGTTTCCAGCATGTCGTCGGTGCCGATCACGCCGTTGAGACCGGCAAAATCGAACATGCGCGTGCGGAAGGCCTCGTTGGAGCCGTTGGCGACGAGATTGGCATAATAGTCGCGCGCGGTCGCGGCCAGCGCGCGCACCACGCCGCCGGGAAAGATCACGAAGCTGAAGCCGAGTTTTTCCAGCGCGTCGGCGCCGACGATGGGCGTCTTGCCGCCTTCCACCATGTTGGCCATCAGCGGCACGCGCCCGCCGAAGCGCTTCACGATCTCGGAGATCTGCTCCATCGATTGCGGCGCCTCGACGAAGAGCATGTCGGCGCCGGCCTCCAGATAGGCCTCGCCGCGCTCCAGTGCCGCTGAAAAGCCGTCGACGGCAATCGCGTCGGTGCGGGCGATGATCAGCGTCTCGTCGCTTGCCCGCGCGTCGCAGGCGGCGCGGATCTTGCCGGCCATTTCACCTGTCGCGATCAGCGACTTGCCGCTCAGGTGGCCGCAGCGTTTCGGGCTGGTCTGGTCCTCAAGCTGAAGGGCGTTTGCGCCCATGCGCTCGAAGACGCGCACGGTGCGCTGGACGTTGAGGGCATTGCCGAAACCGTTGTCGGCATCGACGACGACGGGAAGGGCGATGCGGTCGCGGATCGCGGCGAGCGTGTCGGCAACCTCACTCATCGACACCAGCCCGATGTCGGGTCGTCCGAAGCGCGTGTAGGCGATGGAGGCGCCGGAGAGATAGACGGCCTCGGCGCCGGCCTGTTCCGCGATCAGCGCCGTCAGTGCGTCGTAGACGCCGGGCGCCAGCAGGATTTTCTGCTCGGCAAGTCGCTGTTTCAGGGGCGGTGTTCGGCGCATTGGCCTTGCTCCTTGTTGCGCTCCTTGGCGAAGCGCTTCTTGAGATGCGGCACCAGCCCGCCGTCGGCGAGCAGCACCTGAAGATTGTCGGGCAGGGGATCGAGTGCGATCGCAGCGCCGTCGCTTGCAAGCTCCAGCCGCGCGGCGGCGACATCGAGGCGCGCGGCCGCGCCGTCCGTCACCGCGCTCAAATCCGGCGCGGTGAGGACGGGAAGGCCGAGATTGATGGCGTTGCGGTAGAAGATGCCGGCGAAGGAGAGGGCCACCACTCCGGCAAGGCCGAGGTGTTTCAAGGCTTCCGCCGCCTGTTCGCGCGAGGACCCGACGCCGAAATTGCGGCCCGCGACCAGCACGTCGCCGGGTGTCACCTCCTGCGCGAAGCCGGGGCGCACGCCCTCCAGACAATGGGCGGCAAGCGCCTCGATCCCGCCCTTCATGTAGGCGCCGGGCGCCAGCTGGTCGGTGTCGATATCGTCGCCGACGAGAATAATCCGCCCGCTCATGACCGCTCTCCTTCGTCCGGCAGGAAATCGCGCGGATCGGCGATTTTTCCCGCTATCGCCGAGGCGGCCACTGTCAGCGGCGAGCCGAGCCAGACCTTTGAAGAGGCCGCGCCCATCCGTCCCTTGAAGTTGCGGGCGGTGGAGGAAATGCAGGTGACGTCTTCGCCGAGCCGGTCGGCGCCATAGCCGGCGCAGATGCCGCAGGCGTTGGGCAGGATGCGCGCGCCGGCTGCCTCGAACACCGCCATGATGCCGTCGGCCGCCGCGCGGTCCTGGTCGCGCTTCGAGGCCGGCGCGACGAGAAGCTCCACGCCCTTGCCCAGCCGGCGGCCACGCAGGATATCGGCGGCGTTTCTCAGGTCCTCGTATTTCGCGCCGGTGCAGGCGCCGATATAGGCGACATCGACGGGCGTTTCAGGCGCCTCGGTGACGGGGGCGCTGTTCGCCGGCGAATGGGGGGCTGCGACCTGCGGCGCAAGGGCGCTTGCATCGAAGACGTGATGTTCCTGAACCGGCGCGCCGGCATCCGTTGCAAGGCCGCTCCAGCTTGCCCGCGCGCCCATGTTCGCGCCGGCTTTCTCCAGAAAGGCGGCCGTGGTTGCGTCGGGGGCGATCAGACCGGCCTGTCCGCCAAGTTCGGCCGCCATGTTGGAGAGCGTCATGCGCTCCTGCATGGAAAGTGCTGTGATTGCCTCGCCCGCATATTCCACCGCCTGATACTTGCCGCCGTCCATGCCGAGCCGGCCGCAGAGCGCCAGCATCATGTCCTTGGCCGTGACGCCTGCCGACAGCTGTCCGCGCCACTCGAGCAGGATGGTCTCGGGTACCTTGAGCCAGATCTCTCCGGTGGCGAGAACGCCGGCCATCTCGGTGGCGCCGACGCCGAACATATAGGCCCCGAAGGCGCCGCCCGTCGGCGAATGGCTGTCGCCGCCGACCACCAGCATGCCGGGGAGGAGATGCCCGCGTTCGGGCAGCACCACGTGGCAGATGCCCTCGCCATCGTGGAAAGCGACCTTGCGCTCCTTCGCCCACTGGCGGGTGAGTTCGAGTATGCGCGCACCTTCGTCGGTGTCGCCGGGCACGAAATGGTCGGAGATCAGCACGACTTTGGAGGCGTCGAACAGGCCGACGCCGAGATCCTGCAGGATCGGCTCGACGCGGCGCGGGCCGCCGCTGTCGTGGATCATGGCAAGGTCGACGCGCGCCGTCACGATCTCGCCGGGCGTGACGTGATCGCGTGCCGATGCGCGGGCGATGATCTTCTGCGCAAGCGTTGTCGGCCGGGGGGAGGCGGATGTCTCGGTCATCAGGCAAGCCCCAGGTAGGAGCGTTTGAGGTCCGGATCGTCCATCAGCGTCGCGGTCGGGCCGGAGAGGCGGATCTCGCCGTTTTCCATCACGAAGGCGCGGTCGGCGATCTCCAGCGACTGAAGCACGTTCTGCTCGACCAGCAGGATCGGCAGGCCGTCCTTGTTGAGCGTCCCGATCAGGGAGAACATTTCCTCCACCAGCAGCGGCGACAGGCCGATGGAGGGTTCGTCGAGGATGAGCAGGCGCGGTTCGGCCATCATGCCGCGACCGATGGCGAGCATCTGCTGCTCGCCGCCCGACAGCGTCCCGGCTTTTTGCCTGGCGCGCTCGCGCAGGCGCGGGAAGGTGTCCATCACCCGGTCCAGATTGCGGGCCCGATTGGGCTTGCCGCGCCGGTAGGCGCCAAGTTCCAGGTTCTCGCGCACCGTCAGATTGGGGAAGATGTGGCGCCCCTCCGGCACATGGATCAGTCCGAGGTCGACGATTGCCTCCGGCGTGCGGCCCTGGATTTCCATGCCGTCGAAAACGATACGGCCCGACCAGGCGGGAATGAGCCCGGAGAGAACGGAGGAGATCGTCGTCTTGCCGACGCCATTGGAGCCGAGCAGGGCGACGATCTCGCTTTTTCCCAGGTCGAAAGTGACGCCGCGCAGCACCTCGACGGCGCCGTAGCCGGCGCGCAGGTTCTCCACGAGAAGCATCGTCTCGTTACTCATGCGCACCTCCCGTCGCCGCGCCGGCCTGTCGTGCCATGCGCTCGGCCATGCCCTTGCCGAGATAGGCCTCGATCACATGCGGGTCGCGGGTGACGTCCTGCGGCGACCCTTCCGCGATCAGTTCCCCCTGATTGAGCACCCATGTGTGTTCGGACAGGCTCATCACCGCCTGCATCACATGTTCGATCAGGAGAATGGTCACGCCCTGGTCGCGGATCGCGCGGATCACCGGGATCACGTCGCGGATCTCGGACGGGTTCAGTCCGGCCAGCACCTCGTCGAAGAGGATCAGGTCCGGGTCGGTGGCAAGCGCGCGGGCGACCTCCAGCCGCTTGCGCCCGGCGACGGTGAGGGCTGCCGCGTCCATGTCGAGCCGGTCGCCGAGGCCGACCTTGCGGGCGACGTCTTCCGCCTTTTCAAGAGCGGCGGCGCGCGAGCGGATCTTCAGATGCGCGCCGACGGCGATGTTTTCCCGCACGCTCTGCCCGGCAAAGGGCTGGACAATCTGGAAGGTTCGGATCATGCCGCGTTCGGCGATCTCCTGGGGCGCGAGGCCGGTGATCACCTCGCCCTTGAAGCGGACTTCGCCGGCATCGGGCGTATGGAAGCCGGTGATCAGCGCAAACAGCGTGGTCTTGCCGGCGCCATTCGGGCCGATCAGCGAGGTGATCTTGCCCGCCGGCACCTGCATGGTGATGTTGTTGGAGGCCTGCAGGCCGCCGAAGCGCTTGGAGATGCCGGCGACGTCCAGGATGGGGGCAGCGTCATGCATGGCGGTCGCCCTCCGCGGTGCGCCGCATCCTGGCGGTGAGGCGGGAGACAAGACCCGACAGGCCGCGCGGGGCGAAGAGCACCATGATCACCAGGATGGTGCCGTAGATCACGAGGCTGATGCCCGGCAGGTCGCCGATCACCTCGCGGGTCACTTCGGAGACCGCATGAAGCGCGACCGCGCCCAGCAGCGGACCGAAAAGCGTGCCCATGCCGCCGACGATCGGCACCAGCAGGCTTTCCACCGAAACGGCCGGCCCATAGGCGATGCCGGGATCGAGGTAGAGAAAGAACTGGGCGTAGAACACCCCGGCAAGGCCGGAGAAAAGGCCCGACAGCATGATCGCGCGCATCTTGACCCGGAAGGGATCGACGCCGAGGGCGCGTGCGGCATCCTCATTGTCGCGCACTGCCATCAGCCTGGCGCCGAAGCGGGAATGGCCGATCCACCAGGCGGTGAGAAAGGCGGCGAGCGTGATCGCCCACAACAGCCAGTAGAAACCGGCCTTGGAGGTGAACTGAAGACTGGCCGCGCCGGGATCTAGCGGGATCAGGATTCCGACGCCGGCGCCGGTGAAGGGCACCGTGTTGGAGAGAATGCGCAGGACCTCGGCAAAGGCGAGGGTCACCAGCGCGAAATAGGATCCGCGAAGGCCGTAGCGAAAGGTGGTGAAGCCGATGAAGGCGGCGACGCCGACCGCAAGGGCGCCGCCGGCGACGAGCCCCAGCCAGGGATTGATGCCGAATTGCACCTGCAGCACGGCGACCGTATAGGCACCGGTTCCGAAGAAGGCGGCATGGCCGAAGGAGAACTGGCCGCCGTAGCCGCCGAGAATGTTCCAGGCCTGGCCGAGCAGGGCGGCATAGAGCGTCATGATGATGGTGGTGCGCCAGGATTCCGATTCCACGACAAAGGGAACCGTGAAGAGCGCGGCGAAGACGAGACCGAGGAGGGCGAGCTGGCGCATGGGTCAGACCTTGTGTCCGAGCAGGCCCGTCGGCCGGAAGACCAGAACCAGGATGAAGATCAGGAAGATGCCGAGCTGGCCCAGGCTTTCGCCGAAGAACAGGCCGCCGAGCGCTTCCACGACGCCGATGATCAGCCCGCCCAGGAGCGCACCGACGAAGGAGCCCATGCCGCCGAGCACCACGATGGTGAAGGCGATCAGCACGAAGCCGTGGCCGACCTGCGGGTTCACGTAGTAGCTCGGCAGCAAGAGGCAGGCGGCGACGCCGAGACAGGCGATGCCGAGGCCGAAGCTCATGGCGAAGACATGCTCCACGTCGATGCCGACGAGCTTGGCGCCCTTGCGCTCCTTGGCAAGCGCCCGGATGGCGCGGCCGAGATCCGTCTTGCTCATGATCAGCCACAGGAGCGCTGCGGTGATCAGCGCGCCGGCGAAGGCAACTACCTTGGGCAGCGGCAGGAAGGCGCCGAGGATCTCCACCACCTCGAAGGAATAGGGCACGTCGATGATGCGCGTGTCGGACTTGAACAGGAACAGCGAGAGGTTCTCGATCACGATGGCGAGACCGAGGGTCACCAGCAGGATGTTCTCGTCGCGCCCGTGGCTGGCGCGGCCGATGATGCCGCGCTGCAGCGCGTAGCCGAGCGCGAACATGCCGGGCGGCACTATCAAGAGCGCCACGTAAGGGTCGATCCCGAACTGGACGTTGAGATAGTAGACCGCGTAGAGGCCCAGCATCAGCAGCGCCCCATGGGCGAAATTGATGATGTGCAGCACGCCGTAGATCAGCGTCAGGCCAAGGGCGACGAGGGCATAGAGCGCCCCTGTCGTCAGCCCGTTCAGCACGGACGGAACGATGATCGCCATGTCGGGCATGGTCACTCGCAAGGCTTGTCGGACGAGAGGGGCGGGCGGGAGCGTCACGCCCCGCCCGCTTCGATCACGCGACTGGCGCTCAGCCGCCCATCGGGAAGACGGTCTCGGCGGAGGCGAACTCGGCCGGGAAGATCACCTCGATCTCGCCGTTCTGCACCTGGGTGTTGACCGGCTGCGCGCCTTCGTTCTGCCCGTCGACCATCTTCGTCGCGCCATAGGGCATGTAGGACATGTCCATTTCCGAGGCCGCAAGCGCTGCGTTGACCGCATCCTTGTCGGTGGAGCCGGCGCGCTCGATGGCATCGACGAGACCGAGTACGGCGTTATAGGCGAGGAACACCTCGTAGGTGTAGATCAGGCCCTTGGCTTCGGCCGCCGCCTTGCGCTGAAGCGCAACGTCCGACTTCGGATTGAACCAGTGATTGCAATCCATGATCAGGTCGGCGGCTTCCGGGAACTCGTTGACGAACTGGTAGTTCGACGCGGCCCCACCGAGCACCGAGTAGATGCCCTTCGCCTCGATGCGCTGCTGGCGCATGGTGCGGGCGAGCAGCACATATTCGTTGTAGTAGTTGGCGGGGATGATCAGGTCCGGCTTCTGCGACTTGATCTGCAGCACGATATTGGTGAAATCGCGCGTCGGATTGGCGTGCTTGATGATATCGATCACCTCGATGCCCTTTTCCGGCAGGCGCTTTTGCAGCAGGCCGGCCGTGCCGGTGCCGAACAGCGATTCCTCGTGGATGATCATCGCCGTCTTGGCCGGGGAGCCGGCAGCCTTGTTGATCGTGTCGAGGTTGTCGACGGCGAAGTCGGCGATCTTGCCGTAGCCGGGGCCGAAGCGGAAGGTGTTGGCCAGACCGCGCTGGACGATCTGGTCGGAGACGCCGACGTCGACCACATGCGGCGTGTTGGTCTTGGCCGCTTCCTGCGAGGTGGCGAGCGAGATGGAGGAGGCGTAGCCGGCGACGATGCCGTCGATGCCGGCCTCGGCCATCTTGGTGACCTCGGCCGCGCCGATCTCGGGCTTGCCCTGGCTGTCGGCGAGCACCGCCTCGACCATGGCGCCGCCCATCGACTTGATGCCGCCGGCGGCGTTGATGTCGGCAATTGCCATCAGGGCGCCTTCGCGGCACTGGTTGCCGGAGAAGGCGACGAAACCGGACACGGGGTGGATCAGGCCGATCTTCACCGGGGTCGCCTGGGCGCGCAGCACGGCCGGGAAGCCGGTCACGCCAAGCGCGAACGCGGCGGCGCCGGTCGCCAGGAAATCACGACGGCGCAGGCCGCCCTTCAACGTCTTGTCAGTCATCTCAAACCTCCACTGGCGGCCGTCTTCGCGACCGGTTGGCTGTCCCGGGTCCCTCTTTGCGCTGTTATCCGCCGCCGGCCGGGACCGGTGGCGAGCTTGTCGTGGTCCAGCGCGGGCCGCTTTCGGCGCGCACCCGGCGCATGGACATTTCAAAACGGTAGAGATCCGGCCGGTAGAGGACGCGGATGTATTCCACGGGCCGCTCGGAGCGGTCGCTGACGACACGGCGCACCTCGATCAGCGGCGAACCGGCCGGGATCGACAGCACGGTGGCGACGTCGGTCTCGGCGACGGTGGCGGAGATCGTCTGGCGGGCGGAGGCGACATCGACGCCGGCGCGCTCCAGAAGGTGCAGCAGCGGCTGGACGTTGAGGTCGTCGCTGCCGTAGTGGCGGCCGATGTCGGCCGGCACATAGGTGACGAGATAGGACATCGGCTCGCCGTCGAGACGGCGCACGCGCACCGCGCGCTGCACCTCGGTGCCGGGCTCGACCTCAAGCGCGTGGGCAATGTCCTCGCCCGCAGGCACATAGGCGAAGGAAAGCACCTCCGCCGTGGTCGACTGGCCCATCAGGGTGATGTTTTCCAGCCAGCCCTCGATGGAGGAGGTGACGGCGGGGGCCGGCGGGCGGTTGACGACCCGCGTGCCGCGCCCGCGCTCGCGGATGACGAGACCGGCGTCGGCCAGTTCGTTCAGCGCGCGCTTCGCGGTGATGCGGGAGACGCCGAATTCGGTGGTGAGGTCCTGCTCGCTCGGCACGCGCTCCCCGGCCGACAGGTTGCCGCCGTAGATGCGGTTGCGCAGGAGCAGGAAGATCTGGTGGTAGAGCGGAACGGGCCCGTTCGGGTCGAGACCGCCGGCACCGCGCAGCGTCGCGGCTGTGTCGCTGCCTGTCGTGGCGGGTTTGATCGGGACCGGCGGTGTGCTCACGGGCAGGCTCTCTTTCCGTTCGATGTGTTTAATGGTATGTCATTATACCATTATGTCAATCAGCTTTCGTCAGGTCGGGAGACGGGCCGAAAAGCGTTGTTATTCAAGGAAATTTTCGGAAGGGTCCCGCCGAGGGCGGCCGACAGTGCGGGGAGGAACGCAGCATGCCGATCGTGCGGGTAACGATGATCGAGGGCTATGGGGACGAGGTGCGCCAGCGGCTCGCGCTGCGGCTGACCGATACGGTGCGCGGCACCATCGCGGCACCGGCCGACGGCGTCACCGTCGCCATCGAGGAGGTGAAGCCGTCAAACTACATGCGCGGCGGCAGGAGCCGCACGCCGGGCGCAGCCGTGCCCGATCCGGTCGAGGTGGTGCGCGGGTTCCTGGCGGCGATGGAGGCGCGCGACCTGGAGCGGGCGCAGGCCCATCTCGCCGATGGCTTCGAGATGATGTTTCCCGGCGGCCGGCGCTTCGAGACGCTGCCGGAGATGATCGCCTGGGGGCAGACCCGCTACCGGCAGGTCGCCAAGACCTTTGCCGGCTTCGACACCGGATTTTCCGACGGTTGCACTGTGGTCCATTGCCATGGAACGCTGAGCGGCGAGTGGCTGGACGGCTCGCGCTTCGAGGACGTGCGCTTCATCGACCGCTTCGAGGTCGTCGACGGGCGGCTCGCCCGCCAGAGCGTGTGGAACGATCTGGGCGAACGGCAACGGGAAGGACCCCAGGTCAATGCTTGAATTTGCAATCGCGGTGTTTCTGCTGATCGTCACACCGGGGCCGGGGGTGCTGTCGACCGCGGGGGTCGGCTCGGCCTTCGGGTCCCGCGCCGGGCTTGCCTATGTCGGCGGGCTGTGGGCCGGCAACAACCTCGTTGCCGCGCTGGTGGTCTCCGGTCTTGCGGCGGCGGCGCTCTCGGTGCCGTGGCTGCGCACCGTGCTTTTGTGGGGCTCTGTCCTTTATCTGGTCTATCTGGCTGCCAAGATCGCCTTCGCCGGCAGCCGGCTCGCCTTCATTCACCCCGAGCGCGCGCCCGGCTTCTGGAACGGGCTGGCGCTGCAGCCGATCAACCCGAAGGCCTATGCGGTCAACACGGCGTTTTTCTCCGGCTTCGCCTTCATGAGTTCGGCGCCGGCGCTTGAGATCGCGATCAAGTTCCTGATCATGAACGCGATCTGGATCCCGATCCACATCGGCTGGCTGTGGGCGGGCGTGACCTTGCGGCGCATGGACCTGCCGCGGCGCACGACGCGGATCATCAATATCGTCATGGCGCTTGCCATGCTCGGCGTGGTCGGGCTCGCCGTCGCCGCACAGCTCTAAAGCTCCGGCCCGGCCCGCGCCGGCAGCGTTGGCGCACCGGCAAAGGCGCGCGCCGGCGTCTAAGCCATCCCTCCCGATTCTCATCCACACCTGCGTTGCGACAGGCGCTCCACCGCGCGGGCCCGCATTGCCCGGCCAGTGCGGGCACGGTCCGGCTCGTGCGGTCGCGCGTCGTTGCATTTGACCGTTGCCAAGGCGAGGTTGCGCCACTAGTGTTCGTATAGCGAACAAATGTACGGTAATTTGCATGCTGGGACTGATCGTCAACCCGATGGCGGGGCTGGGCGGTCCGGCGGGACTGAACGGTTCCGACGGGGCGGACATCCTCGCGCGTGCCCTGGCGCGGGGCGCGCGGCCGGGCTCCGTGCCCAGAGCGATCCGGGCGATGCGGGCATTCGCCGGCGCGTGCCCGATCCTGACGGGGCCGGGTTCGCTCGGCGCCGACGCGATCGCGGACGGCGCGACGGTCGAGGTCGTTGCAATGACGGTGGCGGACGACGCGAGCGACACCCGTCGGCTTGCCGAGGCGATGAAGGGGCGTGTCGGTCTCATTCTCTTCGCCGGCGGCGATGGCACGGCGCGCGACATTGCCGGGGTCGTCGGCGAGGAGGTGCCGATCCTCGGCATCCCGGCCGGCGTGAAGATGCATTCGGCGATCTTCGCCCGGAACCCGGAGAGTGCCGGACGCGGCGCAGCGGAGTTCCTGAAAACGGACAGGGCACGCACCCAGCGCGCCGAGGTGCTCGATATCGACGAGGCCGCGCGACGCGAGGGGCGCCTGTCGACCAGCCTCTACGGCGTGGTGCGCACACCCGATGCCGCCCAGGTCCTGCAAGGGGCGAAGGCCGGCGGCGGGGGCGGTCTCGGCGAGCTGGACGCGGCGCTTGGCATCTATGTCGCGGGGATGGAGCCCGACACGCTCTATCTGCTCGGCCCCGGCACCACCATGGCGGCGCTGAAGGCGCGCCTGTCCGGGCATGAGGGGAGCTTGCTCGGCGTAGATGTGGCGCGCGGAGGAGAAATCGTGGCGGCAAACGCCAGCGAACGCGATCTCGTCGCCCTGCTCGAGGGTGCGCCGCGCGCGCGCATCGCGCTCAGCGTCGTCGGCGGGCAGGGGTTCCTGCTCGGGCGCGGCAACCAGCAGATCTCGCCCCGTGTCCTGCGCAAGGTGGGGCTCAAAAATATCGACGTGTTCTGCGCGTCGGAAAAACTCGCCCGTCTGTCGCCGGCCGTGCTGAGCGTCGACACGGGAGACAGTCGTCTCGATGCGGAACTGGCGGGCTACCGGCCCGTCATGACCGGGGCGAACAAAAGCCAGGTGGTTCGCATCGCCGCCTGATCCTGCCACTCGATACATGGGAGACCCGCCAGTGACACAACCGCATCCCTGGATGGCCAACGCGGTTCAGGAAACCAAGGACGAAATGATGGCGGCGCTCGGCGTTTCGAGCGTCGAGGAGCTGTTTCACCAGATCCCGGCCGATCATCTGACCCAGCGCCCCTTCGACCTGCCGCGCCAGCTTGCCAGCGAGACCGAACTGTCGCGTCATCTGGAGGACCTGCTCGCCAAGAACGAGAACGCCGCCGACAATCTGTGTTTCCTCGGCGCCGGCGCCTGGCCGCATTATGTGCCGTCGATCTGCGACGAGATCGCCGGGCGCTATGAATGGCAGACCTCCGTCTTCGGATCGCCGACCTCCGACCACGGTCGCAATCAGGCGTGGTTCGAGTTCACCAGCCAGATTGGCGCCCTGGTCGAAATGGATTTCGTCGGCCTGCCGGTCTACAGCTGGGGCTGCGCCATCGGTCACGGGGTGCGCATGGCGGCCCGCATGACCGGTCGCTCGCGGGTGCTGGTGCCGGCCGTGATGGACCCGGAACGGCTCGCGGTGCTGCGCACCTATTGCGGTCCGAGCGAGATGGAGCGTCATCTGGATATTGTCGAGGTCGCGGTGGGAGCCGACGGTCTGATCGACCGTGAGGACCTTGCGACCAAGCTCGACGACACCGTGGCCGCGCTCTACTTCGAGACGCCGTCCTATCACGGCGTGATCGAGAGCGATCCGGCCGGATTGTGCCAGGCGGCGCGCGCCGTCGGAGCGGAGGCAATCGCGGGTGTCGATCCGATCTCGCTCGGCGTGCTGGAAGCGCCGGGCGCCTATGGCGCGACGATGGCGGTGGGGCCGACCCAGCCACTCGGCGTTCACATGAACTGCGGCGGTGGCGTCGGCGGCTTCATCGCCAGCCCCGACGAGGAGCGCTATGCGCGCGAGTATCCGACGCTCAACATCTCCATCGCCGAGACGATCAAGGAAGGCGAATACGGCTTCGGCCTCACGCTCTTCCACCAGTCGTCCTACGGCATGCGCGACGAGGGCAAGGACTGGACGGGCAACTCGGTCTATCTGTGGGCCGTCGCCAACGCCGCCTATATGGCCGCGATGGGACCGGAGGGCTTTCGCGAGATCGGCGAACTGATCCTCGCACGCAGCCACCGCGCCGCGTCAGCGATCGACGCGCTCCCCGGATGCTCGGTCGATCTGGAGCGGCCGTTCTTCAAGGAGTTCGTGGTGCGGTTCGATCGGGCCAGGGTCGCCGACGTCAATGCCGCACTTCGAGCGCAGGGGATCTTCGGCGGCAAGGACATCTCCGGGGAACCCGGGATCGACGGACAGGCGGCGCTCTTCTGCGTGACGGAAGTGCATACGGACGCGGATATCGACCGTCTCGTGGCGGCGCTGAAGGAGGCTCTTTGACATGAATGCACCGATCAAGACCCGCTCGAAGGCGCGCTTCGAGGGCTATCACGCCGCGCGCTGGGCCGAACCGGTGGTGATGGAGATGTGCTGCGAGGGACGGCGCGGCGCGATGTTTCCGCCGGCCGGCACCGATGTGCGCCTTCCCGCCGGGGCCATGCGCAAAAAGGCGCCGCAGCTGCCGCAGATGACCGAACACGACGTGTTGCGTCACTATCTGCACCTCAGCCAGATGACGCTCGGCATGATGGGCGTGTCGCTCTTCGGCACCTGCACCATGAAGTACAACCCGCGCATCGGCGAGAAGGTCGTCGCGGGCAAGAACCTTGCCGAGGTCCATCCGCTGCAGCATCCCGACACGCTGCAGGGCATCATGGAGATCTACGCCAATTTCTCCGACATCCTGTGCGAGCTGTCGGGCATGGACCAGTTCGTGTTCCAGGCCGGCGGCGGCGCGGACGCGGCCTATACTCACGCCTGCCTGACGCGCGCCTATCACGCGAGCCGTGGCGAGCTGGAACAGCGCGACCAGATCATCACGACCATCCAGACGCACCCGTGCTCGCCCGCGACGGCCAATACCGCCGGTTTCGAGGTGATCACGCTGAGCCTGGAGGAAAACGGCTATCCGTCGCTGGAGCAGCTGAAGTCGGTCGTCGGTCCGCGCACGGCCGCGCTGATGGTCAACAATCCCGACGACATGGGCATCTACAATCCCGACATCAAGGAATGGGTGCGCATCGTCCATGAGGCCGGGGGCTTGTGCTTCTACGATCACGCTAACTTCAACGGCGTGATGACGCGGCTGCGGGCCCGCGAACTCGGCTTCGACGCCTGCATGTACATGCTGCACAAGACCTTCGGCGCGCCCAAGGGTGGCGGCGGTCCGGCCGTCGGCGCCTACGGCTGCTCGAAGGAACTTGAACCCTTCCTGCCGTCGCCGCTGGTCAAGCGCGAGGGCGACCGCTTCGTGCTCGACGAGGACCGGCCGCTGTCGGTCGGCAAAATCCGCGAGTTCTGGGGAAATGCCCCGCAGGTGGTCAAGGCCTATGCCTGGGCGCTGGCAATGGGCGCGGAAGGCCTGCGCGAGGCGGCCGACATTTCGGTGCTGGCCAACAACTACATGGACAAGCGGCTCGGCGAGGTGAAGGGCGTGACCCGCTCCAATCCGGGGATCGATGCCTGGCGCATGGAGATGACCCGGCATTCGCTGGAGACCGTGACCCGCGACACCGGTTGCACCGTGGTCGACATCTCCAACCGGATGACGGATTTCGGCATCGATGCGCTCTGGCTGAGCCATGAACCCTGGCTCGTTGCCGAGCCCTTCACGCCGGAGGCCGGCGAGCTGTGGTCGAAGGAGGACATCGACTACTGGATCGACGTGATGGAACACGTCATCCACGAGGCCTATGCCGATCCCGACATGGTCAAGACCGCGCCGCACAAGGGTGCGATCCACCAGCTCAAGGGCGCGTCGCTGGAAGACCCCGAGCGCTGGGCGACGACGTGGCGGGCGCATCGCCGCAAGAACCTCGGCGTCTGAGCCAAGAAAAAGGCCCGGTCACCGCGTCGGCGGTGACCGGGCCAGTCGGACACGGTCGAAACGGGCGACCCTGCCAGAAAGACCGGAGGCCTAGAGCGTCGATTCCAGACGCGTGTTGGCGACGATCTCGGGCACGCTTGCCTGATTGGGAAGCGCGAGCACCAGGGAGACGATTTCCGCCACCGTGTCCGGCTGCAGGCGTTCCGCCTTGGGCGTCACGCCGGGAATGCCGTCGATCATCTGGGTGTCGATCGCGCCCGGGCAGATCGCGGTGCCGCGCAATCCGTCCTCCCAGCCGGCGAAGCGCACGGCATGGGTCATGGCAAGAAGCGCCTGCTTGGTCATCACGTAGCCGAGCGACACGGAGGCGTCGCGGTAGCGCTTGGCGTCCGTCGAGGCGATGCTGACGACGCGGCCGCGCCCCGAGGCCTTGAGATGGGGCAGGGCTGCGCGGATCAGGCGGAACGGTCCCTTGACGTTGACCTGCCAGAGGTCGTCGAGATCGCTTTCCTCGCCGCGGGTGAAGTCCACCATCTTGAGAATGCCGGCGTTGTTGACCAGGGCATCCAGCGCGCCGTGGCGCGCGAGCGTCTCGTCCACCCAGTCCTGCGCGGTCTCCGGGTAAGCGGTATCGAAGCGATGCGCGCTCAGCCGGTCGGCGGGGGCATCCGGAAAGGCTGTTGCCACCTCCTCGGGCCGGCGCACGCCGACGGACACGCTGTGACCGTCGGCAAGTGCGCGGCGCACGATGGCGGCGCCCAGTCCGCGCGCGCCGCCGGACACCATGACGATGCGGGGAGCGGCCATCTCAGAACAGCCCCTGATAGACGCCGCCGTCGTTGACGATGTTCTGTCCGACGATGAAGCCGGCCTGATCGGAGCACAGGTAGGCGACGAGATCGCCGCATTCCTTGGGGTCGGCGAAACGACCGGCGGGCACGCTCTTCACCCGGTCCGCCACGATGGCCTCATAGGTGGTGTTTCCGCGCCTGGCGTGGTTGTGCAGGTTGGTGTGCAGCGCGTCCGTGTCGAAGAAGCCCGGGCAGACGGTGTTCATCGTCACATTGTCCGGCACGCATTCGCGCACCATCGAGGCGATGGCGCCCGACAGCGCCAGACGGGCCGCGTGGGAGTGGGCGAAATTGACCTGCGGGAACTTGATGAAGCTCACGGAGATGTTGACGATCCGTCCGAAGCGGCGCTTGCGCATACCCGGAACGACCGCCTGGATCATCTGCACCGACGACAGGAAATGCGCGTTCAGCCAGAACAGCCACTCGTCCTTGTCCCATTCCGTGAAGTCGCCGGGGATCTGGCGCATGCCAGGGTTGGAGACGAGAATATCGGCTTCCGGGCAGGCGTCCAGGATCGCGGCGCGACCTTCTTCGGTGTTGTAGTCGGCGGCAACCGCCGTCACGTCGACGCCGGTCTTCTCGCGGATTTCCTGTGCCGTCTCTTCCAGCGCGTCGGCGCTGCGGGCATTGAGAACGAGGTTGACGCCTTCGCCCGCGAGCGACATGGCGCAGGCCCGTCCAAGGCCCTTGCTGGCGGCGCTGACGATGGCCGTGCGGCCCTTGAGACCGAGATCCATGGTGTGCTCCTTCTGGTGTGTGTGCGTGGCCCGCTCAGGCCGCGTTGGTGAGGGCGCCGCCGAGGGCGTCGAGGTCGCGGCGCAGTCCGTCGAGGACCGCCCCGGTCAGCGGCTGCAACGGCGCGCGCACCGGCCCGCCGCCCGGCAGGCCGAGATGGTCCATCGCCGCCTTGGTCGCCGGATAGAGCGTGCGCCCCTTGGTCGTGAACATCTCGGTGAGCGCAAGCCCCGTGCGTTGCAGCGCCCAGGCATCGGCCTGCGACCCGTTGCGGGTCACGTCCCAGATGTCGATACAGCCCGACCAGACATTGGGGAAGCAGTCGATCAGCCCGTCGCAGCCGGCAAGCGTCGCCGGAACGCCGATGGTGGAGGAGGGGCCGCAGAAGACGCGGATCCGCTCGCCGGCGATGTTGAGCGTATCGAGGAAATTGCTCCAGTTGCCCGAGCTTTCCTTGATGGCGACGACCTTGTCCAGATCGGCCAGCCGGTCGACGAGCGCGGGCGTCAGCGCGTTCCCGGCGTTGCCGGGGATGTTGTAGAGCACGATCGGAATGTCGACGCCGGCATTCACCGCCTCGAAATGCGCGTAGATCTCGTCATCCGAAAGCCGCGCGAAATAGGGAGGGGTGACGAGGATGCCGTCGCAGCC
>PARB01000075.1 GCA_002709505.1 Paracoccaceae bacterium | reverse complement strand
GGTGACCTTGCCGAAGCCGTCCGCAGGCGCCGTGCCGACCCGCAAGGACGGGCTGTCGCTGCGCACCAGGGTGGGAAACCGCGCCTCGATGGCATCGTTGCGCCGCTTGAGCGCGTCATAGTCGGCATCCGAGATTTCCGGCGCATCCTCGCCGTGGTAGCGCCGGTCATGTTCGGCGATTTCGGCGGCAAGCCGCTCCAGCTCGCTCGCCGCCTCCTCGAGCGTCAGATCCTCGACGGCGCGGGCGGCGAGGTCTGTATCGGCGGGCTTGTTGTCTTGCTGTTCGGATTTCGACATGGATGCGGCTTCGGGTCCCGGGACTGACGGCTGCGCGGAAGAGCTAGTTTCCGCCAGTCGGGCAAGATAGGGCGAATTTCATTGTCAGACGAGCCGTCTCGCGCCACCATCTGGGGATGATTGTCACGAAAGCTGCTCATTGCGAAGGATTGTCGGGGGAGATCCGGTGATTGCCCCTCGCCTCTTGCGAAGGCTCTCCGCCGTGCTTGCCGCGACCGCGGTCTGCATGGCGCTTGCCCCGCCGGCGAGCGCCCGCTCCAGGGCAGCCGACTATCTGATCGCCGAGCAGATCCGCGAAGGATGCCTTGAGGGGCGCGGCACCTTCGATGACCGCGGCGTCTACGAGATCGACCTCAATGGCGACGGTCGCGACGACCTGCTCCTCGCCCATGAGGCGGTTGAGTGCGAGGGCGCAATGTCCCGCAGCCAGTTCTGCGGGGCACAGGTCTGCTCGATCCTCGTCTACATCCGCGAGGGCGCATTGCTGAACCTCAAGGACGAGGCCCTCGGCCTGATCGTGGAACACGACCCCGGCCCGCCTCCAACCTTCAAGATCATGAGCCACGGCGGCGCGACGAGCGTCTGGACGCCCGGGCGCGACTAGGATCCATCGATGCCTCCGGGCAGGAGCACGCCTTTCACGCCAGCGCGCAGCTCGTCGCCTGCTTCAAGGATCGGGAATAGTCGCGAGCGCCGGCGGTTGCGCGGTCAGCCTTGCGCCGGCGCATCGGCCAGAAGACGATCGGCGGCAGCACGGGCCTCGTCGGTGATCGTCGCGCCGGCGAGCATGCGGGCGATTTCCTCGCGGCGATGCTCGACGTCGATCCGCCGCACCCGTGTCGCCACCCGCTCCTCGTCGGCGTCTTCCTTCAGGATCAGGAAGTGACCGCCAGCACGCGCGGCAACCTGCGGCGCATGGGTCACCGTCAGCACCTGGACATTGCCGGCGAGCCGCGCCAGCCGTTTGCCGATGGCCTCGGCCACGGCCCCGCCAACGCCCGTGTCGATCTCGTCGAACACCAGCGTCGGGGCCGATCCCTTGTCGGCGAGCGATACCTTCAGCGCCAGCAGAAAGCGGGACAGCTCGCCGCCCGAGGCGACCTTCATCATCGGCCCGGGCTTGGTGCCCGGGTTGGTCTGAACCCAGAACTCGATCTGGTCGATGCCGTCGCGGGTGCGCTGCGCCGGGTCGCTTTCCAGATTGACGATAAACCGCGCCCGGTCGAGCTTGAGATCCGGCAACTCGGCGGCAACCGCGGCCTCCAGACCGGCAGCCGCCGCCTTGCGCTTGGCCGACAGCGCAGCCGCCCGCTCGTCATAGGCCGCGGCGGCGGCACGTGCGGCCTCCGCCAGACCCGCCAGCGCCTCCTCGCCCGCATCGAGCGCGGCAAGGTCGGCATCGAAGCGCGCCCGCACGCCCGGCAATTCTTCCACCGGAACCTGATATTTGCGCGAGGCGGCGCGCAGCGCGAACAGCCGCTCTTCCGTCATCTCCAGCGCCTTGGGGTCGAACTCGGTCTCGCGCAGCGAGGCTTCAAGCCCCGCACGTGCATCTTCAAGCCGGTCCAGCGCCTCCGCCAGATTGGCGGCCGGCGCGGTCAGCAGCTCCGGCGCCTGTTCCACCTTGCGCTCCAGCCGCCGCCACAGCGACGCGATCTCGCCGATCGGCGAGGCATTGCCGTTGAGAATCTCGAAGGCCTCGCCGAGATCGCCGGCGATCTTTTCCACCTGCATCATCGACTGGCGCCTGGCGGCAAGCTCTTCCTCCTCGCCCTCGCGCGGGTCGAGCGTCGCCAGTTCCCCGGCCGCGGCGCGCAGATAATCGGCCTCGCGGCGCGCGGCCTCGATGCGTTCTTCCTGCTCGCGCAGCGCCTTTTGCGCCTTGCGCATCGTGGAGAAAGCCTCGCTGACGCCTGCGACATCGGCGCCGCATTCGGCGAAGGAATCGAGCAGCCGGCGGTGTTCGGCCGGATCGATATAGGCGCGGGACTCGTTCTGACCGTGGATTTCGACGAGCTGGCTGCCGACCTGGCGCAGCACCGACACGCTCACCGGCGCATCGTTGATGAAGGCACGGCTGCGGCCGTCCTCCGCCTGCACCCGACGCAGGATGACATCGCCGTCGGCTTCCAGATCATGCGCCTGCAGGATCCCTCGCACCGGATGGGCCATCGGCACGTCGAAGGCGGCGGTGACCTGACCCTGCGCCTGTCCGTGACGCACGAGACCGGCGTCGCCGCGCCCGCCGAGCGCCAGGCTGAGCGAATCGAGAAGGATGGATTTGCCCGCGCCGGTTTCACCGGTCAGCACCGACATGCCCGACCCGAAAGACAGGTCGAGCCGGTCGATCAAGACGATATCTCGGATGGCAAGCGCGGCGAGCATGCGTGCGGGAACCGGATCGTTTGGGCGCGCGGCGCGTGAGGCGCCGCGGCACGGGGAAAGACGCTGGAGCGGACGAAGCGACCGCCCTTAAAGGGAAATACCCACGAACGCCCGGCTGATCCAGCTTCCAGAATCCTCGTCCGGCGAATAGCCGCCGGTCTTCAGCAGGCTGTAGGCGTCCTTGTACCACTGGCTGTCGGGGAAATTGTGCCCGAGCACCGCCGCCGCGGTCTGTGCCTCGTTGACGACGCCGAGCGCGTAGTAGCTCTCCGTCAGCCGGAACAGGGCTTCCTCGATGTGGCGGGTGGTCTGGTAGTTGGTGACCACCACCTTGAACCGATTGATCGCGGCGATCTGGTGGCCGCGCTTCAGGTAGTAGCGCCCGACCTCCATCTCCTTGCCGGCCAGTTGGTCCTGGGCAATGCGGATCTTGGTGCGCGCGTCTTCCGCATATTCGGACTCCGGATAGCGCTGCACCAGTTCGCCATAGGCGGCCATCGCCCGCTGGGTCATCTCCTGGTCGCGCGTCACGTCCGGGATCTGCTTGTGGTAGGACTGGCCGATGATGTAGAGCGCATAGGCGCTGTCCTCACTGCCCGGATAGAGCGTGGTGAAGCGCTTTGCGGCCGTGATCGCCTCGGTGAACTTGCCACTGGAATAGTTCAGATAGGCCAGGTTGATCAGCGCCTTGCGGGAATATTCGGAATAGGGGTGGAGCTTGTCCACCTCCTCGAACTTGACCCGCGCGTCGCTCAGGCGCCCCTCGTTGCGCAGGGCCAGACCCTCGTTGTAGAGCACCTCCGCCGGCGTGTCGTTGGTGGCGAAGTCGTCGTCGGAATTCGTGGACGAACAGGCTGCGAGCGTCAGGCTCGCGACAGTGAGCACGGCGGCGATGGACCGGCGCATGCGGCGCGTCGGCGCGTCCGTCGCGGTGGATTTGGGCAAAGCCGCCTTCACGTTTTCACTCTCCTTGACACGTCATGTCGCGCGGGTGCGTCCGGCTCGGCCGATGGTCCCGCTCCGGCGGACCGGAGAACCACGGCAAGCTAACGTCCCCTGGCGTCCCGACCCGCATGCGGATGCGGGACGACGGGCGCGCGACCGTGTTGTAACGGATAACACCCCGTCGCGTCACGTCATGTGCGTGCAATTTGTCGCTTTTTTGTGGCCGAGGCCAAGGTCCGCTTGCGCAAGCCGGACCTGACCAGACACGGCAGGTCCCATGCGGCCCGGGCATTGCGCCTCAGGACGCGGACTGGCCGACCGCCATCAGCGGGCGAACGTCGCTGCCGGACACGACGGCCGGCTCGCGGTCGAAATGCCCCTCGACGATTTCGAAGGCGTCCGCGCCCGCCTTGTCGAACAGCTCGACCAGGATCGCGTGGTTCATCCGGTGCCCACCCTTGTAGGAATGATAGGCCCCGATGAAGGGAAGACCGGCAAGCGCCAGATCGCCGACGGCATCCAGCATCTTGTGGCGAACGAATTCGTCCGCCCAGCGGGTGCCTTCCGGATTGAGAACCCGGCCCTCGGAGATGGCGACGGAGTTTTCCAGCGAGGATCCGAGCGCAAAGCCCATGGACCACAGCTTCTCCACGTCCTGGACCGAGCCGAAGGTACGGGCGCGCGACAGCTCGTCGCGGAAGCTGTCCGGGGTAAGATCAAGGACCAAGCGCTGACGGCCGATCACCTCGGCATCGAAATCGATGGTCACGTCGAAGCGGCAGCCGTCGAAGGGGCGAAGCTCGCACCAGGCATTGCCCTGGTCGACACGCACGGTCTTCTTGATACGCACGTAGCGACGGGCGGCGGAGAGCTTGCGCAGCCCGACCTGCTCGATCGCAGCAACGAAGGCGGCGGAACTGCCATCCATGATCGGCATTTCCGGGCCATCGAGCTCGACGACCGCATTATCGATGCCAAGCCCGCGCAGGGCCGCCATCAGATGTTCGACGGTGGAAACGCCGCCTGCCTTCGGATCGCCGACAACGGTGCAAAGGGAGGTGGCGGTGACAGCGCGCCAATGCGCGGGAATCTCGACGTCGCGACCGGTTTCAGGGTGCTGCACGGCAAACACGATGCCCGTGCCGGCATCCGCCGGATGAAGCGTGACCTCGGCCGGATCGCCGGAATGGACACCGATGCCCTTCAGCGATACGGAGCCGGCGAGCGTGGTCTGCCGGTCGGAGCCTCTTTTCATCAGTCGATCGTCCTGTGTGCGAACCCCGGAAGCGATGATGTGGGAGGCATTGCCAAATTGGCGCGAATCATGATCCGGCCCGGCGACCTCCCCGATCGCAGGTGCAACATACAAGCTGGAGCGGGTGGGTCTAAATAAAGCTTTGTTACGGTATGTAACGAAGTCTTAAATTTTAAGGCACTGATTTAAAACATATATTTCAAAAAGAAAGGGACGGACGATCCGGTGAGGGGCCGGATCGTCCGCATTGCGAGGAAGGGTCGGGAGGTCCCGGATCAGTTCGCCTGGCGGCGAAGGAAAGCCGGGATCTCCAGTTGATCGTCCTCGGACATGGTGCGCGGCTGCGGCGCGCTGCGACCGGTCAGGTCAAGCTGACCGGCAGCTCCCTGCTGAGCCGGACGCGGCTGGGCCGGACGCGGAGCCGCCGGACGGGCGGCAACCGGCTGCGGCTGCTGGGCCGGACGCGACGCCTCGGGAGCGGGAGCAGGTGCCGGCTGCGGCTGGCGCGGTGCGGGAACCTGTTCGGGCGCATGACCATACGCCATGTCCTCGTCGTCTTCGCGGCGGGTCAGCCCGCTGGCGAGCCGGCGCAGCAGACCCATCGGACGACGCTCGTCGCCATGCTCTTCATGGTGCTGCTCGGCGGCAGCGCCATGCGCGCGCATCTCACGCTGGGCGACCGGCGGGAAGTCCTCGATCGAGGGCATGCGCGTCGGCTGCGTCGCCGTTTCCGCCACCGGCGGGATATACGGCTGGACGGCCGGCTGTTCGGCGATGCTTTCGGCCTGCGGATCGGTGTCGAAATCATCGACCGGCGCGGCCTTTTCCATCATGTCGGGGGCCGGATTGAACGGTGCGATCTCGACCTCCGGGTCGGTCGAGGCCTTGACCGGCTCGGGAATTTCCAGCTCCTGCTCGAGGCGCTGCACGGCGGCAGCGCGCACCGGTGCGGCGGCCGCACGCGGCGGCTGCGCGGCCGGACGGGCCGGCTGCGGGGCTTCCGCCTTGGGCTGGTCGGCCGGATCGGCGATGGTCTTCAGCCGTTCGGTCAGTTCGGCCATGCGGGCCTCTGCCGGGGAGACGTCCTCGCGCATGTCCTTGTCGATACCGGTTGCCACGACGGAGACCCGGATGATGCCGTCGAGGCTCTCGTCGAAGGTCGCGCCCAGTATAATGTTGGCGTCGGAATCGACCTCCTCGCGAATGCGGGTGGCCGCCTCGTCCAGCTCGAACAGCGTCAGGTCGTTGCCGCCGGTGATCGAGATCAGCAGGCCGCGGGCGCCCTTCATCGAGGTCTCGTCGAGCAGCGGGTTGGCGATCGCCGCTTCGGCGGCCTGCATGGCGCGCTTGTCGCCGGAGGCTTCGCCCGTGCCCATCATCGCCTTGCCCATGCCGCGCATGATCGAGCGCACGTCGGCGAAGTCGAGGTTGATGAGACCTTCCTTCACCATCAGGTCGGTGATGCAGGCAACGCCGGAGTAGAGCACCTGGTCGGCCATCGCGAAGGCGTCGGCGAAGGTGGTCTGCGCATTGGCGATGCGGAACAGGTTCTGGTTCGGAATGACGATCAGCGTGTCGACCGCCTTCTGCAGCTCGATGATGCCGGCTTCGGCAATGCGCATGCGGCGCACGCCCTCGAACTGGAACGGCTTGGTGACGACGCCGACGGTGAGTATTCCCATCTCGCGCGCCGCACGGGCGATGACGGGAGCCGCGCCCGTACCGGTGCCGCCACCCATGCCGGCGGTGATGAACACCATGTGCGATCCGGACAGATGGTCGTTGATCTCGTCGATCACCTCTTCGGCGGCGGCCGCGCCGACGTCCGGCTGCGATCCGGCGCCCAGCCCTTCCGTCACGGCGACGCCCATCTGGACAACCCGGTCGGAATGGTTGCTGGCAAGCGCCTGCGCGTCGGTGTTTGCGACGACGAAGTCGCAGCCCTGCAGGCCGGCCTGGATCATGTTGTTGACGGCATTGCCGCCGGCTCCGCCGACGCCGAACACCGTAATTCTTGGCTTCAGTTCCTGAAGGTCAGGCATTTGCAGATTGATGGTCATGGCTTCCTCGCGACCCCTGGATGCCCTTCTGGACATCCGCTTCATTCCTCGTTTCCCTCAAATCGCACCGGTGCACCGGTGCATCCCCGAGGCGGTTTCCCGCCTCAGAAACTCTCGCGTATCCAGTTGCCGACCCGCGCCAGCGCGCCGGAACCGAGGTTCCAGCGACCCCGCAGGTTGCGCGGTTCGAACTGTTCGACCTGCGCCACCTGGGGATAGATCAGCAACCCGACGGCCGCCGCGAACGCCGGCCCCTTTGCGGCTTCCGGCAGCCCGGCGATCCCGAGCGGCCGGCCGAGCCGCACCTGACGGCCCAGCACCCGGCGGGCCACATCGCTGAGGCCCGTGAGCTGGCTGGCGCCGCCCGTCAGCACGATGCGCTTGCCCACGCGTCCGGCGAAGCCGGAGGCCGTGAGACGGTCGCGCACCAGTTCCAGAATTTCTTCCACGCGCGGTACGATCACCCGCACCAGCGTGGACCGCGGCACCTGGATCGGAAGGTCGCTGTCGGCATCCACCGGCGGCACCGAGATGAAGTCCCGCTCGTCGGAATGGCTCGGCAGCGCCGATCCCTGCAGCGTCTTGATCCTTTCCGCATCCGCAAGACGCGTCGACAGCGCCCGCGCGATATCCATCGTCACGTGGTGACCGCCGACGGCGATCGCGTCGAGATGCACCATCTGACCCTCGACGAAGACCGAAAGCGTCGTCGTGCCGCCGCCCATGTCGACGCAGGCAACGCCCAGTTCCGTCTCGTCTTCCACCAGCGTCGACAAGCCGCTCGCATAGGGTGTCGCGACCATGGTCTCCACGGCCAGGTGACCGCGGTTGATGCAAAGCTCCAGATTGCGCACCGGCGCGATCTCGGCGGTCGCCACCTGCATGTCGACGCCAAGCCGGCGGCCCATCATGCCGCGCGGATCGCGCATGCCGCGATTGCCGTCGAGCGTGTAGGAGATCGGCAGCGCATGCATCACCGCCCGGTCGTCGGCGACCGTATGGGCGCTTCCGGCCGAGAGCACCCGCTGGATGTCCGCCTCGCACACCGCATCGCCGGCGAGACCGACGCTTGCCGTGATGATTTCCGAGCCGAGCCGGCCGCAGGTCACATTAGTGATCAGCGATTCCACCGTCAGCCCGGCCATGCGCTCCGCCGCATCGACGGAAAGCCGGATGGCCTGTTCGGCCGCATCCATGTCAACGACGACGCCGCTCTTCAGCCCGCGCGAACGCTGGTAGCCATAGCCCAGCACCTCGATGGAATGGGTGCGGCCGGGCAGCACGCCATCGTCGCCGCGCGGCGTCAGCTTGGCGATCAGGCAGCACACCTTGGTCGAGCCGATGTCGAGCACGGAAACGACCACCGCCCGCCGGGACGGGAGCGGGCGCATGCGCGGAAGATAGATGGGAGCGCTGCGCTTCGTCATGTGTCGGCCCCCGAACGGCGGCGCGCGCCGGCATCGGGCGTGCCCGCCTTGCGGCGCAAGGCCGCCTCGTCGGTCAGCCGCACCACCACGCGGTCCTGGAGACGCAGGTCGATCATCGCGATGTCGCGGGCCAGAAGCCCGTTCTCCGCATCCATCGTCACCACATCGGCAAGCGCGCGGGCCACGTCCTTTTCCGGAAGGCGCAGGGTGATCCCGTTTTCAAGCAGCAGGTCCCAGCGGCGGTCGGACACCAGCCGCGCCGCGCGCACCCGCACCCGAAGCTCCGGCACCGCATCGAGCGCGTCGAGAACCTCGCCGCCGCGATACTGCGCGCCATGGCCGATCAGCATCAACAGATTGGCGTAGCGCCCGTCGACGTCGTCGCTGATCACCTTGCCCTTGGAATCGATCACCGACAGCAGATCGCCGCGCTGCCACAGCGCATAGGCCTCGCGCTCGTCGATGCGCACCTGGAGCGTGCCGGGATAGAGCTTCTGGACCGAGACCGCGTCGACCCAGGGAATATGCGACAGCCGCTCGCGCGCCGCCGAGGCGTCGAAGAGGGCAAGCGAGGTTCCCTGCTGGATTTCCAGCGCCTCGAGAATTTCGAACTCGGTGGTTTCCTTCTGCCCCGACAGTTTCACCGCCGCGATCTGGAAACCGGCTGCCGAGGTGAGTGATTCGCTGACCATTCGACCGTAACCGCCAAGCGCAACCCCGTAAGCAATCGTTAAGCCAAGGAAGGCAACGGCGCCGGCCGTGCCCGTCCAGCGCGGCAAATCCTGCAGCACGCCGGCGGCGCGCCACAGCGGGCGACGGTGCAAACGCGCGACGCCGCGACCGCGCGGCGCGAGCGCCACCTCGATCGGCAGGTCACCGTTCCGTGCCCATTTTGCCTTTAACGTCCGCAACTTGCGTTCTCCACCATCCAGCTGGTCAGGTCTTCGAAGGGGTGTCCCGCATGGGCCGCGATCTCCGGCACAAGCGAGGTTTCAGTCATTCCGGGCTGCGTGTTCACTTCCAGACAGATCAGTTCGCCACCGCCTGTCGGCTGCTCGTCGAAGCGAAAATCCGCCCGTGTAACGCCCTTGCAACCGAGCGCCTGATGCGCCCTGAGACTGAGTTTCTGTACTTCTTGGTAAACAAATGGTGAAATTTCCGCCGGCAGGACGTGTTGTGATCCGCCAGGCGCGTATTTCGCCTCATAATCATAGAAGCCGTGACCCTTCGGCATCACTTCCGTAACGCCAAGAGCGACGTTGCCGACAACGGCGCATGTCAGCTCGCGACCGGGGATGTAACGCTCCACCATCACGGTGTCGCCATAGGGCCAGTCGTCGCGGAAAAGCTCCTGCGGCGGATGCTCAGCCCCCTCCTTGACAATGAGCACGCCGAAGGAGGATCCCTCCGCCACAGGCTTCGCCACATAGGGCGGCGGCAACGCATGCGCCTTGGCCGCTTCCAGCCTGTGGAGAACCTTGTGGGCGGCGACGGGGATGCCGGCGGCCTTCATCACCGCCTTGGCCTTTTCCTTGTCCATGGCAAGCGCGGAGGCGGCGACACCGGAGTGCGTATAGGGAATGCCGAGGATCTCCAGCAGTCCCTGGATGCAGCCGTCCTCGCCGAAGGGACCGTGCAGCGCGTTGAAGGCGACATCCGGCTTCAGCTTCGTCAGCACCTCGGCGATGTCGCGGCCGACGTCGACCCGCGTCACCCGGTAGCCGGCGCGCTCCAGCGCCCCGGCGCAGCCCTCGCCCGACTTGAGGCTGACCGGGCGTTCCGACGACCAGCCGCCCATCAACACGGCGACATGTTTCTTCTCAGCCATCGACGGCAGCCCCTTCCTGTTTCGCACCGAGGAAAGGCGCGATCGCCGCTGTCCCTTCGCCAAAACGCCCGAGGCGCTTGATTTCCCATTCGAGCGCGACGCCCGTCTTTTCCAGGACACGCGCCCGCACCGTCTCGCCCAGCGTCTCCAGGTCGTGCGCGGTGGCCTCGCCCGTGTTGATCATGAAATTGCAATGCATGTCCGACATGCGCGCCCCGCCGATCTGCAGGCCCCGGCAGCCGGCCTCGTCGACAAGCTTCCAGGCCGAATGACCCGGCGGGTTCTTGAAGGTCGATCCGCCGGTCTTCTCGCGGATCGGCTGCGCCGCCTCGCGATGCGCGGCGACCTCGGCCATCTCGCGGCGGATCTCCGCCTCGTCGCGCGGCACGCCGCGAAACCGGCCTTGGGTGAAGATCATGTCGCCGGGCTGCCCGCTGTGGCGGTAGCGATAGGCCATCTCCGCGTTGGACAGCGTGACGATCTCGCCGGCACGCGTCACTGCCGTGAGCTCCTGCATGATCTCGCGCGTCTCGCTTCCGTGCGCGCCCGCGTTCATGCGCAGCGCGCCGCCGATGCCGCCCGGGATCCCGGAGAGAAACGCAAAACCGCCCTGCCCCGCGGACGCCGCCGCCTCTGCCAGCCGCCGGTCGGGCACCGCGGCGCCGGCGATCAGGCTGCCGTCGTCGAGCGTCTCGATATGGCCGAAGCCGCGCGCGCCCAGGCGAATGACGACGCCGTCGATGCCGCCGTCACGCACCAAAAGGTTCGAGCCCAGCCCGATGGGCAGAACCGGAACCTCCGCCGGCAGATGGCGCAGGAACAGCGCGAGATCGTCCGTGTCGGCCGGCTGGAACAGAAGCTCCGCCGGTCCGCCGACGCGAAACCACGTCACGCTCGACAGCGGGACATCTGCCGTCAGCTTGCCGCGCAGGCCGATGCGCTCCAGTCCGTGCCGCTCTATGAGGCCGGCTTCGCTCATGAGGCCCCACCGGTCGCCGCTTCGTCGAGCGCCCGTGCGAGCGCCTCGGGAAGAACCTGCGCCCATTGCGAGATGCTGCCGGCACCAAGACACACGACATAGTCGCCCGGCGAGGCGATCCCGGCGATGCATCCGGCAAGGTCGCTCTCACCGTCGATCGCATGCACGTTGCGGTGACCGCTGGCGCGGATGCCGTTGGCAAGCGCGATGTGATCGATCCCCTCGCGCGGCTGCTCGCCGGCGGCATAGACAGGCGCACAGATCACATGGTCGGCGTCGTTGAAGCAGCTGGAGAATTCGTCGAGCAGGCTTTCCAGCCGCGAATAGCGATGCGGCTGCACCACGGCGATGACCTCGCCGGAGGCAACGGCGCGCGCCGCCGACAGCACGGCGCGGATCTCCACGGGGTGATGGGCGTAGTCGTCGAAGACATCGATGCCGCCGGCATTGCCGGTGTGGGTGAAGCGCCGCTTCACGCCGCCGAAGCTCGCCAGCCCCTGGCGGATGCGGGCCGGCTCGATGCCGAGCTTCCAGGCGACAGCGACGGCAGCGACCGCGTTGGACACGTTGTGAAGCCCCGGCATCGGCAGCGTCAGGCTTTCGATCACCTCGCTGGTGCCGCTCAGCCGGTCGCGCATCTCCACGGAGAAGATGGAATTCACGCCATGGGTCGCGAGATCGAAGAAGCGCACGTCGGCCTGACGGTTCTGGCCATAGGTGATGACCTGCCGGTCCTCGATGCGGCCGACCATCGCCTGGACCTCCGGATGGTCGAGACACATCACGGCGAAGCCGTAGAAGGGCACATTCTCCACGAACTGGTGGAAGGCGGAGCGCACGCCGTCGAAATCGCCATAGTGATCGAGATGCTCGGGATCGATGTTGGTCACCACCGCGACGTCCGCCGGCAGCTTGACGAAGGTGCCGTCGGACTCGTCGGCCTCCACCACCATCCAGTCGCCCTTGCCCATGCGCGCGTTGGTGCCATAGGCGTTGATGATGCCGCCGTTGATCACCGTCGGGTCGAGCCCGCCGGCATCCAGAAGTGCCGCGATGATCGAGGTCGTCGTCGTCTTGCCATGGGTGCCGCCGATGGCGATCGCCTGCTTGAAGCGCATCAGCTCGGCGAGCATCTCCGCGCGCCGCACGACCGGCAGCAGCTTGTTGCGCGCCGCCGTCAGTTCGGGATTGTCGCGCCGGATCGCGGAGGACACCACGACGACGCGGGCCTGGCCGAGGTTCTCCGCGGCATGGCCGACCTTCACCGCGATGCCCTTCTCGCGCAGCCGCTTGACGTTGGCGCTTTCCGACAGATCGGATCCCTGAACGGTGTAGCCGAGCGTGTGCAGCACTTCGGCGATGCCGCTCATGCCGATGCCGCCGATGCCGATGAAGTGAACCGGACCGATATCCTGGGGCATCTTCATGATGCGTCTCCTGATGGTGTTTCCTGCGCGTCCAGCGCGCCAAGCGGCGCACCGGAGGCAATGTGTTCGGCGAGATCGGCAAGACGGCGCACCGCATCGGGACGGCCGGCGCGCTTGGCGCAGTCCGCCGCCTCGGCGAGGCGCTCCGGTGCCGCCATCAGCTCGTCGAGCAAGGCGGCAAGGCGTGCCGGATCGAGTTCGGATTGCGCGACCGGCCAGGCGCCGCCCGCGCGGGCAAGAATGTCGGCGTTGCGCCCCTGGTCGTTGTCGAGCGCATGCGGCAGCGGCACCAGGACGGACGGTCGGCCGATCACCGAAAGCTCGCTGACGCTTGAGGCGCCGGAGCGGCAGACCACCAGATGCGACGCCGCGATTCTCTCAGCCATATCGGAGAAAAACGGCGCGATTTCGGCAGCGATTCCAATTCGTTCGAAGGCGGCCCGCACGCGGTCCATGTCCTCGGGCCGGCACTGCTGCACGAGGCGGATCCGTGCCCGCGTTTCCGCCGGCAGGCACTCCAGTGCCGGAGGCAGGCAATCGGAGAAGAACCGCGCGCCTTGCGATCCGCCGAAGACCAGAAGCGAGAACGGCCCGTCGGCCTGCGGCACGGCATAGGGGGTTTCGGATGCGGCGATCACCGCGTCGCGCACCGGGTTGCCGGTCTGGCGTGTCTTTTGCGGATGGGCGCCGGCCGCCTCGCCGACGAGCGGAAAGCTGGTGGCGATGGCGCTGACCCGGCCGGCCAACATGCGGTTGGCGCGCCCCATCACCGCATTGGCCTCGTGCAGCACGCTCGGAACGCCGGCGAGAAACGCCGCGAACATCGGCGGAAACGTCGGATAGCCGCCGAAGCCGATCACCGCATCGGGCTTCAGTCGCCGGATCACGCCGCGCGCCTGCAGCGTGCCACGCGCCAGCCGCCAGGCGGTGCGCGCCAGCGCGACCGGATTGCGTCCGGCAAGCGTTGCAGACGAGATCACATGCACCTTGCGGGCCGGAAAATCCGCGCCATAGGCACCGACGCGCTGGTCTGTCGCAAGCTCCACCACATGGCCGCGCCGGATCAGT
This sequence comes from Paracoccaceae bacterium, assembly GCA_002709505.1. Lineage (GTDB taxonomy): Bacteria > Pseudomonadota > Alphaproteobacteria > Rhizobiales > Stappiaceae > Stappia. The sequence continues at coordinate 56,750 of PARB01000075.1, read as the reverse complement.
TCGGCGGCAAGCGCCTGGGCCGGGAACAGATGGCCGCCGGTTCCCCCAGCGGTGAGAAGAAAGGTCGATGCCATGCCCGCTCTCAGGTCAGTTTTGCCGGCGACAGCCGGGAGACGACCACACTGTCGGTGCGCGATGCCTGCGGGCGCCGCCTCGTCAGCGCCAGCACGAAGCCCATGGACAGCGCCGTCGCCAGCAGCGAGGAGCCGCCGTAGGAAATGAAGGGAAGCGTCATGCCCTTGGCGGGCATCAGGTTCAGGTTCACCGCCATGTTGATGCAAGACTGGATGCCGAAAAGAACCATCAGTCCCGCCGTCGCCAGCCGGCCGAAGGGATCGGTGTCGCGGGCGGCGTGACCAAGCCCGCGCAGCACGACGAAGGTGAAGACCAGCACCAGGATCAGGCAGACCAGAATCCCGAACTCCTCCGCCGCCACCGCGAAGATGAAATCGGTATGGCTTTCCGGCAGCACCCGCTTGATCGTTCCCTCGCCCGGACCGCGTCCGAACCAGCTGCCCGAGACGAAAGCCTCGATGGCGCGGTCGACGTTGAAGGTATCGCCGGAGCTTGGATCGAGGAACCGGTCGACGCGGCTTTGCACGTGCGGCAGCGTCATATAGGCCGCCAGAATGCCGCCGGCCCCCAGCGCCCCGATGGGAACGATCGCCACCCACGGCAGGCCGTTGAGAAAGAACAGCGCCGCGAACACCAGCATCAGGAGCATTGTCTGGCCGAAGTCCGGCTGCGCGACCAGAAGCGCCGCCGACATGACGAACAGCAGGATGGCAAACAGCGACCCCGGCACCTCGGGGCGACGGCCGCCTTCCGACAGCAGGAAGGCAACCAGCACGATCAGCGCCGGCTTGAGGAACTCCGACGGCTGGATTGAAAAGCCGAGGATCATCACCCAGCGCCGTGCGCCCTTGGCCTCCATGCCGATGAAGAGCGTCGCCACCATCAGCGCTAGCGACGCCACGAAGACCACCAGCGCCACCCGCCGCACCATGCGCGGGCTGAGCGCCGAGACCCCCAGCATCAGGGCGAGCGCCGGCACCAGGAACACCGCCTGCCGCTTGATGAAGTGATAGCTGTCGATGCCGAGCCGTTCCGCCACCGCCGGGCTTGCGGCGAAGGACAGCACGATGCCCCCGATCATCAGGATCACGAAACCGGCGAACAGGTAACGATCGACGGTCCACAGCCATTCGGCGAACGGACTTCTGTCGGCACGGCTCACCATCACACGGTCTCCTGTTCGTTCGCCTGCGGCAGAATGCGGCGCACGGCCTCGACGAAGGCGCGCCCGCGGACCTCGAAATCCGGGAACTGGTCGAAGGACGAACAGGCCGGCGACAGCAGCACCACCGCTTCTCCGCCATGCGCGCGTGCATCCGCAGCTGCATCCCGCGCCGCAGCCTCGACCGCCGCCTGCAGCGTTCCCGAGCGCTCGTAGGGAACATGGCCTTCGAGCACGCCGGCAAAATCCTCCGCCGCCTCGCCGATCAGATACGTTTTTGCGATTCGGGGGAAATGCGGCGCAAGCGATGCGATGCCGCCGGCCTTGGCGCGGCCGCCGGCGATCCAGTGGATGCGTTCGAAGCTGGTGAGCGCCCGCTCGGCGGCATCGGCGTTGGTCGCCTTGCTGTCGTTGACGAAGAGCACCTGCCCGTCGCGCGCCACCACCTGCATGCGATGCGCAAGGCCCGGGAAACTGGCGAGCCCGGCATGGATCGCCTTGTCGGTGAGCCCGAGCGCCCGGCAGACGGCAACGGCGGCGGCCGCGTTCTGCGCATTATGCGCGCCGCGCAGCGAGGTCACCGGCGCCAGATCGTAGAGTTCGCGCTGCGCCCCGTCCTCGGCAACATAGAGCTTGCTGCCCTCGGCATAGACCCCGTTCGTCACCGGATGACGCACGCACAGCCGCAAGGTTTCGACGCCCGCCTGTTCCGCCCGGTCCGCGATTGCAGCGCTCAGGCCGTCGTCGATCCCGACGACCGCAAGCCTGCTCTTGGCTATCAGCCGTTCCTTGACCTCGGCATAGTGCTCAAGCGAGCCGTGACGGTCGAGATGGTCCGGGGTGATGTTCAGCAAGATCCCGATGGACGGGTCGAGGCTCGGCGCCAGATCGATCTGGTAGGAGGAGCATTCGATCACATGAACCCGGCCGCGCGCCGGCGGCATCAGGTCGAGGATCGGAACGCCGATGTTGCCGCCCATCGCCACGTCATGCCCCGCATGGGCCAGGCAATGGCTGATCAGGGCCGTGGTGGTCGACTTGCCGTTGGTGCCGGTGATCGCCACGAAGGGCGCGTCGGGCGCATGCGTCTGGCGCTCCCGGCAGAACAGCTCGATGTCGCCGATCACCGGAATGCCCTGCTGGCGGGCAAGATTGACGCTCCAGTGCGGCGTCGGATGGGTGAGCGGCACCCCCGGCGCAAGCACCAGCGCGTCGAACACCGACCAGTTCGCCGATTTCAGGTCGACAACCGGGATGCCGGACGAAATCGCCGTCTGGCGGCGTTCGGGCATGTCGTCGAAGGCGTGCACGCGCGCGCCGCCGGACTTGAGCGCATGCGCCGCCGACAGGCCAGAGGCGCCGAGCCCGAACAGGGCGACATCGCGATCCGCGAAGGAGGTTGCGGAGATCATGTCCTCACCTCAGCTTCAGCGTGGCCAGCCCGACCAGCGCCAGCACGACGGCGATGATCCAGAAGCGGATCACGACCTGGCTTTCGGTCCAGCCGAGATGCTCGAAATGATGGTGGATCGGCGCCATTTTGAAGACGCGCTTGCCCGTCAGCTTGAAGGAGGCGACCTGCACGATCACCGACACGGCCTCCAGCACGAAGAGACCGCCGATGATTGCCAGCACGATCTCGTGCTTGGTTGCGACCGCGATGGCGCCCAGCATGCCGCCGAGCGCAAGCGACCCGGTGTCGCCCATGAAGATTGCCGCCGGCGGCGCGTTGAACCACAGGAAGCCGAGCCCCGCCCCGATCACCGCGCCGCACAGCACCGCCAGTTCGCCCGCGCCCGCCACGTGATGGATCTGCAGGTAGTCGGAGAACACCGCGTTGCCGGTGAGATAGGCGATCAGGCCGAAGGAGGCGGAGGCGATCATCACGGGCACAATGGCCAACCCGTCCAGCCCGTCGGTCAGATTGACCGCGTTGCCCGCACCGACGACGACGAAGGCCGCAAACGGAATGAAGAAGATCCCGAGATTGATCGCCAGGTCCTTGAAGAACGGGAACCCGATGGAGGTGCCGTAGACATCGCCTTCCAGAAAGGTGACGCACCAGGCGGCAGTGCCGGCGATCAGGAATTCCAGACCGAGGCGCATGCGCCCGCTGAACCCCTTGTGCGAGGCCTTGGCGACCTTCAGGAAGTCGTCGTAGAAGCCGATGAGGCCGAAGCCGACGGTCACGCCCAGCACGATCCAGGTATAGGGATTGAGCAGATTGGCCCAGAGCAGGGTCGCCACGATCATGCCCGACAGGATCATCAGGCCGCCCATCGTCGGCGTGCCCTTCTTGGTCAGCAGATGGCTCTGCGGCCCGTCGGCGCGGATCGGCTGGCCATGCCCCTGGCGGGTGCGCAGCGAGTTGATGATCATCGGTCCGAACAGGAAGATGAACAGCAGCGCCGTCATGATCGCGCCGCCGGTGCGGAACGTGATGTAGCGGAACACGTTCAGCGCGGAGAACTGGTCGGCGAATTCGACGAGAAAATACAGCATCGGGCGTCCTATTCGGCTCCGTCGTCCTCGACGGGAAATTCGCGCTTCAGCGCCTCGACCAGCGGCCCCATCCGGGTGCCGAGAGATCCCTTGATCATGATGACGTCGCCGGGGCGCACGTCTTCCAGAAGCAGCGGCCTCAGGCTCGCCGCCTCTTCGGAATAGGCGCCGCGCAGGTGCTTCGGCAAGAGGTCCCAGAGCTCGTGCATGCGTTCGCCGACGCAATAGACGAGGTCCGCCTCGCTTTCCGTGACCGGTCCGATGAGATCCGCATGCAGCCGGCCTTCCGCCTCGCCGAGCTCGAGCATGTCGCCCAGCACGGCAATGCGCCGCCCTGGCCGCGAGATCGGTGTTTCCTTCAGGAGGGAAAGCGCCGCGCGCACGGAGGCGGGATTGGCATTGTAGCTTTCGTCGATCACCGTGGCCGAGCCTTCCGGCAATCGCAGGGCGATCTGCGCGCCGCGGCCCTTGGGCGCGCGGAAATTCGCAAGCGCCAGACCGGCAAGCGCCAGATCGCCGCCAAGCTCCGCAACGGCCGCGAGCACCGCGAGACTGTTGGTGACCAGATGCTGACCCGGCGCACCGACCTTGTAGGTGATCGGCTGGTCGAAGATATGGCCGGAAATCGAGCTGCATGCGACCTGCGCGGACACGCGTTCCGCCTGGGCATCGGCCGGCCCCTCGCGCCCGAAAGTGGCGATACGGCGCACGCCGGCGGTCTTTGCCAGATAGGTCAGGAGATCGAACTGGTCGTTGTCGCGGTTGAGAAGCGCAAGCCCGCCCGGCTCCAGCCCGAGAAAGATCTCGCCCTTGGCCTGGGCGATCCGCTCCACGGAGCCGAAGAACTCCAGATGAACCGCCGCGACCGTGGTGATGACGGCGACATGCGGGCGCACCATCTGGACCAGCGGCGTGATCTCGCCGGCATGGTTCATGCCGATCTCGAAGACGCCGAAAGCGGCATCCGCCGGCATGCGCGCCAGCGTCAGCGGCACGCCCCAGTGATTGTTGAAGGAGGCGACGGGCGCATGGGTCTTGCCGGAGGCATCCAGCGCCAGTTTCAGCATGTCCTTGGTGCTGGTCTTGCCGACCGAGCCGGTGACGGCGACGATCCGCGCCCGGCTGCGCGCCCGCGATGCCCGCGCCAGATCGCGCAAGCCCTCAAGCGCGTCCGCGACGATCAGATAGCGCCCGTCCTTGGGCAGGTCGGCACGCCGGGCCTCGGACACGAGGGCAAGAGCCGCACCGGCCTCAAGGGCGGCGCCGGCAAAATCGTGACCGTCGAACCGCTCGCCGGCAATGGCAACGAACGCCTCGCCCGGCTGGATCGTGCGGCTGTCGATGGAGAGGCCGGAAATCGCCGCGCCGGCTTCCACGCCCTCGACCCTGCCGCCGGTCGCCGCGACCATCTCGTCCAGCGTCCAAAGCGGACGACTGTCGTCGGGCTCGGGAAGAGGTTCGAACGTCTGCGGCTCGCTCCCCTTGGCAACGGCAGCCGCGGCCGCGGCAGCAGCCGCGGGGAGCACCGCATCCGCGAAATCACGCGACGCGTCGGGCTCTTCCTCGGCATTTTCCCCGGAGGCATCATCCGCGTCGGCGTCGGCCGGCTTGGCAGGAGCGTCAATGTCCCCCTCGCGAAGGTCCGCTTCGTCCGCGTCCGCTTCCCCGTCCTCGGTCTCATCGGCAAGGGTCGCGGAGACATCGGTTTCATCCGCCTCGGCCTTAGCCTCGGCTTCCGCCTGATCCGGTTCGCCGGCGTCTTCGATGGTAGTGTCGATGTCGTCTTCGCCGTCCGTCGTCAGCGCGTCGGCCACGACCGCGTCGTCGCCATCGGCAAACAACGCGTCGTCTTCGCCTTCGCCAGCATCGGGATCGAGATTTGCCGCTGCGTCGACCTGTTCCGCCCCTTCGCTGACGTCCGCAAGAATATCGTCGTCGGTGTTCGCACCGTCCTCGGCCGCTTCGGCATCGCTCCGGCCGGCATCGCCGCCCAGCTCATCGAGAAGGGCAGCAGCCAGTTGGTCGTCCAGCGACACGCCATCCGCGTCCGGTGTGTCTTCCCCCGCCTCGTCCGCCTCCGGCGTATCCCCTGCCGAAGCGGCTTGGTCCGCGGCCGGCGCCTCGTCCTCCAGAAGGGTTGCAAGATCCAGTTCGAACCCTCCGGCATCGTCTTCGGAGGCGGCGAACAGGTCGCTCTCGGCAATGGCGGCAAGGGCTGTGCGCGCGACCTGATGGTCGGAAAAGGGCAGCACCTCGTCGCCGACGATCTGCCCCGGCTCATGGCCTTTGCCGGCGATGCACAGCACATCGCCTTCCTGCAACATGCCGACAGCCGCCTCGATCGCATCGCGTCGGTCGCCGATTTCCAGCGCGCCGGGGGCCGCCTCAAGGATCGCGCCGCGGATCGCGGCCGGATCCTCGCTGCGCGGGTTGTCGTCGGTGACGATCACCACGTCCGCCTGACGCGCGGCGGCCGCGCCCATCAGCGGGCGCTTGCCGGCATCCCGGTCGCCGCCCGCGCCGAAGACGACGATCAGCCGCCCCTTGGTGAAGGGGCGAAGCGCCGCAAGAGCGGTGTCGAGCGCATCCGGCTTATGTGCGTAGTCGACGAAGACGAGCGCCCCGTCGTCGCTCTCGCCGACGAGCTCAAGCCGTCCGGGCGCGCCTTCAAGGCTTTCCAGCGCCTCGAGCGCCGCGTCGGTCTTCACGCCGCCGGCAATCGCCAGACCCGCCGCGATCAGTGCATTGGAGACCTGGAATCTGCCGGCGAGCGGCAGACGGATCTCGCGCGGCCCGTCCTCGGTCTCGAGACTGAGCACCTGCATGAACCCGTCGTGGCGAATGTCCTTGAGGGCGAGATCTTTGCCGCCGTCTCCGACGGTGAAAAGTGGAAGGCCGCGGTCGCGCGCAACCGCCATCACCCGGTCGGCATAGGGCGCGTCCGGCTCCAGAACGACGGGCTTGCCTTCCGGAAGGAGCGTGTCGAAGAGGCGCAGCTTGGCGGCGAGATAGTCCTCGACGTCTGCGTGATAGTCGAGATGGTCCCGGCCGAGATTGGTGAAGCCGGCAGCCGCGAGGCGCACGCCGTCGAGCCGGCGCTGGTCGAGCCCGTGGCTGGAGGCCTCCAGCGCGGCATGGGTGATGCCGTCATGGGCAAGCCGCGCCAGCGTCTGGTGAAGCGAGACAGGATCGGGCGTCGTCAGACCGCCGTAATTCGCGCCGGCGCTCGTCACCGTTCCGATCGTGCCGAGACTGGCCGCCTTGTGGCCAGCGGCAGCAAAGATCTGCCGCGCAAAGACGGCAACCGACGTCTTGCCGCTTGTTCCGGTGACAGCGACAACGGTTTCAGGCTGGTCGGCATGGAAGCGCGCCGCCATCAGCGCCAGCGTGCGGCGCGGGTCGTCGCTGACGATGACAGGAAATCCGTCGCCGAGGCTTTCCAGCGTCTGCGCGGAAACGTCCTGGCCGACGAGGACCGCACTTGCGCCGGCGGCGCGCGCATCCTCGATGAAGCGGGTCCCGTCGCTGGTCGCGCCCTTGAGGGCTGCGAAAAGAAATCCGTCCGAGACCGTTCGGCTGTCGGCGGACAATCCGGCGATTTCGGTTTCGAACTCGGGTGCGGCGAGCACCTGTTCGCCGGCAAGGTCCTTGAGCAGCATGTTGTGCGCCAATATCTGGTGTGCGTCGTCGTTGGGAGCGGATGCGAACCTTTGGTGCGACCCCGGTTCGCGCCGGCTCCGGTCAGTAGGCGATTGAAACGGTCTCCGTCTTATCTCCGAATTTGGGCAAAACACCCAGCGTGGGGGCAATTCTGCGAATGATGGCGGATGTGGTGGGCGCGGTGTTCAGGCCGGCGGTGGCGCCGATGCCCTCGCGTTCGGGTTTGGGCTCGTCGAGCACCACCAGCACGACGTAGCGCGGATCGTCCATCGGGAAGGCCGAGAGGAAGGAGTTGCGGCGCTTGTCGGACACATAGCGGCCGTTCTCGATCTTCTCCGCCGTGCCGGTCTTGCCGCCGACCACATAGCCCGGAACCTCGGCCCGGCGCCCCGATCCGCTCAGCACGTTGAGCCGGAACAGGTAGCGCATGATCTCGCTGGTCCTGGGATCGATCACCTGCTGGGCAAGCTCGTTCGCCTCAGCTTCGCTGCGCGGCGTGAACGTCGGGGGAATGAGACGGCCGCCGTTGACGAGCGCGGCAGTCGCCACCGCCGTCTGCATCGGCGTGACGGAAATGCCGTGACCGAAGGAGATCGTCATCGCGGCAAGCTCGTTCCACTTCGGCGGAAGCAGCGGCGTCGCCACCTCCGGAAGGTCCGTCTCGGTGCGCGTGGTCAGGCCGATGCGCTCCATGAAGGCCTTCTGGGTGTCGACCCCGGCCGCCAGCATCATCTTCGCCGTACCGATGTTGGACGAATAGATGAAGGTCTCCGCGACCGAGAGAATACGCCGCTTGCCGTGGAAGTCGTTGATCGTGCGCCGGCCGACGCGCAAGGGGCGGGTGGCGTCGAAACTGTCGTCCATCGTCACCTTGCCGCTGTCGAGCGCCATGGCGACGGTGAAGGCCTTGAACACCGACCCCATCTCGAACACGCCGCCGGTGGCGCGGTTGAGCCGGTTCTTTTCCAGCGCCTGCGCCCGGTCGTTGGGATCGAAGTCGGGCAGCGACGACATGCCGATCACCTCGCCGGTCCGGACATCGAGCACGATGCCGACGCCGGCGATCGCCTTGTAGCGGTCCAGCGCCTTCGCCAGCTCGTCGCGCACCACATGCTGGACGCGCAGGTCGACGGACAGGCTGACGCCCTCCATCGGCCGGCGGTCGCTGGCGAACCCCAGGTCCTGGAGTTCCCCGAGCCAGGCCTTGTCGACGGCAAGCTCCATGCCGGAGATGCCCTTGTTGTCGACATTCACCGAGCCAACGATGTGGCTTGCGGTCGGACCGCCGGGATAGAAACGGCTGTTTTCTTCCAAAAAGCCGATGCCCGGAATGCCGAGGTCATGCAGCTTCGTGCGCTGGCGCGGCGTGAGCTCGCGCTTCAGCCAGATGAAACCCGCATTGCTGGCCAGCCGGCGGCGCACCGCATCCGTGCCGAGTTCCGGCAAAACGCTGGCGATGCCTTCCAGCGCTTCGTCGACGTCGATGATCTTGCGCGGCTCGGCATAGAGCGAGGCGGTCTTGATGTCGGTCGCCAGGATCTGGCCGTTGCGGTCGAGGAGATCGGGCCGCGAGGCGGCGACGCTGTCCTGCGCGGAGATATAGGAGGCGGTCTCCGCTTCCTCGCTGAAGCCGAGCATGACCAGCCGGCCGCCGATGGCCAGATAGACGAGGCCAAACATCGCCATCGCCATATAGACGCGCGAACGCACCGCCCGCGTCGAGGGACCGCGCGGAACATGACGCTCCCCCACCGTACGGCGCTGGAGAAAGGAGACGGGCTGATCGCTCTTCGACATCACGGCTCCCCTATCTCACGACCGGCTGCGTGCCGGCATAGCCGCCAAGGGCGTTGTCGCCGCCGATCGGCTCGAGCTTCATCGGCTTGATCGGCACATCCTCGATACGGGTGATCTGCTCGACCTCGAGCGGCTGGAGGTTGAGGTGGTCGTTGTAGCGCTCGACCAGCCGCTGCAGGCGGCCGGGATCGTTCAACAGGCTCCATTCGGCGCGCAGCAGCTTGAGCTGCTCGCGTTCCTCGTCGATGCGCTGCTGCAGGTTGGCGACACGCTCCGCCGCCCGCTCCGCATCGTGCTTCATGTCGTAGACGGTGGCGGCGGCCGCCAGGACCCCGATCACCAGGAAGATATTCAGATAGCGTGTCATCGCTCTATCCTTCCGCCTGCTCGAGGGTGGCCAGGCGCGGAACGCCGAGATTGTCCGGCATGTCGGTTCGTGCCGGCGCATCAGTGCGCAGGGCCGCGCGCAGACGTGCCGAGCGCGCGCGCGGATTGTCCCGGACCTCGTCCTCGCCCGCCTCCCGCGCGCCCTTGAAGGCGAGCTCGAAGGTCGGCGGCGGCACGTCGGTCTCCGGCAGATGGCGCGACCCGCCCGCACGGGTGCGGGTGCGATCGGCCAGGAAGCGCTTGACGATGCGGTCTTCCAGACTGTGGAAGGTCACCACCACGAGGCGTCCGCCCGGCGCCAGGATCCGCTCGGCCGCGGCCAGCGCGTCGACGATCTGCTCCAGTTCGCGGTTCACATACATGCGCAGCGCCTGGAAGGTGCGCGTCGCCGGATGGATCTGCTTGCCCTTGAACGAGCGTCCGACCACCTTCTCGACCACCGCCGCCAGATCCGAGGTGCGCGTGAACGGGGCCTCGGCCCGGCGGTCGCAGATCGCCCGGGACACGGAGGAGGCCCGCTTCTCCTCGCCCAGAATGCCGATCACCCGCGTCAGGTCCCGCTGCGGCATGAGGTTTGCGACATCAGCGGCGGACAGGCCCTTTTGCTCCATGCGCATGTCGAGCGGCCCGTCATGGCGGAACGAAAAGCCGCGCTCCGCCTGATCGAGCTGCATCGAGGAAACGCCGAGATCGAGCACCACGCCCTGGACGCTCGACAGGCCGAGGTCGCGCACATGGGCGTCGAGATCGGAAAACCGCCCCTCGACCAGATCGAGACGACCGGCGGACTGCGCGACAAGCGGCGCGCCGCCGGCGATCGCGTCGGGATCGCGGTCGATGGCGATCACCCGCGCCCCGGTCTCCAGGATGGCGCGGGAATAGCCGCCGGCGCCGAAGGTGCCGTCGACGATCGCGTCGCCGGGTTTCGCGGCCAGCGCCTCGAGCACCTCCGCCAGAAGCACCGGCACATGCGGTCGCTTCGATACGTCTTGCGAACCGTCGGATCGGGGTGCCGCCGCCATCATGCCGCACCCGCTGCTTTTGCCGACTGCTGTGCCAGCACGTCCATGGCGCGCTTCATCGCATCCGCACGATGCGCCTTGAAGCGCTCCGGCTCCCAGATCTGGAACTTGTAGCCCTGGCCGACGAAGGTGACCTGATTGTCGAGACAGGCATAGTGACGCTGCTCCTCGCTGAGCATCACCCGGCCATCGCCGTCGATCTTCAGGGTTTCGCTGGCCCCGTAGAAGGCCGTCGACAGGGCATCGTGATCCTCCGTCAGCGTGGCGACGCCAAGCAGACGCTTCTCGATCTGGGCAACAAGCTGATTGCCACCGGCATCGATGGCCGGGTGGTGCGGAGAGGGAAAGCAGTAGAGACCTTCGAAACCGTCGCGCACAAGCGCCTGACGAAAAGGCGCGGGAACGGAAACGCGCCCCTTGGCGTCGAGCCGATTTGTGTAATGCGACACGAAGCCGGCCATTCGATCTCTCGCCCCACGGCCGGACAGCTACTGCCCGGCTCCAGCCAAACCCCCACTCACCGGACAAACGGATGCCGTACACCGCAGCGCAACCCGCTGCGGTCGGGACACTTCCCCGATCCGTTGTTTGCCTTAGACCCGTCGCTTCACGTCGAAACGGGATAATTTGGGATAGCATGGGACCTCATGGGCGTCAATGGAATCCGATGGTTTGACCCCCTCCCCCAAGGCGTGTCACGCGCCACGAAACAGTTATCCACGGTTAAGCTTAAGAATGAGTTGCGAAAAACAAAATGCCGCTTGCGGCGCACAAATCCGCGATTCCGGACGCGAATTGCCGATGCTGCAGCGCACATCGCTCCACAGCTTCGCGCCTCATGGTAAACAGATCCTTGCCGTCCCCGCGCCGCCGACACGCCGAAGCCTTCCATCAGGCATGGACCGGCATGGGATGGTCTGGCCCGGGACGGCATGGGACGGCGCCGCGGGACGCGCGCGCCGGACCATTCGCAAAAAGGGGAAAGTGTCAGTCGGCCTCTAAGCCGGGTTCTGTATGGCACGGCGCAAGCGCCGCACGCGACGACCATTCATCTGGGACGTTCGTTGCCGAACGCCTCACGCAACCTACCCGGGCGACTGGCCTGGAAACGGGCCGGAACCTTGCGGTTCCGCGTCGCCCCTATTCGGTTTTGCTCCCGGTGGGGTTTACCGTGCCGCTTCCGTTACCGGTCGCGCGGTGGGCTCTTACCCCACCCTTTCACCCTTACCGGAGCCTCGGCCCCGGCGGTTTGCTTTCTGTGGCACTTTCCCTGGGGTCGCCCCCGCCGGGCGTTACCCGGCACCGTTTTTCCGTGGAGCCCGGACTTTCCTCCCCCGCGACGTTTCCGTGCTTGCGGGAGCGGCCGTCCAGCCGACTGACCCGCGACACCTAGGCGCCGCCCGCGCCCCGGTCAAGCAACCCTTTCGCCGGGCAGTGATTTTCAACCGGACCGTTGCGCGTCAAGCGCCGCCGCCACCGCCGCGACGCAGGCGGCGGCATCGGCTTGCGTCGCCGATGCAAAGCCGATCACAAGGCCGCGCGCGTCCGCGTCAAGCGCATAGGCGGACAGGGCGGCGACACCGAAACCATCCGCGTTCACCGCATCGGCAAGCCTGCGGTCGTCGACCGATTGCGCGAAGCGGGCCGCCAGTTGCACGCCGCCGACCGGATCCGCCACCTGAACCCGGTTGCCCAGCGCGGCGCGCAAGGTCCCTGCCAGATAGCGTCCCCGTGTCTGGTAGAGCGCCCTGATCCGTTTGAGATGGGCGCGGTAGTGGCCGCCATCGATGAAATCGGCAAGCGCCGCCTGCGGGATCGCCCCGGCATAGAGGCCGGCGGCGCGCTGCGCTGCGCTCAAGGGAGCCGCCAGAGGTTGCGGCACCACCATGTAGGCAAGCCGCAGACCCGGGATCATGCTCTTGGCGAAGGTGCCGAGATAGATCGCCTCCGCCCCTTCGGCGAGACCCTGCAGGGCGGCGACAGGGCGGCCTTCGAACAGGAACTCGCTGTCATAGTCGTCCTCAAGCACGACCGCGCCCGCGCGCCTTGCGGTTTCCAGCAGCGCGAGCCGGCGCGGCAAGGGCATGCGCGCGCCCATCGGATACTGATGCGACGGCGTCACATAGATCAGGCGCGGCGGCATCGCCCCTGCGGCCATCGCCGACACATCCGCGCCGTGATCGTCGACCGGCATCGCCGCGATGCGCAAGCCGGCCGTATCGAAGGCCGCCCTGGCGCCGAGATAGCCGGGGTCCTCCAGCCACACGGTGTCTCCCGGATCGGCGAGACAGGTGGCCAGCAGCGACAGGCTGGCCTGGGTCGACGGCGTGATCAGGATGGTGTCGGCCCGCGCCCGCACGCCGCGTTCCGCCGCAAGATAGCGCGCCAGCACCTCTTTCAGGACGATGAGACCCGAGGGTTGATCATAGAAGAGGCCGGCAGAAGGGATCGTGCGCGCGGCGCGGCGCAGACAGCGGCCCCAGGCATCGCGCGGAAAGCAGTCGAGCGCCGGCGTGCCGGGTTCAAGCCGGCCACCGGCGATCCTGCGGGTCGCCGCCCAGGGATTGGCGGCCGCGCGTTGCCCGCGTTGCGAGAGCGCGGGTCTCGCCGGCTGCGGCACCTCCGGCACCGCTGCCGGCGGTTGCGGAAGCGTCTCGGCGATCCGCGGCGCTGTGCCCGAACGCACCGTGATGACCCCTTCCGCGACAAGCAGCTCATAGGCCGCCGTCACTGTGTTGCGGGACACGTCGAGCGCTGCGGCGAGCCTGCGGCTGGACGGCAGCTTTCCGCCCGCCGGCAATCGCCCGTCGCCGATTGCCGCACGCAAGCCCCGGTAGATCTGCTCCGACAGGGGAACGGCGCTGTCGCGCGACAGGGAAAGACCCGCGGTTTCCATAACTGGTACTTTCAAAATTTGAAAAGCGGCACTTTTCAGGAGCCAGTTTCATGGCACATTTCGCCCGCCGGGGCAAAGCCTCACGTCACGCGAACAGGACAGGCATCATGACCGAGACACCGACCGCATCCTCAGACCGGCTTCCGCCGCACGCCCGCATCCGGGCACGCAAGCGTGCCGTGACGCAGGAGGCCGACGCCTGGGCCGTGCTGGACCGGGTGGCTCTCTCCCATGTCGGGTTCACCGACGACGGGCGACCGATGGTGATCCCGATGATCCACGCGCGGATCGGCGAGACGATCTATCTCCATGGCGCCAAGGCGACGCGCATCGTCAAGCGGCTGGGCGCAAGCGTTCCGGTCTGCCTCACGGCGACCCTGCTCGACGGGCTGGTCCTGGCGCGTTCGGCCTTTCACCATTCCATGAACTATCGCTGCGTCATGGTCCATGGCACCGCACGGCAGGTTTCGGACGCAGAGGAAAAGCATCAAGCGCTCATTGCTTTGACCGATCACCTTCTGCCGGGGCGCTGGGACGAGGTCCGCCCGATGAACGACAAGGAAGAGCGCGCCACCGGGGTAATCGCCGTCGATGTGGAGCACATCACCATGAAGCGGCGGGAGGGGCCGCCGGTCGACGACGCGGAGGACTACGCGTTGCCAATCTGGGCGGGCGTGATCGATATTGCCAAACGGGCCGTGGCGGTGCACCCCGATCCGGCGCTCGACGCAACCGTACCAAGGCCCGCGTCGCTCGACGCCTTCCTGGAGGCGCGCGGCGAGGCCTCGGCGCCCAGGGGAGACAAGACCTGATGTATGCGATCGAGGCGAGCCGTGTCTCGAACCGCGCCGTGCTGATCGAGGCGATGCGCGAGATCCGGCTTGCGGCCGTGTTCACCGGCGAAGGCGGTCTCGCCTGCACCCAGGTGCCGCTGGTGGTCGACGAGACGGCCGATGGCGCTCTGCGGCTGCGCGGTCACGTCGCCCGCGCCAACCCGCACTGGCGGGCGATCAGCGCGGGAATCCCGGCGCTTGCGCTGTTTCAGGGACCGCATGCCTATGTCTCGCCCGGCTGGTACGAGACCAAGCGAACGACCGGCAAGGCGGTTCCCACCTGGGCCTATATCGCGGTGGAGGCGCGCGGCCGGCTCACCACCATCGACGATCCGGCGGCGCTCCGCGCCATGCTCGACGCCCTGACCGACCAGAACGAGGCCGATCAGCCGGCCCCCTGGACCATGGCCGAGGCGCCGGCAGACTACATCGAGGTCATGCTGCGCGGGATCGTCGGCATTGAGCTCCACGTGGAGGCGCTCGACGGGGTCTGGAAGCTCAACCAGGCGAAGTCGGCCGGCGACAGGGCCGGCACCGCCCGCGGGCTTGCCGGGGCATCGCGGGAGGAGGCGCGCGCCCTGGCACCGCTCGTCCCGACGGATCCGCCCGGCAGCTGAACCATTCAGCTGTCGAGCAGGCGCTTCACCTTGGAGCAATAGCGGCGGCTGACCGGGTTCATGCGCTTGGCGTAGTGGCCGGCGTTGTAGCGCAGGATCGTGCCGCACAGATCGCCGCCGGCCCGCTTGTGGGCGCCTGCCAGATAGCTCATGCCGTATTTGATGTTGGTCTTGGGATCGAAGAGGGCGCTCGCACCGCCGCGAAAGCCTTCGCCGCGGGCCGTCTGCGGCTTGATCTGCATCAGCCCGATTTCGCCGGCCCGGCCGCGCGCCTTGGGATTGTAGTTGCTTTCGACCCGGACAATCGCATGGGCGAGGTCTGCCGGAATTCCGTGTTTTCGTGCCTCGGCACGGATCATCGCATCGTATTTCTGCGCCTTCGCGCCGGCTTCCAGGAGCGCCGGATTGACCGTCGTGGTGGAAACCGCTGTGGATTGGCAGGCGCCAGCTGCCAGCGCCAATGCCAGCGCGGCGATGAGTTTCGTGCGTTTCGCAATCGTCATGTACCGACCTTCAAGACTGTTCGTCGTTGTTGTGAGGGCGGGGGTATGACGCTGGGGTAAGACCAAAATCCGGCGCGAAAAATCACGAAATGTTACGTAGAAATTGACGAAATTGCGCAAAATTTTGCTGATTCTGGACACTATGGCCAGAGTTTGGCGCGAATTGCACGACAACGCGGCGGCGACTTGTCCCCTCTTTGACCCGGCTGCCGGTCACCCTGGCGCGGGTCGGTTCTGTAACAATCGGTGAAGGGTCGTGATCGTCGACATGTCCGCGACGCCATCCACCCGGTCGGGGCGGAAATGACGCTGGAACGCGGTCACCGCCAGCCGCGTTTGCGTGTCATAGACGCCGTCGATTTCGACCTCATAGCCGAAGAGCGCCAGCATCGACTGCAACGCCTCCACCGGCTGGCCGCTGTCGCCCTCCTGGAAGAAGCGGCCGCCGGAAATCGGCTCGGGCTCCAGCCACTGGCCGACGCCGGCCCGTGCGAGCGCATCCCAGGGAAACAGCTCGCCCGGATCCTCCTTGCGCGCCGGTGCGACATCGGAATGCGCCAGCACCCGCTCGGCCGGGATCCCGTGGCGCTGGCAGATGTCGAGGCACAGCCGGGCGACCACCTCGATCTGCGCGCCCGGAAACGCCCGATAGCCGAATTCATGACCGGGATTGACGATCTCGATGCCGATGGAACGATCGTTGATGTCGCGCGCGCCCTGCCAGAAGGAAACGCCCGCATGCCAGGCGCGGCGCGCTTCCGGCACCAGCTGGTGCAGCGCGCCGTCCTCCTCGACCAGATAATGCGCCGACACCTCGGCGCGCGGGTCGCACAGCCGCCGGATCGCCGCCTCGGCACTGGTCATGCCGGTGTAATGCAGGATCAGCGTGTCGATCCGGCAGCCCTCGGGGCGTTCGTTGTGGTTCGGCGAGGGGCGCAGCCGCGCCGGCAGGCTGGTGTCCGTCTTCTGGCTCATGCGGGTTCCGTTCGGGGTGAAGCGATGGGGCGGCGATAGCGCCGCTGCCGCGCGCTGTCCAGCGTATCGTGCAGTCTCACAGTCCGCGTTCGGCGGCGATCTTGGCATAGGCGCCGTTCAGCGCTGCCAGGCGGTCGCTGGCGATGCGCACGAATTCCTCCGGCACGCCGCGCGCCACCAGCCGGTCGGGATGGGTCTCGGTGACGAGCTTGCGGTAATGGCGCTTGATCTCCGCATCCGAGGCGTCCGGTGCGATGCCGAGCATGACGTAAGGGTCGGCGCCGTCGCGCGTGTGCCGGGCAAGGATCTGGTCGAAGGCCCGTGCGTCCAGCCCGAAAATCTCCGCGACCCGCCTGAGATAGGCGACCTCGTGCTCATGCACCACGCCGTCCGCCTTGGCGATGTGAAACAGCACGTCGAGAATGTCGATGCGGATGTCGGAGTCTTCGGGAAACAGCGCCGCCAGCCGCTCCGCATAGGTCTCGAACCCGGCGACATCCTGCTTGGCGAGATTGAACAGCCGCGCCACGTTGCGCTCCTCGCCGTCGGGGATGTCGAAGACGTCGAGAAAGGCGATTTCCTCCTCGCCGGTGACGACACCATCCGCCTTGGCCATCTTGGCGGACAGCGCGATCATTGCCACGGTGAAGGCGACCGAGCGGTCCTCGCGCCCGTCCCCCGCCGTGACGATGAACTGCACGATGCGGTCGACCACATGGATGCCGCCGGCGCCGATCTGGGCGGCGATCGCGCTGATGCGGGACCAGATGCTCACGGCGGCCCGCCCCTATTCGCTCGAACCGGCGGCGCGGGCACACTGGCAGGCGGCTCGCCCGGCCACGGTGCGCGCCGCATCCACCGGCATGTGGCCGGCCACGATGTCACATCCCGTCATGATGATTGCCCCGACTCACGAAAGACCTTCATCCCGCCTGATAGCACAGCTTCGCCCGACGGTTGAGACCCGCCGGCCCGGTAGTTCAGGACGGGCCCGGCGCGGGCATCGCCCCCGTCATCGCACCCGCGTCGACGATCCGGTCGAAGGTCGCCGCGTCGACATGACCGAGCGCCAGCGCCGCCTCGCGCAGCGTCGTGCCCTCGTGATGCGCGTGATGGGCGATCTCCGCCGCCTTGTCGTAGCCGATCTCCGGCGTCAGCGCCGTGACCAGCATCAAGGAGCGCGACACGGTGTCCGCCAGCCGTGCCTCGTTGGCCTGCGTTCCCTCGATGGCGTGGCGGGTGAAATGCTCCATGCCGTCGGCGAGCAGCCGGCAACCGGTCACGACATTGTAGCCGATCAGCGGCTTGTAGACGTTCATCTCCAGCAGGCCGCCGGCCCCGGCCATGCCCGTTGCCGCATCCAGCCCGCAGACCTCCAGCGTCAGCATCGCCAGCGCCTCGCACTGGGTCGGATTGACCTTGCCCGGCATGATCGAGGAGCCGGGCTCGTTTTCCGGCAGCAGCAGTTCGGCGAAACCGGCGCGCGGACCGCAGGACAGGAGGCGGATGTCATTGGCGATCTTGTGCAGCGAGACGGCCAGCGTACGCAGCACGCCCGACGCCATCACCATGGCGTCATGGGCGCCCATGACCGCGAATTTGTTGGTCGCGGGCCGAAACGGCAGGCCGGTCTGGCGGGCAAGGTCGTCCGCCACGAGTTTGTCGAAGCCGTCCGGCGCGTTCAGGCCGGTGCCGACCGCCGTTCCGCCGATGGCAAGCGGCATCAGCCCGTCGCGGGCGAAGGCGAGCCGCCCGAGATTGTCGTCGAGCATGCCGGCATAGCCGGCGAATTCCTGCCCGAGTGTCATCGGCACCGCATCCTGCATATGGGTGCGGCCGATCTTGACCAGACCCGACCAGGCCTCCGCCTTGGCGCGCAGCGCATCGCGCAGGAGACCCACCGCCGGGATCACCCGCGTCTCGATCATGACCGCCGCCGCAATGTTGAGCGCGGTCGGAACAACATCGTTGGAGGATTGCGAGCGATTGACGTGATCGTTCGGATGGACGGGATCCTTGGATCCGAGCGTGCCGCCGGTCATCTCGATCGCCCGGTTGGCGATCACCTCGTTGACGTTCATGTTGGCCTGGGTGCCGGAGCCGGTCATCCACACGCTCAAGGGAAACTCGCCGTCGTGGCGCGCGGCGACGATCTCCTCGGCCGCATCGACGATCAGCCGCGCCCGCTCGTCGTCCAGCGTTCCAAGCCTTTCGTTCGCCCGCGCGGCGGCGGCCTTGATACGGGCCAGCGCATGAACGATCTCGATGGGAAACCCCTCGCGCCCGATCGCGAAATTGTGGCGGGCCCGTTCCGTCTGCGCGCCCCAGTAGCGCTCTGCGGGAACCTCCACGGCTCCCATGGAGTCCGTCTCCCTGCGCATCGATCCATTGGTCATCGCAGTCTCCTTTTTGCGTTGCCCGCCCATTCGGCAGGCCGAAACTCACATGCGCCGCGTCAAAGCCCGCAGCCGGCCCGATTCAGTGTCTGGAAACTTCCCCTTGTCATAATGCCTTAGGTCCCAGACGGGCTTCCAAGCGGGGAAGACACGGTGAACGGTTTGCGTAAATTCAAGAAACTGGCGGGCGCCGCCGGCGGATTTTTGATTGTGGTCGCCTTTGCAGGCGCGATCCACAGCGCGAATCTCTGGTTCTCCCATTCACTCTACAGCCGCGATGCGATGGATGACGCCAATCGGTTCGAGCGCGAACTGAAGGAGTATGTCAGCACCGCCGGCAGCAGTCTGACCGCATCCTCCGCAACAGGCTCCGGCCTGCGCTCCTCCATCGACACCTGGAAAATGCCCGGGGCGGTCGAGGATAGTCCCCTTGTTTCATCGGCCAAGCTGAAATTCCTGGTCGATGGTTTCATCCGGCACCTCGAAACGCATGACGACGTCCACACACTGGCCGTTGTCTGGTTTTCCAAAGACGGCGATCAGGATGCACCCCTTAAGAGCGAGACAAAGACCGCGCCGAGCGACGCCGACGCCCTGCTGACCATGCCCGGAACGCGCGAACTGCTGGAGGAAGCACGCCGCACCCGCAAACCGGCAATCAAGGTGCCTGAAACCTTCACCGGCGGGGCGCGGGGACCAAGCACGATCGCGCTGCCGATCCTCAACGGGTCCCGTGTCGCCGGCGTCCTGGTGGTGTTCAACGACCAGAAGACGACCGGGCTGTTCCTCACGGACTTCCTGCGGTTCGGCCTGGCGATCATGATCGCGCTTTGCGCCACCGCGATGCTGCTTGCCGGCTTCTTCGTCTGGGTGCGCTTCCGCGACCGGCTGAAGGACAGCCAGACGATCCAGTTCCTGGCCCATCACGATGCGCTGACCGGCCTGCCCAACCGCACCGTCTTTGCGACCAAGCTCAACGAGGCACTGCGCCTGGCCCACGCCAAGGCGACCAATATCGCCGTGATGCTGATCGACGTCGACAAGTTCAAGCAGATCAACGACACGCATGGCCATGCCGTGGGCGACCTGTTTCTCCAGGTGATCGCGGACCGGCTGCGGTCCGTCTTCGGCAATCACACCGTGGCGCGACTGTCGGGCGACGAGTTCGCGGTCCTGATCGCGATCGACACCGACCGCAAGGCGCTGACGCGTCTCGCCGCGACGATGATCGAGGCGACCCGCACCCCGACGCGGATCAGCGGCAAGGACCTGCAGATCTCCCTGTCGATCGGCGTGGCGCAGGCGCGCGAGGCGACCTGGCGGGCCTCGCGTCTGCTCCATTGCGCCGACCTCGCCCTTTACCGTGCGAAACACTCCGGGCGCTCGACCTTCAAGTGGTATTCGCAGGACATGGATGCGGAGGCGCAACAGCGCAAGGAACTGGAGGCCGACCTGCGCAAGGCGCTGGAGCAGGACGAGTTCCGCCTGCTCTACCAGCCGCAGTTCGCCCTCGCCGACCTCAGGCTGTCAGGCTACGAGACGCTGCTGCGCTGGGAGCATCCCGACAAGGGGACCATCTCGCCCACCATCTTCATCCCGATCGCCGAGGAAGCCGGCCTGATCGAGGAAATCGGGTCCTGGGTGCTGAACCGGGCCTGTCTGGAGGCGGCGGCCTGGACGGACAGCAGCCTGACAATCGCGGTCAATGTCTCGCCGGCCCAGTTCCGGCCCGGCAAGACGGAAGAGCGGGTCGCGCATGCGCTCAAGACCAGCGGCCTCGCTCCCGGTCGCCTGGAAATCGAGATCACCGAAAGCCTGCTGATTTCCGACACCGATGCGGTCGTGAAGACACTGACCCATGTGCGCGAAATGGGCGTTTCGGTTGCCATGGACGATTTCGGCACCGGCTATTCCAGCCTGAGCTATCTGTCGCGCTTTCCCTTCGACACGATCAAGATCGACCGCTCCTTCGTCGCGACGCTTGGCAAGAACCGCACGACCGATGCCGTCGTGGCCTCCATCGTCGGGCTCGGCCGCTCGCTGGGGGTCACCATCACCGCCGAGGGCGTGGAGAACGAAACCCAGGTGACGCTGCTACGCGCCGCCGGCTGCGACAAGGTGCAGGGCTTCCTGTTCGGCCGGCCGATGGATCTGACGGAAAACGATCCGGCCACCGCCCAGGCGCGGATCCCGGTGCTCGATCTCGACGCAGAACCTGACGCCGAGACAGAGGCGGACGCAGACGCAAACGCAGAAGACGACAAGACCGAAGTCGCCGCCCAGGAGACGGAACTCGCCAGAACGCAGGTCGCCTGATCCGTATCGATCCCGACGCGGCCGGCCCCGTCGTCGGCGTGTCCGGCTGCCTACATCGCAGCGGCCGCGCGTGCGGCCTGATCGTAGTGGCCCGACACCGAGCGCAACATTGCCGCAAGCCGCGACAGTTCCGTTTCGTCCATGCCGAGATCCTTGACCGGCCCGACCAGCAGCGCCTCGCGCAGGCGGCGGTACTCCATGCAGGTCGCCTCTCCCGAAGCGGTGATCGCCACGGTCTTTTCCTTGCCCCTGCGGCCCGTTTCGACCAGCCCCGCCTTCTGCAGCTTCTTCAGCGCGTAGGTGACCGTGTGCGTGTCCTCGATGTTGAGCACGAGGCAGATGTCGGCCAGCGATTTCGGTCGTCCGCGGTGATTGACCGAATGCAGCACCAGCGTGTCGAGCGGGCTCATGCCGGGCGCGCCGGCGGCCGCCATGCAGCGCACCATCCAGCGGTGATAGGCGTTGACCATCATGGTCATCGCGAATTCGACCTCGGAAAGCGCAGGCATCGCACCGGACGCAAGATGGGCGGCGGACACCACCGGTCCAACGGTGCCACGCGGGCCCTCGGCGGGTGGGAGCGGATCTGACATCAAGCTTTCTGCCTCGATAGCAACGGGCCGTCAGGCTACGGCAGGAGGCGCTGCAAGGGCAACCGGCGATCAGGTCGCCGGGGCGGGAAACCGTCCGGGCGCCAGTCCGGCCTGGAACCAATTGACGAAACTGACAATGGAATAGACCGGCAGCCCCGTGGCCGCCGCGACATCGGCCGCATAGGGGGCCATGTTGGTGCATTCCAGCACGATTGCGCCGACCTCCGGGTGCCGGCCGACCAGGTCCCGGGCGGCCTGTATGTTGTCGGCGCGCGCCGCCGCAACGTCGAAATGGGCCGCATTGTCGAGAATGGCGCGGGTGAAGACCCGCCCGCCTTCCGTCCCGCCAACCGGCGTGTCGCGCGCGCACCCCGCGGCATCGAGATGCGCGTGCGTCAGCGCCGGCGCGGAAATGGTGAGAATGCCGCACCGCCGGCCCGGCGGCAGCAGCCGGTCGACGAAGGGCACCTGCATCAGCGAAGACGCGGCAACCGGCACGCCGAGCGCCGCCTTCAGCTCGTCCTGAAACAGCGACAGCAGTCCGCAGGACGTGGTGATGCCGCTCACCCCCTCATCCACCAGCATCCGCCCGGCGGTCACGAAGGCCTCAAACAGCCCCTCCGCCCGGTCCTCCACCACCCGCACCGGCGAGGCTTGCGGCACGACGGCGTAGCGCACGGGAAAGTCGAAGCTTAGCGGATTTCCTATGTCGCCGGGAATACGGGGAAAGCGGGTGTCGAGCATCAGGACGCCGACGGCGGCGCGCGGGGGCTCTTGAACGCTTGCGGTCATGTCAAACTCCGGTGGCGGCAGCGGGAGAGACGGCTCGCCCTTGCGGCTTTAGGCAAGATTGTCTGAGAAGACGGCGCAAGACGCGCGCGGTCAAGCACCGCACCGTCCGGCCGGGGAATGCGAACCGGCGCCGGATTGCAGGAAAACGGCCCCACAACCCCTGAAATATACTGACAAGTTATCGACAAATTATTGACAGCCGCCCTGTCAGAAAGGACACTCTTTCGGGAGTGTGCAAGGGGGAAACTGCGTGAGCGACGAGCGCATGACTGTGGCCGTCATCGGAGCCGGGATCGTCGGCGTCGCGACCGCGATCTGGCTGGCGCGCGACGGCAACGACGTGACTCTGGTCGACCGCATCGCCCCCGGCGAGGCGACCTCTCACGGCAACGGCGGGGTGCTTGCATCCTGTGCCGTGGTGCCCGTGACGGTGCCGGGACTGCCGGCCAAGGCGCCGCGCATGCTGCTCGACCGGCAAAGCCCGCTCTTCCTGCGCTGGTCCTATCTGCCGAGGCTCCTGCCCTGGCTGGCGAAATATCTGTCCCATTGCACGGAAGCCGAGACCCGCCGCATCGCGGCCGCCCTCCTGCCGGTGATCGGCGACAGCCTTGAACAGCATCAGGCGCTTGCCAGGGGCACCGGCGCGGAACGCTGGCTGCGCGAAAGCGACTATCTCTATGTCTACCGCGACCGGGCGGCCTTCGAGGCCGATCGCTTCGCCTGGTCGCTGCGCCGCGCGGCAGGCTTTCGCTGGGACCTGCTGGAAGACACCGAGCTTCACGACTACGAGCCGCTGATCGGCCCGGAAAACCGCTTTGCCGTCCGCCTGCCGCACCACGGCGTGATCGCCGACCCGGGTCGCTACGTCAAGGATCTCGCGGCCCATTTCGAGAGCCTGGGCGGGCGCATCCTGCGCGCCGACGTGCGCGGGTTCCGTTTCGAAAACGGTCGTCTGACGGCCCTTGAGAGCGATACCGGCGCGATCGACTGCGACCGCGCCGTGCTCGCCGCCGGCGTCTGGTCGAAGGATCTCGGCCGCCAGCTCGGCATCGACGTGCCGATGGAAAGCGAGCGCGGCTATCACCTGGAGCTCGAGGCGCCGAGCGCCTATCCTTGCGCGCCGTTGATGATGACGGCCGGAAAATTCGTCGCAACACCGCTGGAGGGACGCATCCGGCTTGCCGGCATCGTCGAGTTCGGCGGGCTGAACGCCGGACCGAGCGCCGCGCCCTTCAAGGTGCTGGAAACCCAGGCACGGCGTGCAATGCCGACGCTGCGCTGGGAAACCGTCACCCGCTGGATGGGCCACCGTCCGGCGCCGGCCGATTCCATTCCCGTCATCGGTCCCTCGCCGCGTCACGGCGACGTGCTGATGGCCTTCGGACACCACCATGTCGGACTCACCGGCGGACCGCGAACGGCGAGGATCGTCGCCGATCTCGTCGCAGGCCGCACGCCAAACATCGACATGGCCCCCTATTCGCCCGGGCGGTTCGCCGTCTAGAGTGAATCCACGCGCGGCGCGGGCCGCGACATCATAAGATCCGGCGGAAAGCCGGATACCCGGAGACAGATTTCGCGCACCGCGCCGATTGGCCGCTGCGCAAACCTGGAGGAGAAACAGAGAATGACGACACTCATCAAGACCACCACGGCACTCGCCTCGACCGCCCTTGTCGCGGTTGCCTTCGCCGCGCCGGCGGCCGCGGAAAAATGGGACATGCCGCTGGCCTATTCGGCCTCCAACTTCCACTCCGAGAACGCCGCGGTCTTCGCCGCCTGCGTCACCGAGGGCACTGGCGGCGACATCGAGATCGTCACCCATCCGGGCGGTTCGCTGTTCGGCGGCGCCGACATCAAGCGCGCGATCCAGACCGGCCAGGTGCAGATCGGCGAGCGCCTGCTCTCCGCCCATGCCAATGAGGACCCGCTGTTCGGCATCGACAGCATTCCCTTCCTCGCCACCTCCTTCGACGATTCCGTCAAGCTGTGGTCGGCGGCCGAAGAGGCAGTCGGCTCCGCGCTGGAAGAGCAGAACCTGGTGATGCTCTACACCGTGCCGTGGCCTCCCCAAGGCATGTATTTCAACAAGCCGGTCGAGTCGGTTGCCGACATGGAAGGCCTGAAGTTCCGCGCCTACAATGCGGCAACCGCCAAGCTTGCCGAACTGACGGGCATGCTCCCGGTGCAGATCGAGGCGGCGGAAGTCTCGCAGGCCTTCGCCACCGGCGTGGCGGAATCCATGGTGTCCTCGGGTGCGACCGGCTACGACCGCAAGCTTTGGGAAAACGTCTCGCATTTCTATGCGGTCGACGCCTGGCTGCCGCGCAACGCCGTGATGGTCAACAAGGATGCCTGGGACGGCCTGTCCGACGCCAGCAAGGACGTGATCCGCGGCTGCGCTGCAACCGCCGAGACGGAAGGTCTGGAGAAGGCCAAGGCCTACACCACCTTCACGCTGGAAGGCCTCGCCTCCAACGGCATGACCGTTGCCGATCCGAGCGACCAGCTCAAGGCGGATCTCGCCAAGATCGGCGAGACGATGACGGCCGAATGGCTGGAGTCGGCCGGCGACAAGGGCAAGGCCATCGTCGACGCCTACAAGGCGATGTAACGAGGGCAAGATGCTCCGGCGGTCGCGAAGCGCGTCTTCGCGGCCGCCGTCCCTTGCGCCCGGCAGCGGCCCGAACGCCGGCCTGCCATCCAACCATCGGACGGACCCATGACAGCTCTCGGACGCGGATTGCGCCGGTTCCTGGACGGCCTGTATCTAGCCGGCGGCGCCTTGGCCGCCCTCAGCCTCGTCACAATTCTCGCAATCATCGTGGGCCAGATGGTCGCGCGCTGGACCGGGCTGACCTTTCCCGGCGCGACCAGCTACGCCGGCTACGCCATGGCGGCGGCCTCCTTTTTCGCCTTCGCCCATGCGCTCAACCACGGCTCGCACATCCGTGTCAGCATCCTGCTGAACGCCCTCGGGCCGAAGCGGCGATGGCTTGAGATCTGGTGTTTCGCCATCGGCACGGTGCTCACCTGGTTCCTCGCCCGCTATGCGGTCAAGGCGACCTACTGGTCGTGGAAGTTCAAGGACGTCAGCCAGGGCCAGGACGCCACGCCGCTCTGGATCCCGCAATTGGCGATGAGCGCCGGCGCCATCCTGCTTGCCATTGCGATGACGGACCACTTCCTTCGCGTCCTTTTTCGCGGCGATGCCGGCATCAAGTCCGACACCGCCGAACAGAGCCACGGGGAGTGACGCCGATGGAATCGCTTGCCCCCGTCATCCTCTTCCTCTTCGTCCTGTTCCTGCTGCTCGGCACCGGTGTCTGGGTCGGCCTCGCCCTGATCGGCGTCGCCTTCGTCGGCGTCGAGCTCTTCACCTCGCGGCCTGCCGGCGACGCGATGATCACGGTGATCTGGGCCTCGTCCTCGTCCTGGACACTGACCGCCCTGCCGCTTTTCATCTGGATGGGCGAGATCCTCTACCGAACGCGCCTGTCGGAGGACATGTTCCGCGGTCTCTCGCCCTTCATGGCGCGGCTTCCCGGCGGGCTCGTCCACACCAACATCGTCGGCTGCACGGTGTTCGCCGCCGTCTCCGGCTCCTCGGCCGCGACGCTGACGACCGTGGGAAAAATGTCGATCCCCGAACTCAGGCGGCGCAACTACCCCGAACACATGGTGATCGGCACGCTGGCGGGCGCGGCAACGCTTGGGCTGATGATCCCGCCCTCGCTGATCCTCATCGTCTATGGCGTGACCATCAACGAATCCATCACCAAGCTGTTCATGGCCGGCGTCCTGCCGGGGCTGGTGCTGGCCGCGATGTTCATGGGCTATGTGGCGATCTACGCGAAGCTGTCGAAGACCTACAAGCCGGATCCCGAACCGCCGATGAGCTTCGTCGAAAAGATCCGCAACGCCCGCTTCCTGATCCCGGTGATGATGCTGATCCTCGCGGTGATCGGCTCGATGTACGCAGGCTTCGCCACGGCGACAGAAGCCGCCGCCATCGGCGTGATCGGAGCGCTGGTGCTTGCCGCCTGGCAGGGCTCGCTCACCTGGTCGACCTTCCTCGACAGCCTGATGGGCGCGACCCGCACCTCCGCGATGATCGCCCTGATCCTCGCCGGTGCCGCCTTCCTGACGCTGTCGATGGGCTTCACCGGCCTGCCGAGGGCCATCGCGGAATATATCGCCTCGATGCAGCTGTCGCGGTTCGAACTGCTGATGGCGCTTCTGGTGTTCTACATCGTCATCGGCTGTTTCCTTGACGGCATCTCCGCCGTCGTGCTGACCATGGCCGTGGTGGAACCGATGGTGCGCGCGGCCGGCATCGACATGATCTGGTTCGGCATCTTCGTGGTGATCGTCGTGGAAATGGCGCAGATCACGCCGCCGATCGGCTTCAACCTCTTCGTGCTCCAGGGCATCACCCGGCACGAGATGGGCTACATATCGAAGGCCGCCCTGCCGATGTTCGCGATCATGGTGGCCATGGTCTTCGTGCTCATCGCCGTTCCGGAACTCGCCACCTGGCTGCCGGACAACATGCGAAACCGCCCGTGACCGGGGCAAGCCGCCACGAGTAACCTCTGCGAAACGCCCCGCCTCGCCCGTCGAGCGGGGCGTTTTGCATAGGGCATGGAGCGACCGCCGAAATCCGGCAACTGTTTTTCATTGACATTTTATCGATAAATTATTGGAATGAGCGCGAGACATCTTCCGATACGCTGGGTGCGCGTGCTCGCGCCGCACAGTCGTGACGGGCAAGGACAAACTGGGAGAGACGCATCATGACGAACGCGAAGTGGGATTTCTGGATCGACCGCGGCGGCACCTTCACCGACATCGTGGCGCGCACCCCCGAAGGCGAGATCAAGGCCCACAAGGTGCTCTCCGAGAACCCCGAAGCCTATCGCGACGCCGCCATCCAGGGCATTCGCGATCTCATGGGCATCGCCGCCGACGAGCGCATCCCGGCCGAGAAGATCTCCGCGGTGAAGATGGGCACCACCGTTGCCACCAACGCGCTGCTGGAGCGCAAGGGCGACCGCACGCTTCTGATCACCACCAGGGGGTTCCGCGACGCGCTGGAGATCGGCTATCAGGCGCGCCCCGACATTTTCGCCAAGGAAATCATCAAGCCGGAGCTGCTCTACGAGCGCGTCGTCGAAGTCGATGAGCGCGTGCGCGCCGACGGCACGGTCGAGGGCGAACCGGATCTCGCCGCCGTCGAGACGGAGCTCAAGGCCGCCTTCGACAGCGGCATCCGCTCCGCGGCAATCGTCTTCATGCATGCCTATGCCTTCCCCGAGCACGAGCGCCGGGTGGCGGAGGTCGCCCGCAAGGTCGGCTTCACCCAGGTCTCCGTCAGCCATGAGGTCTCGCCGCTGATGAAGCTGGTCGGGCGCGGCGACACCACCGTGGTCGACGCCTATCTGTCGCCGATCCTGCGCCGCTACGTGGAGCAGGTCGCAAGCGAGCTGCAGATCGAGGGCACCGACTGCCGCCTGATGTTCATGCAGTCCTCCGGCGGCCTGACGGCGGCCGACCTCTTCCAGGGCAAGGACGCCATTCTCTCCGGCCCCGCCGGCGGCGTCGTCGGAGCGGTGGAAACCTCGAAGATGGCCGGCTTCGATGCCGTGATCGGCTTCGACATGGGCGGCACCTCGACGGACGTCTCGCACTTCAACGGCGAATACGAGCGCGCCTTCGAAACGGAAGTCGCTGGCGTGCGCATGCGCGCGCCGATGATGATGATCCACACGGTCGCGGCCGGCGGCGGCTCGATCCTTCACTACAAGGACGGCCGCTTCCAGGTCGGTCCCGACAGCGCCGGCGCCAACCCTGGTCCGGCCTGCTACCGCCGCGGCGGCCAGCTCGCGGTTACCGACGCCAACGTCATGGTCGGCAAGCTGCGCCCGGACTTCTTCCCGAAGATCTTCGGACCGGGCCGCGACGAGCCGCTCGACCGCGACGCGGTGGTGGCAAAATTCGAGGCCATGGCCGCCGAGATCGGCGACGGGCGCACGGGCGAGGAGGTCGCGGAAGGCTTCCTCAAGATCGCCGTGGAGAACATGGCCAACGCCATCAAGAAGATCTCCGTGCAGCGCGGCTATGATGTCACCGACTATGCGCTGACCTGCTTCGGCGGCGCCGGCGGCCAGCACGCCTGTTCGGTCGCCGACAGCCTCGGCATGACCACGGTGATCGTCCATCCGCTGTCGGGCATTCTCTCCGCCTACGGCATGGGTCTTGCCGACATTCGCGCCACCCGCCAGCAGGCGGTCGTGCGGCGTCTGGAAGACGGGGCGCTGGCCGATCTCGCAACCCTCGCCGGCAAGCTGCGCGACGAGACCCGCAAGGAGGTCTCCTCCCAGGGCGTTCCTGCATCCGAGATCCGCGACCTGCCGCGCGCGCTGCTGCGCTACGAGGGCACCGACACGCCGATCGCCGTTCCTTACGTCGAAGGCGACATCGCCGCGATGGTCGAGGCTTTCGCCGATGCGCATCGTGCCCAGTTCGGCTTCGTCTACGAGAACAAGCCCATCGTCGTGGAAGCGCTCGAGGTGGAATCCGTCGGCGGCGGGTCCGGCATCGCCGAGAGCGATGCGCCGCTCCAGGAGGGCAGCCCGTCTCCGGCCGAAACCGGCAAGGTCTTCGCCGATGGAGAATGGCATGACGCCGGCTTCTTCGCCCGCGCCGACCTGAAGCCCGGCAACAAGATCAAGGGTCCCGCACTCATCATCGAGCCGCACCAGACCATCGTGGTCGAGCCGGGCTGGGAAGCGGAGATCACCGCCAAGGACCACGTCGTCCTGAAGCGGGTGGAAGCCTTGGCACGCGTCGAGGCCATTGGCACCAAGGCCGATCCGGTCATGCTGGAGGTCTTCAACAACCTCTTCATGTCGATCGCCGAGCAGATGGGCGTGACGCTGCAGAACACCGCCTATTCGGTCAACGTCAAGGAGCGGCTCGACTTCTCCTGCGCGGTGTTCGACGCCTCCGGCGCGCTGGTCGCCAACGCCCCGCACATGCCGGTGCACCTGGGCTCGATGGACCGCTCGGTCGAGACCGTGATCAAGCTCAACGAGGGCAAGATCAAGCCCGGCGACGTCTTTGCGCTCAACGCGCCCTACAACGGCGGCACCCACCTGCCCGACATCACCGTGGTCTCGCCGGTCTTCGACGACGACGGCAAGGAGATCCTGTTCTGGGCGGCCTCGCGCGGTCACCACGCCGACGTCGGCGGTTCCGCTCCGGGCTCCATGACCCCGCTTGCCACCACGGTGGACGAGGAAGGCGTGCTCATCGACAACTTCAAGCTCGTCGATCAGGGCCGGTTCCGCGAGGAGGCGCTCGTCGAGCTCCTGACCGACCACCCCTGGCCGGTGAGAAACGTCACCCAGAACGTCGCCGACCTGAAGGCGCAGATCGCCGCCAACGAGAAGGGCGTGAAGGAACTGCGCAAGATGGTCGCCCACTTCGGCCTTGATGTGGTGCAGGCCTACATGGGCCACGTGCAGGACAACGCCGAGGAAAGTGTCAGGCGGGTGATCGAGGCGCTGGCCGACAGCTCCTTCGAATATCCGACCGACCAGGGCGCGGTGATCAAGGTCAAGATCACCGTCGACAAGGACAAGCGCGAGGCGACCGTCGACTTCACCGGCACCAGCGAGGTGAAGGCGAACAACTTCAACGCGCCCGAACCGGTCACGCGTGCGGCGGTGCTCTACTGCTTCCGCGTGATGGTGGAAGGCCACATCCCGATGAACGCGGGCTGCCTGCGGCCGATCAACATCGTCATCCCGGAGGGCTGCATGCTCAAGCCGACCTATCCGGCGGCGGTGGTTGCCGGCAACGTGGAGACGAGCCAGCATGTCACCAACGCGCTCTTCGGCGCGCTGAAGGCGATGGCGAACAGCCAGGGCACGATGAACAACCTGACCTTCGTCAATGACACCCACCAGTACTACGAGACGCTGTGCTCCCGTTCTCCCGCCGGCCCCGGCTTCAACGGCACCGACGGCGTGCATGTGCATATGACCAACTCGCGTCTCACCGACCCGGAGGTGCTGGAGTTCCGCTATCCGGTGCTTCTTGAGGATTTCCATATCCGCGAGGGATCGGGCGGCACGGGCAAATGGTCCGCCGGCAACGGCACCAAGCGCACGATCCGCTTCCTGGAGGAAATGGAACTGGCGATCCTGTCGTCGCACCGCACCCTGCCGCCGAAAGGCATGGAAGGCGGCAACGACGGCGAGCTCGGTCGCACGCTGGTGCGCCGCGCCGACGGCACGACGGAAGAACTGAAGGGCTGCGACCAGACCGTGCTGAAGGCCGGCGAGGCCGTGACCGTCATCACCCCGACCGCCGGCGGCTGGGGCAAGGCCTGACCGGGGCGCGCGGCCGCGCGCCCTCCCCGCCACGAACCGAAGCCTTGACCGGACCGGCCTCCGCACCTGCGGGGGCCGGCTTTCCTTTGAAAACAAGCACCGTCGACACGCCCGGCCGGGGCAGCCTTGCCCACCGCGCCGCAGGCACGCGCCCCGGGCCGCATTGCTTCAACTACGAACATATACTTTTTACATACTTCGGGAGACAACAGGCCTGCTTGTATCAACCTAGTTAAAATCACCTATGAGGCGCTGTTTCCTTAAACGAGGTAAGGAAATTGAAGGCTTTCGCCATATACCATTTGCGATGGTTCTTCCGGAAAAAGAGCCGCCACATTCAACGCATCAGGATACCGCCATGCGTGTCACTCGGACTGGATCGAACAGACTGGCAAGCGTTTCCGCCAAGATTCTCGCCCTCGTCGGATTTTTGAGCACGATGATGCTGGTCATCGCCGGCGTCGGCCTGATGCAGATGCAGCAGATCGGCACCGAGCTCGACGAAATCGCTACGGAAACCGTCCCGCTCACCACCAATGTCTCGAAGGTCAGCCTCCATCAGCTTGAGCAGGCCCTTCTGGTCGAGCGCCTTCTGCGCGTTGGGAAAGTCGGCGCCACGGGAGAAACCGGCACTCTCGACGACCTGACGACGAGCCTGTTTGCCCTGGCTGAGAAGGTCCAGCAGGAAATCGTGACCGCGGAAAAGATTGCGGAAGGCGGCATCGCGATCGCCCATTCCGAAGCGCAGCGCGCCAAATATCAGGACGTGCTCGATCAGTTGAAGAAGATCGAGCGCGAACACGCCCTCTATGACCAGCACATCCACACGATGGTCGGGCATATCGAAAAAGGCGAGATCGACAAGGCGACCGCACTCGCCGCGGAGCTGGAAGGCGAGCAGCACCGGCTCAATGGCGAACTGGAAAGCCTCACGGAACAGCTCAACGCGTTCCTGGCAGCATCCTCCGCGAGCGCCAAGGAGCATGAAAGCAACGGTCTGATCCTGATGGCGGTCATTTCGCTCGCCGCCATTGTCGCAGGCGTTGCCTTTGCGCTGGCGCTTGCGACCCTGGGGATCAGCCGTCCGCTCAGGGCGGTGGTCAACGCGCTCAACCGGCTGGCGCAGAACGACACGAGCGTCCAGCTCGATACGCGCGGCGGCGGAGAGATCGGCGAACTTGCGACAGCCTTCGCCGAATTCCGCGAGAAAACCATCGAGATCCAGCGCCTCCAGGCCCAGGCCAAGGAAGAGGAAGAGCGGATCGAACTGGAGAAACGCGAAGCCACGATGCGCCTCGCCGACAATCTCGAGGCCACGGTGAAACGGGTCTCCGACGGCATTGCCTCCGCCGTCAGCGAGCTGGAGGCGACCGCGATCCAGATGGCGGAAAACGCCCGCAAGACCTCCGACAACGCCAATACGGTTGCCGCTGCCGCGGAACAATCCTCGACCGGTGTCCAGACCGTGGCAAGCGCGGCGGAAGAGCTCTCCGCCTCCATCAGCGAAATCAGCCGCCAGGTCAGCGCCGCCCTCGGCGCGACCGGGGAAACGACGCGCAACGCCAGGCGCTCGAGCGAAACGGTCGACGGACTGGCGCAGGCGGCAACCCGGATCGACGATGTCGTCAAGCTGATCAACGACATTTCCGCCCAGACCAACCTGCTGGCGCTGAACGCCACCATCGAGGCGGCCCGCGCCGGGGAAGCCGGCAAGGGCTTTGCGGTCGTCGCCGGCGAGGTGAAGCTGCTCGCCGGACAGACCGGTCAGGCAACCGAAGACATCAGCACCCAGGTCAAGGACATGCAGTCGGGCGCGGCGGACACCGCACAGGCGATTGCGGCGGTGGTCGAGGCCATCGGACTGATCAACGACCAGATCTCCTCGATCGCCTCGGCCGTCGAGGAGCAGACGGCCGTGACCGCCGAGATCGCCCGCAACGTGAGCGAGGTGGCGGAAGGCAGCGGCGAGATCACCTCCTCGATCAACTCCGTCAGCGCCGGAGCGGTCGATTCCAGCGCCGGCGCCCGGCAGGTACTGTCGACGGTCGAGAACCTCTCGGAGCAATCGAGCCTGCTTCAGCGGGAGCTGGACACCTTCCTCGCCAACATTCGCGCGGCGTGATTACTCACGCAGCCGGTCGATCGCTCTCCGCCGGCGGTCCGCCGGCTGCTTCAGACCACTTGTTGCGCGATCAGTCCCGCTCCCAGCAGGAGCAGCAGACCAAGCACGATCTTGCGAAAGGTCTCGGGTGAAAGGAAGCTGCGGACGCGCGTCCCGAACCGGGTTCCGGCGAAAACCACAAGAATACCGGCCGCCGAGACCATAGCGCTTTCAAACGTCAGATAACCGAGACGCGACAGGCCGAGCGCCATGATCAGGCTCGACAGGGTGAAAGAGACATTCATCGCCTGCACGAAGCGGTCCGGCGTCAGGTTCAGCGACAGGAGAAACGGCAGGACCGGCAGGATCTGCGAACCCGTCATGCCGTTCACAAGCCCGGTGCAGAAACCGCTCGCAGGCTGCAGCCGGCGCTCGGCTTGAGCCGAAAGCGTGAACCGCGCCCCTGAAAGTCCGTGCAGGCAGTAGGCGACAAGAACCGCGCCCAGGACCGCCACCAGGCTGTCCGTGTCGACCTTCCCCAGCACCCAGAGCCCGAGAAGAAGACCCGGGACCGTCGCCGCAAGCATCGGTCGGAACCGGACGACCGTCTCGCGGAAATGGCCGGCGGCACGCATGACGATGAGATTGCTGGCCAGCGACGGCAGGAGCACCAGCGCCATGGCCTTCTCCAGTCCGACCGCGAGAACGAGAAACGGCAGGCAGGTGGTGGAAAAGCCGAGGCCGGTGACGCCCTTGACCAGCGCTGCGAACCCGAGCGTCGCGAAAACAGCGACCAGCTGGCCCGGTGTAAAGACAGCGAGAACATCCGCCACGGCCGTCACCGGCCGGTGGCGGCGAACATCCAGTTGAGGACCAGCCGCCAGTCCGTCATGCGGATCGGCGTTCCGTGCGTGCCGGTCTCGAACAGGGCGAAGCGGGCGGGATAGCGCGGATTGCGCGCCTTGAGCCGCTCGAAGAACCCGGCCTGCTTCTTCCAGTCGTAGACCTCGTCCCAGCTGCCATGCCCGAAATAGATCGGCAGCCGGGCGTTGCGGAAGGTCGAACTCGACAGGAAGCCCTCGTCCCACGTCGACCCCATCAGCAGGATCCCGCCCATCAGTGCGGATGCCGCGTTGTCCTTGGCCAGACGCCAGCACAAGGCCCCGCCCATCGACCCGCAGGCGACATAGACGCGCGCGCCCGGCGCCTGTCGGGTGTAGTGCTGCATCAGCGCCTTGACGTCCGCCTCACCCTCGCCCTTGAAGTTCTTGACGTCGAGCGTGATGTAGACGCCGGAATTGCGGACCATCAGGTTCTTGATGCGGTTGAAATTTCCGCCGAAACTGACGTCATTCATTCCCTGAAATCTGTTACCGCCCTGACCGTGAATGTAAATCACGATCGACTTGGCCCCGCGGGGCGTTCCCACCCGCATGTAGGTGATGGTCCGGCCATTGGCTGTGAGCGTCAGGTCTTCCTGGGTGCTGCGCGGCTTCATCGAGACATATTCGCCGTGCACCTGCCGCTCCCACACCTTGTCGCGGCGGTGGATGTCGCGGCGCTTGTCGTAGTCGACGATGACGAAGGCGTCCTGCGGCTTGCCGGCGAGCATCCCGGGATAGTCGAACAGGCGGTCCTTGAAAGGCGCCAGCCGGTATTGCGCCTGAGCCGGGGTGGACACGGCCGCGCACAGGGCAAGCGCAAGGGCTGCCAGCAGCACGCCTGGCCGGTTGCCCCGCATGCCCGGCAAACGAAGGAAACGGGATTTCACGCGTCGGTTCTCCCTCAAGATCGCGTCATGGGTGGCAGTCGCTCGTGCGGCCATCATTCGCTGTCTCTCGCCTGTTTCGCAAGGGCGACGAGGCGCGGGCGCAGGTCCTGCGGCCCGGCGAGCGGCGGATCGAAGGCGAGCCGGGCCACCCGGTCGCCATCGACGAAATCGAGCCCCTGCGGGTCGAGCGAGGAAAGCTGCCACGCTCCCTTGCCCGCCCGCGCCAACGTCTCGGCGTAAAGCCGCACCGCATCGGGATGATCGGCATGCAGATGCGCGATGGCGCCGTCCTCCATGTCCAGGAACCCGTCGAGCGACGCGCGCTCCAGCAGGAAATCGGAGGGCAGCAACTCATAGGCCTTGCCGAAGCCGCCGTTCAGGCTGGCCCGCGCGACCTCGAAGCGGAAAAAGGCGAAGTCGGCGAAATCCGCATAAAGCTTCGCCTTGGGATGGCGCATCAGGTAGCGGCGGCGCGCATGGGAAAGCGCCGCGTCGCCGGTGGCAAAGCGATGCGCCGTGCCGACAAGCGTCAGGCGCGGATGGGCGAGCGGATCGCCCTTGCCGGGCTCGCCGACAAGCAGCGAACAGCGCGGATCCGCAAGAAGCGCCTTCGTGTGGGTCGACAGCGCGGAGATCAGCATCACCGGCGACCCGTCCATTTCGGTCGCCAGCGCAACGCGCGAGACGAAGGGCGCGCCGGACCCCGGATCAAGAACGCCAAGCGCCCCGAAGCGCGCCAGCCGCACGAGCTTGCGCGCAAGCGCGATCGCCTCGTCGTCCGTGGGCCGGATAGGGTCGGTCTTTTGCGGGCGCTCGGCGATGGCAGGCTCTCCGGAAATCGGGTCCATGGCGCCGGACGCGCACGGATCGCTCCTGTTTTGCCCGCGCCGGGGCGGCAATGCAAATCCCGATGACGAGACGGCGAGCCGCGCGCGCCCGCGCGCCGGGCCACGCTCTCGCCACATTGAAGGCCGTCCATGATAGAAATGGCAGGATCGGCGGGACTGTCACGGGCCGGCCGATCCGTTCGTGAAAGGAGACCCGCCATGTCCCTGGTCCAGCGTTTCTTGCGTTTCGCCGGCACCGGCACGCCCCCGCACAGCCTGCGCCTCGGGCTCGCCGGCGCTCTCGCCCTCGCCCTGTCGTTGCCACTGGCGCCACAGCCGGCGTCTGCCCAGCCGGACACCGTCCGCGCGCCCTATTACGACGGCTATGAGGCGCCGCGTTATCGCAGCCAGCGCATCTACAGGCACGCCCCCCGCTACGCCTATCGCCCCTATCGGGCCTATCGGCCTTATCGCGCCTACCGTCCGTATCGCCCCTATCGGCCGTATCGGCCTTATCCGAACTACGGAAGCGGGGTCTATTTCGGCTATGGCGGAAACGGCGCGGCCGCCGCCGGCATCATCGGTCTCGCCACCGGGCTGATCGCCCAGCAGGCACTGACGCCGCAGCGCTACTATGCGCCAGCCCCCCGATATCGCTACCGGCCGGCCGCCTGGACGCCGGAATGGTATGCCTACTGCTCGCGCAAGTACCGCAGCTTCAACCCGAACACCGGCTACTATCTCGCCTATTCGGGCCGCTATCGCTTCTGCCGCTGAGCCCTCGACTTTCCTGAACGGCGGATGAACGGCCGTCTCAGGACCGGTTCAACTGCCGGGTGGCATCTTCGTGTCATCGTCTTAACCGCGATCCACGCAAGGAGCCGCCCGCATGACCGCAACCGCAACTCTCAAGAGCCTGTCTTCCCGACTGCTCGTCGCAACGCTCGCCGGTGCGATGCTGCTGCCCTCCTTCTCCGTGGCGGAGGCCGGCGGCGGAAAACGCCACTGGCGCGACCATGGCGGGCAGCATCAGGCCTTTCGCCCCAATCGCGGCAATCGCCATCAGAACCGCCACCGCAACAAGAACGACGACATCGGCGCGGCTCTGGCCATCGGCGTGATCGGCCTTGCCGCCGGCGCCATGATCGGATCGGCCTTGAGCGGCCCCCAGTATATCGACCCGGAGCCGATCTACGAGCCCCGTCACCCGCGCGGTTACGGCCCGGCCTACCCCGCCCCGGTCTATGACAACGGCGGCTACCGCCCTGCCCCGCCCGTCGTGGTCGGCTACGACCGCCCGGAGCCCTGGACCCGCGAATGGTATCGCTATTGCTCCACCAAGTACCGCAGCTTCAACCCGAACACCGGACGTTTCACGACCTATTCGGGCGAACAGAAGCTGTGCCGCTGATCGCCGGCCGTAGCCGTCCGACAGACCGACCGTGACCTTCGCCGGCAGGAACCATCCTGCCGGCGAAGCTGCATTGCGACGTGGCCCAGGGGGTTTGACCGGTGTCAACGACACGCCCGGCGTTGCGTGATAGGAGATTTTCCCGTCATTGACGCCCGGCCGAACGCCGGACAGAACCCCAGGCGGACCGCACAATGCCGGCGAAAAAGACCGACACAGCCTCTCCCATCGATCCCGCTGCCACCGACACCGGCGCAGACGACGGCATCGGTACCGTCATCGGAGCAGGCCCTGCCCCCGCCGAGGCCTCCGAAGCGCCCCATGCGTCCGGTCCGGCCGCGCCCGAAAGCATCCCCGATGGCGCGCCGGACACCGAAGCCCGCCGGCGGTCGGCCGTCGCCAGCGGCGCTGCGCGCCGGCACACGCTTGCCGAGATGCGCCACGACCCCCAGGCGGTGCGCGACATCTTCGAGACCGGCGCCTACCCTTACGCGGACAAGATGCGCCGCAAGACATACGAGAGCCAGAAGGCCGCGCTTCAGGTCGAGCTCCTCAAGGCCCAGCACTGGGTGGAGGAAACCGGCCAGAAGGTCGTCCTCCTCTTCGAAGGTCGCGACGCGGCCGGCAAGGGCGGCACCATCAAGCGCTTCATGGAGCATATGAACCCGCGCGCCGCACGGGTGGTCGCCCTGACCAAACCCTCCGACCGCGAGCGGTCGCAATGGTATTTCCAGCGCTATATCCAGTGGCTGCCCTCCGGAGGCGAGATCGTCTTCTTCGACCGCTCCTGGTACAACCGCGCAGGCGTCGAGCGGGTGATGAACTTCTGCAGTCCCAACGACTATCTCGACTTCATGCGCCAGTGCCCGCAGTTCGAGCAGATGCTCGCGCAATCCGGCATCCGCCTGTTCAAATACTGGTTCTCCGTCTCGCGCGAGGAACAGCGCCGGCGCTTCAAGGCCCGCGAGACCGACCCGCTGAAGCAGTGGAAGCTCTCGCCCATCGACCGCGCGTCCATGGACCTGTGGGACGACTACACGGAGGCCAAGGAGGCGATGTTCTTCTACACCGACACCGCCGATGCGCCCTGGACCGTGGTCAAGTCCGACGACAAGAAGCGGGCCCGGCTGAATTGCATGCGCCACTTTCTGGTGAACCTGCCCTATCCGAACAAGGACCATGCGGTGGTGCGCGCGCCCGACAACCTCATTGTCGGGACCAGTTCCCATGTGATCGGCCGCGACAGCCATATTCTCGGCAAGACCCTGCACCCGGACAAAAAACGCAACGGCTAGACGCCGCAAACGCTTGAAGTTCCTTCGATTGTCGGCAAGATCTGATTCCTGAACCGGGAGGAATCGATGCTGTCAGCCCTCGACATCGCGCGCAGACTGGATGCAGGCACTCTGTCGATCGACGCGCTTTATGACGAAATCGCAGCGACGATTGCCTCGCGGGAACCGGAAATCCGCGCCTTCGTGTCCGTCGACGTGGAGGCCGCCCGCGCCGCCGCCCGCAGTGCCTACGGGCCGCTCGCCGGCATGCCGATGGGCGTGAAGGACAACATCGAGACCGGCGACCGGGCCACCGCCTACGGCTCGCCGATCCATGACGGCTACCGCCCGGCCGTGGATGCGGCCGTGGTCGCGCTGGCGCGGCGCGCCGGCGCCGCCGTTCTCGGCAAGACGGTGACGACGGAATTCGCCTTCTTCAGCCCCGGTCCGACCCGCAATCCCCACGATCTCGAACACACGCCGGGAGGATCCTCTTCGGGGTCGGCAGCCGGCGTCGCGGCCGGCTTCTTTCCCCTGGCGCTCGGCACGCAGACCGGCGGCTCGGTTGTCCGGCCGGCGGCCTTTTGCGGCATCGCCGGCTTCAAGCCGAGCTTCGGACGCCTTCCCGCGGTCGGCGTGAAGATCTTCTCCTGGTCGCTGGATACGGTCGGCGTCTTCGCCAAGAGCATTGCCGATGTCGCTTTCGGCGCCGGGGCATTGGCCGACCGCGACTGGCGGGTGGATGGCGAGGTTCCCACCCCGCCGAGGCTCGGTTTCATCGAACCGCAGCCCTGGGCACAGGCGGACGAGGAAATGACGATCGCGCTCGAGCGCGTCCGCATCACGGCCGAACGCGCCGGCGCGGCGGTCACATCGATCTCGCTGCCGCCGGTCTTTCGCGAAGCCTTTGCCGCGCACAAGACGATCCAGGACTATGAGGCAACGCGCGCTTTGGCCGCCGAGGTCGACCTCGCGCCGGAAAAGCTGAGCCCGGTCCTGCGCGAAACGCTGGAGGAAGGCGCTGCCATCTCGTCAGGCGCCTATGACGACGCGCAACGCACCGCGGACCAGGCGCGCCGTGCGTTTGCCGATATCCAGTCGAAGGTGGATGTGCTGGTCACACCATCGGCACCCGGCATGGCGCCCATCGGCCTCGCCTCGACCGGCTCGTCGGTGTTCAACCGCGTGTGGACATTGATGGGCGCGCCGGCGGCGAATGTGCCCGGCCTGCGGAGCGCGGCGGGGCTTCCGCTCGGGGTCCAGACCATCGGAGCCTATGGCGACGACCGCAAGACGCTGAAGGCCGCCCACTGGCTTGAGGGCTGTCTTGCGACAGCGGCGTCCGGGGTGGCGGCCGAATGACAGGTCACCGGCGGCCCGCACGTGGCGGATAGCTCTTGTGTCAGATCTTGGCGGGAAGCTTCAGTTTCTGCGCCATCGCCTTGAAGGCGCTGCGGGCCGCTTCCTCGCTCAGCTGTGCGTATTTGCGCATCGCATCGCTCGAGGCGGAGGAGGACAGCCGCATCCGCTTGGCGCGCATACGCACGATCTTCATGTAAGCCTCGTTCGAGACCCCGCCGAGACGGCAGAGGAAGAGGATCGGCATGTCGTCCTCGCGAAAGACGAGCGGGACGACGACATTGTCGGGCCAGCCCACCGTGCGCGCCAGCAATTGCCCCAGCTCGAAGGCGCGGTCCTTGTCCGCAAAGGCGCCCACCGCCGTGTCGACGGGAACGGAGCCGGCAACGGCGGCATCGATCAGCTGTTCGGTTTTCGACTTGGCGCCGTTGAACTCGCGCAGCTGGATCTCGACCTCGCGCGCGGCGCGTTCGGCGATCGCCTTGACCAGCACCTCGTTGACGTTGAGATCCTTGATCCGCTGCGCCATCTCGCGCGACAGGAAGGGCACCAGCCGCTCGGCTGAGCTTTCGGGAATGTCGGGCCGTTCGCTGAGCGCTTCCTGAAGCTCGACATCCTTGCGCGCCCGCGCCACCAGAAGATCGAAGGAATCGACGCCGATAATGGCGGAATGGTTGCGGGTCAGCGCATGCAGCACCTGGGGTTCGCCGCGCTGCGCCAGAACCCGCGACAGCACGGGCTTGATCACCTTGCGCTGCGACAGAACCAGAAGGTGGCTGGCGGGAACCGTCTCCGCCACCTCCGCGAAATCCTGGTCGGACAGGTTGCGACACTGCTCGAGCACCGGGGCGGCGACGTCGAGATCCTCATCCGCCGCCAGCGCCTTCAGCAGGTCCTTCGGCGCTCCGTCGTCATCGGCGATGCGCTGCGACAAGGCGGACCGCGCGGCACACTCAAGCCGATCCAGCACGCGCAGGACAATATCGCCGAACACAAGGCTGACACGCTCGCGCTCATCGTCAGGCGCCCGGCAGAACAGATCGGTAAGCGCCGAGACAAGTTCGCCCGTGCTTTCTGCCGAACCATTGCGCGCCAACTCGGCAAGTTGCGTCGCATTCATTGCGTTTTCCTTCACGACCTTTTCCGGAAAAAACTAGAATGCGGGGGTTTCATTCTCGTTAATCGGCGCAAATACAACCTATGCTCAATATTCGCGACACGACGCTACGTAATTTTGGGCCCGCAACAGGAAACCCTGCGACCGCGCCCGAATACGCCCGCCACCGCGACGCGCTGTCGCATCGCGAACGACATGAAATCAATACGTTGGGTTGTATCAAACGCGACGTTGGAAAAATTTGTCCCGGTCGCATTGCAGCGCAGCATCTTTTTCGCTTTGCGCGCCGGGCCGGGTAACATACCATTAACACATAGAAAGAGTGCGGGAGGCCAAACCATGACACTTGTCCGCAATCTCAATGTAATCGCCGTTTTCGCTGCCTTTGTCTTCGTGGCAGCGATCGTGGTCGGATTGATCTAAAGCATCCAGACCCTTCAGCAAAGAGAGACCGCGCACCTTTCGTGCGCGGTGTATTTCGCAGGGCGCCTTGCCCCACAAGGCGCCCGGCCAACAACTTTCGCGTGCGGCGCTCGCGCCCGGTGCCACGCCTTGGGCGGGCATGATGACGCCTGGCGCCACCCTGCCCACCCGGCATGGACCGGCAAAATGAACCGGCAGTGTCAGGCGGCCCGCAGACGGATTGCCGCGTCGCTGACTCCGCGCTCGGCCCCTGCGAGGCTTTCCTCCGCATCGAACATCAGCCGATCGGCGGCAATCACGGTCACATCGGTGATGCCGATGAACGACATGATGTGTTTCAGGTATCCGGTGGCGAAATCGATCTCCGAACCGACGGTGGTGCCGCCGGAGGCCAGCACCAGGATTGCCCGCTTGTCCGTCAGCAGGCCTTCCGGTCCGTTCTCCGTGTAGCGGAAGGTCTCGCGGGCCCGCGCGATCAGATCCACCCACGCCTTGAGGGCTGCGGGAATGCCGAAATTGTAGATCGGCACGCCGATGAGAAGCACGTCGGCCGCCTTGACCTCAGCAACCAGCGTGTCGGACAGCGCAAGCCGCGCCTTCTGTTCCGCCGTACGCTCGGCCGGGTCGGTGAAATTCGCCGCCACCCAGGCCTCGTCGACGACCGGCAGACCGGCGGCGACGTCGCGAATGATCGTGGTGACCTCGGTGCCGCCCTCACCCAGTTCGGCAATCGCGCGATCCGCCAGGCGGCGGGTGACGGAGCCTTCGCGGCGGGCCGACGAATCGACCTTCAGGACAGTCAGGGATTTGCTCATATCAATCTCCGGAATTCATGGTGCCAGACGGCACCGTTTTCTGATTCCGAAGATATGCCGCCACGCGAGCGGTGATTAGGGCTGTTTTTGTAAACGATCTATTCAGCGGCACAGAGGCGACGCAATCGGCCCGCGCGGACATGATCCGCGCGGGCCGATGAAGGGGGCCGGACAGGTTCTGAGGGTCGGGCGGTGACTACTCCGCCGCCTCCCGCTGTACCGGATCGTAATTGAGGATCGGCGCGAGCCAGCGCTCCGCCGTCGCTAGGTCCCAGCCCTTGCGCACGGCGTAATCCTCGACCTGATCGCGCTCGATGCGGCCGAC
Organism: Paracoccaceae bacterium; assembly: GCA_002709505.1. GTDB lineage: Bacteria > Pseudomonadota > Alphaproteobacteria > Rhizobiales > Stappiaceae > Stappia. The sequence goes on along the minus strand of PARB01000075.1, from coordinate 14,402 downwards.
GCCGAAGTAATGGCTGTCGGGATGGGCGAAATAGAGCCCCGACACCGACGACCCCGGCCACATGGCATAGCTCTCGGTGAGCTTGATGCCGGCGGTATTCGGCGCGTCCATCAGGTCGAACAGCGTGGCCTTTTCCGTGTGGTCGGGCTGCGCGGGATATCCGGGCGCCGGGCGAATGCCCTGGTAGCGCTCGGCGATCAGATCCTCGACCGACAGATCCTCCTTCGGCGCATAGCCCCACAGCGTCTTGCGCACCCGTTCGTGCAGCCGCTCGGCAAAGGCTTCCGCCAGCCGGTCGCTGAGCGCCTGGGCCAGGATCTTGTTGTAGTCGTCGCCGGCCTCGACGTGGCGCGAAACAAGCTCGTCCTCGCCATGGCCGGCGGTGACCGCGAAGCCGCCGAGATAGTCGGCGATGCCGCTGTCCTCTCCGGCAACGAAATCCGCCAGCGCCAGGTTGGCACGCCCGCCCTGCCCGCGCTGCATCTGCTGGCGCAGCGTGTGCAGCACGGTGCGCTCGCGGGCGCGGTTCTCGTCCTCATAGAGCACGATGTCGTCGCCGCGGCGCGCCGCCGGCCAGAAGCCGACCACGCCCCTGGGGGTCAGCAGGCGGTCGCGCACGATCTCGTCGAGCATGCGCCTTGCGTCGTCGAACAGGGCCGATGCCGCCGGACCGTAGCGGTTGTCGGTCAGGACCGCCGGATAGGTGCCCTTGATCTCCCAGGTGGAGAAGAACGGCGTCCAGTCGATGGCGCTGGCGAGATCCTCAAGCGACACGTCGTCGATGATCTTCGTCCCCAGGAAGGACGGAGCAACCGGGGCATAGGCGTCGAAGGATGGCTTGAAGCTGTTGCTCCGCGCCTGGGCGATCGACGTGCGCTTGCCGCCCGAGCGCGAGCGCGCATGGGTTTCCGCCGCCTTGACGTAATCCGCGCGCACGCCCTCGATGTAGCTGTCGCGATGTTCCTCGCTCAAGAGCTTGGAGACGACGCCGACCGCCCGGCTGGCGTCGGTGACATAGACCGCCTGGGAGCGCTTGTAGTTCGGGTGGATCTTCACCGCCGTGTGGATCAGGCTGGTGGTCGCGCCGCCGATCAGGAGCGGCACGTCGAAGCCCTCGCGCTCCATTTCCGCCGCCACGTTGCACATCTCGTCGAGCGACGGCGTGATCAGGCCGGAGAGCCCGATGATGTCGACCTTCTCCTTCTTCGCCGTCTCCAGGATCTTCGCGGCCGGCACCATGACGCCGAGATCGACCACTTCGAAATTGTTGCACTGGAGCACGACGCCGACGATGTTCTTGCCGATGTCATGGACGTCGCCCTTGACGGTGGCCATCAGGATCTTGCCGGCGCTCGGCATGTTCTCGATGCCCTGCTCGCGCTTCTCCGCTTCCATGTAGGGCATCAGATAGGCGACCGCCTGCTTCATCACGCGCGCGGATTTCACCACCTGCGGCAGGAACATCTTGCCCGCGCCGAAGAGATCGCCGACGACATTCATGCCGTCCATCAGCGGTCCCTCGATCACATGCAGCGGCCGTTCGGCGCGCGCGCGCGCTTCCTCCACATCGGTGTCGATATAGTCGGTGATGCCGTTGATCAGCGCATGCTCGAGGCGCTTTTCCACCGGCCACTCGCGCCAGGCGAGGTCCTGCACCCGTTGCTTGCCGCCCTTGCCCTTGAAGCGCTCGGCCGCGTCCAGCAGCCGGTCGGTCGCATCCGAGCGGCGATTGAGGACGATGTCCTCGGACAGGTCGCGCAACTCGGGATCGAGGTCGTCATAGACCGCAAGCTGTCCGGCGTTGACGATGCCCATGTCCATGCCCGCCTGAATGGCGTGATAGAGGAACACGGAGTGCATCGCCTCGCGCACCGGCTCGTTGCCGCGGAAGGAGAACGACAGGTTCGACACGCCGCCCGACACATGCGCATGCGGCAGGTTCTCGCGGATGAACCGCGTCGCCTCGATGAAATCGACGCCGTAGTTGTCGTGCTCGGGAATGCCGGTCGCGACCGCAAAGACATTGGGATCGAAGATGATGTCTTCCGGCGGAAAGCCGACCTCGTTGACGAGGATCTCGTAGGAGCGCTTGCAGATCTCGATCTTGCGCGCCTGGGTATCGGCCTGGCCGTCCTCGTCGAAGGCCATCACGACCACCGCCGCGCCGTAGCGGCGCACGAGCTTCGCCTGGGCGATGAAGGCGTCGACGCCCTCCTTCATGGAGATGGAGTTGACCACGGCCTTGCCCTGGACGCATTTCAGCCCGGCCTCGATCACCTCCCACTTGGAACTGTCGATCATCACCGGAACCCGGGCGATGTCCGGCTCCGCCGCCACCAGGTTGAGGAAGGTGACCATCGCGTCCTTGGAATCGAGCAGCCCCTCGTCCATGTTCACGTCGATGATCTGCGCGCCGTTTTCCACCTGGCTGCGGGCAACCTCCAGCGCGGTGTCATAGTCGCCGGTCTTGATCAGCTTGCGGAAGCGGGCGGAGCCGGTGACATTGGTGCGCTCGCCGACGTTGACGAAATTCGTCTCCGGCGTGATCACGAAGGGCTCCAGACCCGACAGGCGCATGCGCCGGGGCGGCTCGACCACGACGCGCGGCGCATGCGGGGCCACCGCCTCGGCGATGGCGCGAATGTGCTCCGGCGTCGTGCCGCAGCAGCCGCCGACGATATTGACCAGCCCGCTCTTGGCGAACTCGCCGACCAGCTCGGCCATCGCCTCGGGGCTTTCGTCGTATTCGCCGAATTCGTTGGGCAGGCCCGCGTTCGGATAGGCGCTGACCAGCGTGTCGCAAATGCGCGACAGCTCGGCGACATGGGCGCGCATTTCCTTGGCGCCCAGCGCGCAGTTCAACCCGAAGGAGAACGGGCTCGAATGGCGCAGCGAGTTCCAGAAGGCTTCCGGCGTCTGGCCCGACAGCGTGCGGCCGGAGAGATCGGTGATCGTGCCGGAGATCATCACCGGCAGCTTGCGTCCGATCTCCTCGAACACCTCGTCGATCGCGAAAAGCGCGGCCTTGGCGTTCAGCGTGTCGAAGATGGTCTCGACCAGAAGCAGGTCGGCGCCGCCCTCGATGAGGCCGCGCGCGGCCTGCGCATAGGCCGTCTTCATCTCGTCGAAGGATACGGCCCGGAAGCCCGGATTGTTCACGTCCGGCGAGATCGACAGCGTGCGGTTGGTCGGCCCGAGCGCGCCGGCGACGAAGCGCGGGCGATGCGGCTCGCGCTCCGTGACGATGTCGCAGGCGGCCCGCGCCACGCGTGCGCCTTCCAGGTTGAGCTCATAGGCGAGCTCCTCCATGCCATAGTCGGCCTGGGCGATGGTGGTGGAGGAGAATGTGTTGGTCTCGACGATGTCCGCGCCGGCCTCGAGATAGGCCACGTGGATGTCGCGGATCGCCTCGCCCTGCGTCAGGTTCAACAGGTCGTTGTTGCCCTGCAGGTCGCTTTTCCAGTCCTTGAAGCGCTCGCCGCGAAAGCCGGCCTCGTCCAGCTTCAGGTCCTGGATCATCGTCCCCATGCCGCCATCGAGAACGAGAATGCGCTCGCGGGCGGCGGCATTGAGGATCGCCGCTGCGTTCTTTGAATTGGTCATATCTGCTCTCAGGCCGCCTGCTTTTCTTCCGGCGCCGGGCGCAGGCCCAGCGTGTGACAGATCGCATAGGTCAGTTCGGCGCGGTTCATCGTGTAGAAATGGAAGTCGCTCACGCCCCGGTCGACGAGGTCGAGCACCTGCTCGCAGGCCACCGCCGAGGCGACCAGCTTGCGCGTCTCCACATCCTGGTCGAGGCCCGCGAAGCGGCGCACCAGCCAGTCCGGGATCGAGGTGCCGCATTTTGCGGAAAACACCATCGTCGTCTCGAAGTTGACGATCGGCAGGATGCCCGGAACGATCGGAATATCAATCCCGGCGGCGCGGACCTTTTCCATGAAGGTCTCGAACAGGTCGTTGTCGAAGAAATACTGGGTGATCGCCCGCGTCGCGCCGGCATCCACCTTGCGCTTCAGGTTGTCGATCTCGGTCGCCCAGTCCGGGCTTTCGGGATGGCGCTCGGGATAGGCGGAGACCGAAACCTCGAAATCGCCGATGCGGCGGATGCCCTCGACCAGGTCGCAGGAATAGGCATAGCCGTCGGGCTGCGGCTTGTAGATCGCGCCGATGCCCTCCATCGGATCGCCGCGCAGCGCGACGATGTGCTTGACGCCGAGCGCCTGATAATCGCGCACGATCGCATCGACCTCCTCGCGCGAGGAGCCGACGCAGGTCAGATGCGCGGCCGGCGAAAGATCCGTCTCGCGCAGGATGCGCTCCACCGTGCGGTGGGTGCGCTCGCGCGTCGAGCCGCCCGCGCCATAGGTCACCGACACGAAATTCGGCGACAGCGGCTGCAGCCGCTCCACGGCCCGCCACAGCGAGGCTTCCATCTTTTCCGTCTTGGGCGGAAAGAATTCGAAGGACACGGAAACATCGGCGCCGGAGCCAAGCTCGAAGCGGCGGAACTTGTCAGTGGACGGCATGTCAGGCGACCTCCTGGGTCATGTTGAGCTCCGGCAGATCCGACACAATGCGCGGATCGCGGGCCAGCCAGATGGTGACGGTAAGGCGATCGGCATCCCCGGCATCGGGCGCCAGATCGCGGGTGAGAACGACATCGAGGCCGGCATCGGCGAGCCATCGGTTCATTTGATCATGCGCGAAACCGAGACGCCGGTGGGCGTGGGTGTCGCGCAGGAACTCGAGACTGTGCGGCGCGAAATCGACGATCAGCAACCGTCCGCCGGGACGCAGCGCGCGCGCCGCCTCCTCGATGGCACGACCGGGGTCGTCGAGATAATGCAGCACCTGGTGGATCGAGATCAGGTCGAAACTGTCGGTGGGCACATTGAGCGCGTGAATGTCGCCCTGACGCACCTGTGCGCTTTTCACGCCCTGGCGCGCCAGATTGGCGCGGGCGACGGTCAGCATGTCATGGCTCGCATCGATGCCGAGCGCCTGGGAGTACTGATCGCGCAATAGAGACAGCAGGCTGCCGGTGCCGGTGCCGAGGTCCAGCATCGCGCCGAAGGGCTTGTCGCCGATGGCCGCGCGGATTGCCTCTTCCACGGCGGCCTCGGGCACATGCAGCGAACGCTCCTGGTCCCAGGTCTTGGCCTTGGAGGCAAAGAAGGCGGCCGCGGCTTCCGCCTTGGCGCGACGGGTTGCGGCAAGCCGCACCCGGTCCCCGGCCAGCACCGCATCCTGCGGATCGAGCCGCGACAGCAGCAGGCGCACCAGATCGCCCATCGCCCCGTCGCCAAGGCGATAGAACACCCAAGCCCCTTCCGGAAAACGCTGCACCAGCCCCGCCTCGGTCAGAAGCTTCAGGTGACGCGAGATCCGCGGCTGGCTCTGGCCCAGAATGACGGTGGCATCCTTGACCGTCAGTTCGCCATCCGCCAGAAGCGCCAGCAGCCTGAGACGCGTCGCCTCGCCGGCATTTCGCAGACCGGCAAGCAGGCTCTCGAGACTGAGCTGATCGAGGCTGAACTGTGTGTTGTCGGACATGCCGAACCCTCGCGACTAAGATATAAACATATCTTTATACCTATATCGCCTGCCGTTCAAGCCTTGCATGTCGGCCCCTTGCGCCGGGCCGCCCCTCCGGGAACGGAGAACGGGGCGCCGGAGGACCGGCGCCCCGTCATGTCGGATGCGGTTGCGCGCTGCGGCCGCGCTCCTTTGCACGCCCTGATTCGGACGGCTGGCAGGCGGCTCGCGCGCGTCTCAGCGCCCGTCGTCGGCCGCCGCCGAGGTGCCTGCGGCCTTGCCCTCTTCCAGGGTGGGGAGCACCGCTCCGCCGATGGCCTTCTTCTCCGCCTCGGAGAACTCGCGCGGGTCGTTGGGATCCTGCGACACGCGCACCGTGACCTCGCGGTGGGCGAAGTGAATGCCCTCGCGTTCGCACAGGTCGCGGATGCCGGCGTAGACCACCTTGCGCAATTCGAACTGGTCGCCCGGCCGCGTCATGAACTTGACGCGCACGATCATCGCCGAATCCTCCAGCGCCGTGACGCCCTGCGACTTCACCGGCTGCAGGAACTTCGGCCCGTATTCGGGATGCTCGAGCAGCTCCTGGCCGAACTTCTTGATCAGCTTGCGCATCTTTTCCACGTCGGTGTCATAGGTGACGCGGAAGGCAAGCTTCATCACCGCCCAGTCGCGCGAGAAGTTCTTCACGAAGCGGATCTCGCCGAAGGGCACCGTGTTCAGCGGGCCGTTGTGATGGCGCAGCTGCATGGAGCGGATCGAGATCTTTTCCACCGTGCCCTTTACGCTGCCGATGTCGATGTATTCGCCCTTGCGGAACGCATCGTCCACCAGGAAGAAGGCGCCGGAGAAGATGTCCCGGATCAGCGTCTGCGACCCGAAGCCGACGGCGAGGCCGACGACACCGGCACCTGCGAACAGCGGCGCGATATTCACGCCCAGATGCGACAGCGCGACCATGCCGGCGATCACCACAATCGTAATCAGCAGGAAATTGCGAAAGATCGGCAGAAGTGTCGCCAGCCGGCTTTCGCCGGCGCCGCCAACCTCGTGGTCGTCGTCCTTCTTGTCCGCGCCGCCGCCTTCCCGCATGATCTGGCGATCAATGGCGATGGCAACGGCCTCATAGGCCATGTAGCCAAGAAACACGATCAGCCCGATCTCGAACAGGTTGGCGAGAAAGAAGCTGTCGTCACCGAGCGGAATGCCCCAGGTCCTCAGCAGAAATGCCGCCGCCGCCACCAGCGAGATAATCGCCGCGCCATGTTCAAGAAGCCGGCGGTAGGGCGAGCGCGCGCCCTCCGCATCCATTGCCTCGGCGCGCGCCTGGGCAAGGCTTGCGTCCTCGTCCGCGCCCTCGCCCAGCGTCTCGGTGACGCGTGAAAGATCCTCCGCGGCCCGCGCCTGGGCGCTGTCGCTGTCGAGTCGGGGCAGCAGCCACTTGTCGATCACCAGCACCAGCACGCCATAGCCCGTGGCCCAGATCAGCAGCGCCATGATCGGCGCGCCGACGAGGCCGAGCGCCGCCGGCAGATCGAGCAGCACCCGCACGGTGGAGACCAGGAAGGCGCCGGCAAAATACAGCAGCGTCAGCGGAAGCCAGACCAGCGTGGCCACGCGGTGCCTGGCTCCGAGAACCGCCCCGCCCTGCTGCGGAGCGGCGAACAAGCCGGTCAGCGCCTTCCGGTAGAACACCACCACAGCCGAGAGAAGCAGGCAGGCGACGCCGGTGGAGAAAATCAGCGCGAGCTTGTGGGCATTCGGGTCAAGCCCCATCGCCGCCATCCAGCCGCACAGGGCAAACAGCGCGTGCGAAAGCGCCGCGAGCCCGATCAGCGACCGGTACAGGCCGTGTGCATCGCGATCCTCAAGACGCAGCATCCGTTGGGCGGAAACGCCGGGCGCCAGCACATTGAGCAAGACGATACGCAGCAGCAGGAAGGTGGCAACCGCTTCCAGGCCGACCAGCGCGGTGACGCGCGACGGCGGATGCCCGGAAACGAAGGCGAGCGCGATCACCACCGAGACCGCCGCGAAGCCGGCAAGAGCGATCGCCATGATCGCGGCCCGCGACAGGAGATAGGCGATCCTGTCGGCCCGTTCGGGCAAGGCGGCGTCGTAGAAGCGCAGGAAACGCAACCGGCCCCAGCGCTCGACAAGGCGCAGGACCGCCGTTCCCGCCAGAATGGCCAGCACCAGCACGACGGCGGTCTTCCAGACCCAGTCCAGCGTGCCGTCTGGGGAACGTTCCAGCAGCGCGCGCGTTGTCAGCTGCGGCAGAACATCGAGCGACTGCAGCGCCTGCCCGAGCGCATCGCGCACCTTGAAGACCAGAACCCGGTGATCGCCGCCCATGAACAGCCCGTCCGCCGACGCAGCCGGCGCGCTCGCCTGCGCCGCCGCCGATGGAGCAGCCGCCGGCGCGGCGGTCTGGGCATGACCTTTCTGGGTGAAACCGGAAAAAGATGCGAGCGCCAGAAACGCAAGCACGAAAAGACGCGTCACCGCGCGCCCGGACGGACATCCCGATCCACAGTCGCGTGCCATTTGAAAAACCCCGCCTGTAAACCCGTCAAAACAACGGGTTATGATCAGCGGACAATAGACGCCGGCGCCCATGAAAGCCAAGCGGGAACGCGGCCGCCGAAGAGATTGCCTTGAAACGCCGGCACGCCTGCGCCGGGCCCGGCCGAGGGCGGCCTGCGCCCTCGCCCGTCAGCTCGCCAGACGGCCCTGCCACTGGTTGAGCAGCTGCCGCGCCGACTGCGGAATGATGCTCGCGTAGCGCTCGACCACCCTGGCACGCTCTGCCGCCGGCAGGCGGTACCGCCACGGCCCGATGGTGAGCAACGTGTCGACGGTCGAGGCTTTCAGCCCGCAGGCCTTGGCCACGATCAGGAAGGGGTCGGTGTCGAGACGCACCATCCAGTGCTTGGCCTCTTCCAGTCCGATGTCGCCCAGCATGGCGAAGGTCGCCACCACTTCCGCGAAACGGTCGTCCTCGGCAAACCGCAGCAGCGTCTGCTCGTCGAGCCCCGGACCCCGCGCCACCGCCAGAACCCGCCCCATGGCAGTTTCGAAGTCGTAGCGCTGCAGCCAGAATTCGTTCGACAACCGCTGTGCCGCAGCCTTCGCCGCCGCCGGAAGCGCCTCGGAGCCTGACCCGGCCGCCTCGAACAGACGAATGCGCACGCGTTCGCCGGCGAGTTCCGCCAGGCGAGAGATCTCCGCCTCCTGAAGATCGCCGCGCTCGGCAAGGGCCAGCTGCAGGTCCTCGTCGATCGAAGCCGCATCCAGCAGGCGCGACACGCCAAAGGACGACAGGCTGGCGCCGGCGTTCTCCGCGACCGCGCGCTTCACCGGATCGCCGCCCTCCTCGACCAGCACATCCGTCACCAGTTCCGACAGGATCTCGCGGGTCGCGATCGCCATGCGGTGATCGTCGCCGCAGTCGCGGGCAATTTCGATGAGGTCGACATCGCGCAGCACCGTGGAGCGTTCCAGCAGCGGACGGGCAACCACAATCTCGTCCTGGGCCAGCCGGCGCACCGTGTTTTCCGGGGCGCGGCGCAGTTTCGCCAGCCGGTCGGCGATGAAGGCACGCGCCTGCGCCTCCACCATGTCCGCCAGGCGCACCAGCACATGGTCGTAGGTTTCGATCTGTTCGTCCGAACAGGTCTCCGAGGTGAACGAAAAGAGCGTCGCGACGTTCCGCGCCAGATCGTTGCGCCGGGACATATCGTCCTCCAGCGCCAAGGCCTCGAAGTTTACAAGCTCCGTATTCGCCATGATCAACATCGCCTTGCTGTGGTCAAAGACTTCATGATTCGAGAATTACCACGCGCCGGATGAACAAAAATGAATCCACGCCCCTCAAGACTTAAGCTTGTTTAAATCGAACAAGAGCAGAATTTTCGACGATTTCGGCTAAAATTCGAAGCATTCCGCCCGCACCGGGTGACAGGCCGGCGGTTTCGGGGAAACTCTGCGCGCGACACCGCGCATCGCGCGCGCCATCAGGAGGCTTGAATGACCCACCCCTCGGCAAAATCGCCAAGGCCCGGAGAGCAGAAACTGGCGATCGACCCAGCACAAATGCCTCAAAATGCCGGTATCATTTTCATCGGCCACATCGAAACGCCCTGGAAAACGACGCAGGATTGCCCCCGCAACGGTCGCGGCAGCGATGCCCTTTGCCGGGTTCACCTCCGGCCGGCGTTTCGCGAGGGACTGGCCTCGGTGGAGACCTGCAGCCATCTCTACCTGCTCTACTGGATGCATCAGGCCCGCCGCGACCTGATCGTGCAGGCGCCGTCCTTCGCCGCCCGCCCGCACGGCTGTTTCGCCCTGCGCTCTCCGATCCGGCCGAACCCGGTGGCCCTGTCCGTGGTGGAGCTGGTCGCGATGCGAGCCGACGGCTTCGACGTGCGCGGCCTCGACTGTGTCGACGGCACACCGCTTGTCGACATCAAGCCCTATTTCCCGGGCACCGACAGCGTGCCGCAGGCGCGCGTCGGCTGGCGCGAGGAGGAGGCGTCCTAGGCGGCCCTGATCCGGGCAAGGGCAAAAGCCCGCACCCCGGCGCCGAGCGCCCGGATCGCGCGCGCCGCCGGCGTTTCCAAGACGCCCGAGATCAGCAGCGCGACCGCGGTCAGGCCGCCGATCAGCGCCAGCGTCGTGCCGGCAAGACCGATGGCCGGCACCAGCAGGAAATAGACGGCATAGCCGATGTGCTGATGCAGCAGGTAGAAGGGGTAGGTCGCGCGTCCGGCAAGGGACACCGGACCAAGCGGCACGGCGCCGGCCGGCAGCCGCACGAGCAGGGCAAGCACCAGCAAGCCGGCAGAAACGCAAGCTAGGACAACCGGGATCGAGAAGACCGCCCCCGCATAGGCCTCCGGCAGTTTGGCTGCACCGGCGGCCGCGCCGGCAAGCGCCTGCACGAAGGCGGCGACGAGCACGACCCCGGCGGCCGTCTCCCCGCGCTCCAGCGCGCGCAGCATCATGCCGAAGGCGAAGAAGCCGGCGAACTCCGTCAGGAGCAGGCGGCGCAGCAGGTCGCTCTCCACGACAGCGAGATCGAGCGCCGCGATCACCAGCCAGACGGCGGCGACCCAGACCTGCCAGTTGCGCCAGACCCGGGCGACCATCAGCAGTCCGACCCAGCTGTAGAAGATGATTTCCGCGACGATCGACCAATAGGCCCCGTCCATGAAGGGCTGGCCGAGGAACGGGGCGAGCATGGTCAGGTTGGCGAGATATTGCGTCAGGCCGACGGGAAGGCCGAGCTCGGGCACCGCCAGCATGACCGCAGCCGTCAGGCTCATGCACACGACATAGGTCGGCCACAGCCGCGCGATCCGGGCGACCGCAAAGCCATAGGCATCGCGGCCTTCGGTCGAAATCGAGATCACATAACCGGAAATGGCGAAAAAGACCGACACGCCGAGATACCCGTAGCGCGCCAGCCCGCCCGGATCGCCGGCCATCAGCGGGCCCGCCTCGCCGGTGACCTGCATGCGAAAGCCGAAGTGGAACCAGGCCACGGCCGCGACGGCCAGGACCCGCAACACATCCAGTCCGGGACGGCGGGCGGCCGCTGTCATGATGTCCGTCTCCCCATCGCGATCGCTCCACCATTCCAGAAGCGGGTTAAGGGGAATTGAAAGCCCCCGCCGCCGGGCCGGTGGCCGATCCTGTCCAGCGTATAAGATACAGCCACATTGATTTACACTCCCGATAAGAATACTTGTCAGGCATGCTCACCCTCAGACAGCTCCGCTATTTCGACGCCCTCGCCCATCATCTGCACTTCGGCCGCGCCGCGGATGCGGTATCGGTGTCGCAGCCGGCACTTTCGATGCAGATCCGCGAGCTTGAGGCAACGCTCGGCATCGCGCTGGTCGAGCGCCAGCCCAATGCGGTGCGCCTGACGGAACAGGGCCGCGAGATCGCCCGACGGGCCGCGCGCATCCTTTCGGAAACCCGCGACCTGCTCGACTATGGACGCCACGCCGGCGAGGTGCTCACCGGGTCGCTGCGGCTCGGCATAATCCCCTCGATCGCGCCCTATCTGCTGCCGCGTGTGCTGCCGGCGCTGACCGAGGCCTATCCGAATGTCGACCTGCAGGTGCGCGAAACGCTGACGCAGGGCCTGTTGAGCGAGCTCGGCCAGGGCAATCTCGACGTGATCCTCGCGGCGCTGCCGCTGGAGGGAACCGACATCGAGAGCCGCGCCCTGTTCGACGACCGCTTCCTGCTTGCGGTGCGCAACCGTCCCGATCTCGACGAGCGCACGCGCATCGCGCCGTCCAGCATCGACGGATCGACGCTGCTCCTGCTCGAGGAAGGCCACTGCCTGCGCGACCAGGCGCTGAACTATTGCGAGGGCGTGCGTCCGGAGGGGCGCTCGACCTTCGGCGCGACGAGCCTGTCCACCGTGATGCAGATGGTGGCGGCAGGCTACGGCGTGACGCTGCTGCCGGAGCTTTGCGCCTCGGTCGAGGTCCGCGACGACCGGGTCAGTCTCCTGCGTTTCACCGACCCGCAGCCGCAACGCAGCGTCGGCCTCGCGTGGCGCCGCTCTTCGCCGCGCAAACGCGATTTCGACGCGCTCGGCGATTGCATCCTCGCCGCCCTCGATCAGCCCGCGCCCGCCCCGCGCCAGCCGGGGATTGCCGACGACAACATCTTGACATTGTAGTCCAGGCACGTCGCAATCGCGGCCATGTTCGAAGGCGCCGACGTTTCCACCACCAACGGCATGGCCGTTCTGTTTCGGGTGCTCGACACCCAGGCGCGGGCCGCCTTCGTGCTGGACCGGCTGGCCAAGGTCACCGCACAGAACGATTTCGCCCTGCACCTCCGGCAAACAGAGAGGCTGTTCACGCCCTGCGAGCGCAGCGGCGACCGGCTGGAATTTGTCAATCCGCTTGCCCAGCGCGGCTTTTCCGGGGCGCTGGCCGCGGTATTCGATCCGACGGGCAGCGCGAAACGGCCCCTCGATCTGACGCTGGCCAACAGCCCGCGCCCGCTGTTCGCCGAACTCCACCCCGTCACCCTGTCGCCGGCCGGCGCCCGCGCGACGCCGGGCAGGCAAACCGGCGCCGTCCTGATCCTGACGCTTCTCGACACGGTTCCGGCCGCATTGGAACCCCGGCTCAGGATGGTGTTCTCTCTCACCGAGCGGGAAACCGCCGTTGCCGCCTCGCTCGCCTCGCCCAGGACCGAGGCCGAGATCGCAGACGGGCTGAACATCAGCGCAAACACGCTCCGGACCCATCGCAAGACGATCTACGCCAAGCTCGGCGTTGCCAGCCGCGCGGAATTCGCGACGCTGATGGCACGGCTGGTGTGAGGGCAAAGCATGCAGCGCGGCGGCGGTACCAAACGGCAAAAGGACATGCGCAAACAGCTCAGGCTGATGGCGCCGCGCATCCCTTTTTCCGATTCAGAGCCGGTGATCGAGGCCGCGCTCGCCGGCCACTTGCGCCATCTGCCGCCGTCAATCGCCCTGTGGCAGGCGCTCGCCGCGCGCGTGCGGCATGAACACACCGACTATGACGCGCTGCTGGCGGACGGCTACGAGCGGGACGCGGCGCGCTTTTTCGTCATCGACGACATGAACGCCGTTCTGGAGCACTGGGGATCGGCCCGCCGCGTCACCGGCGACGCGGACGACGGCGTCTGACGGCTCAGCGGTAAAGCCAATGCTCGGGCACATGGGCGACGACCTCTTCGCCCGGCCGGATCACGCCGGGACGCTCGACATAGGCGACAAGGCCGCGCTGACGCCTGGCAAGACGGGCGAACATGAGGTCCAGCCCCTCCCGCTCCGGGTAATGCGCGGCAATGGCGCCGCCGGCGATCCGGCAAGGGCTGTTGTCGCCGTCGACACGCAGCACCACCCCGCCGGCGAAGACCATCCGCGTGCGCGGCGGAAGCAGCGTCAGTCGCGGCAGCCCTTCCGTCAGCACATTGGCGCCGATCCAGCCGGCGTCGATGCGGGCGATGTCCATGGCCTTGGCGATCGCCGCCAGCTCTTCCAGCGAGACGATGGAGATCTGGCGCTCGTTGCACATTTCCGTGCCGCGCGCGTACCAGGGTTCGCGGCCGCCCGACTTGCGGGTGAAGCCGGCATGGCGGTCGCCGGCGATCCCCTCGAAGCCGAGTTTGAGCGCGGCCGTCCAGCGGGTCTGGAAATCATCGGCATCGGGGGTCGCATAGACCTTGGACACCAGCCCCGTCACCTTGCGCGCCGGCATGATCTCGAGGTCGTCGGCCGTCTCCCGTCCAAACAGATCCGCAGTCATCGCGCGCCGTCCTCGCCTTTGCCGGCGGTCTCCGCCGCCACAAGTTCTCCTGCGGCCCTTTAAAGACCAAAGCGCCTGGAATGAAAACCCGGTTGCCGAGGGCGAAAACAGAAACGGCGGGCCCGGTCAGGCCCGCCGTCGGTAGTCTTCAGGTCGTCCCCGGGAAGGATCAGCGCGTCAGCGGCTTGTACTTGATGCGCCGGGGGTTGGCCGCATCGGCGCCGAGACGACGGATCTTGTCCTTCTCGTAGTCCTCGAAGTTGCCTTCGAACCACTCCACGTGGCTGTTGCCCTCAAAGGCCAGCATATGCGTCGCCAGACGGTCCATGAACATGCGATCGTGGCTGATCACGACGGCGCAGCCGGCGAAATCCTCAAGCGCGTCTTCCAGCGCCGCCAGCGTCTCGGTGTCGAGGTCGTTGGTCGGTTCGTCGAGCAGCAGGACGTTGGCGCCCTTCTTCAGCACCTTGGCCAGATGCACGCGGTTGCGCTGACCGCCGGAAAGGTCGCCGACCTTGGCCTGCTGGGTCGCGCCCTTGAAGTTGAAGGACGAGC
>PARB01000074.1 GCA_002709505.1 Paracoccaceae bacterium | reverse complement strand
GTTGCGCTGGCCGCCGGAGAGCGAGCCGACCTTCTGCTGCTGGTCGCCGCCCTTGAAGTTGAACGACGAGCAATAGGCGCGCGAGTTGATCTCCTTCTTGCCGAGGTAGATCACCTCCTGGCCGCCGGAAATCTCCTCCCACACCGTCTTGTTGGGATCGAGCGTGTCGCGCGACTGGTCGACATAGCCGAGCTTAACGGTCTCGCCGATGGTCAGCGTACCGGAATCCGGCTGTTCCTGACCGGTCAGCATGCGGAACAGCGTCGACTTGCCGGCGCCGTTGGGACCGATCACGCCGACGATGCCGCCCGGCGGCAGCTGGAACGACAGATCGTCGATCAGCAGCTTGTCGCCATAGGCCTTGGAGATGTTCTCCACGTCGATGACGTTCTGGCCGAGACGCGGCCCGGCCGGGATGAGGATCTGCGCGGCCGGGTTGTTGAGCCGGTCCTCGTTGGCCTTCAGCAGCTCGTCATAGGCCTTGATACGGGCCTTCGACTTGGTCTGGCGCGCCTTCGGGCTCATGCCCATCCACTCGCGCTCGCGCGACAGGGCGCGCTGGCGGGCGACATCCTCGCGCGATTCCTGCTCCAGCCGCTTCGCCTTCTTCTCCAGATAGGCGGTGTAATTGCCCTCGTAGGGAATGCCATGGCCGCGGTCGAGCTCCAGGATCCAGCCCGTGACATTGTCGAGGAAGTAACGGTCGTGGGTGATGATCAGCACGGAGCCGGGATATTCCCGCAGGTGCTTTTCAAGCCAGTTGACCGTTTCCGCGTCCAGGTGGTTGGTCGGCTCGTCGAGGAGCAGCAGGTCGGGCTGGTCGAGCAGCAGCTTGCACAGCGCGACGCGGCGACGCTCGCCTCCCGACAGATTGTCGACCGGCCAGTCGGCGGGCGGGCAGCGCAGCGCTTCCATCGCCATCTCGACCTGCGATTCCAGATCCCACAGGTTCTGGCTGTCGATGATGTCCTGGAGCTTGGCGCCCTCTTCCGCCGTCTCGTCGGAATAGTTCATCATCAGTTCGTTGTAGCGGTCGAGGATCGCCTGCTTGTCCGCTACGCCGAGCATGACGTTTTCCAGAACCGTCTTGCTCTCGTCGAGCTGCGGCTCCTGCGGCAGATATCCGACCTTGGCACCGTCCGCCGCCCAGGCCTCGCCGGTGAACTCCTTGTCGAGACCGGCCATGATCCTGAGCAGCGTCGACTTGCCGGCGCCGTTGGGGCCGAGGATGCCGATTTTCGCGTCCGGGTAGAACGACAGATGGATCCCGTCGAGAACCTTCTTGCCACCCGTGTAGGTCTTGGTGAGACCGTGCATGTGATAGATGAACTGGCGCGCCATAGGTGCCTGCCACTCCGCTGATACAGGTGAGGGGAAACTGGGGAGTTGTCTTAGTCGAAGCGCCGCCCGGGAGCAAGGCCCGCGCGGAAACCGCACCCGCCTGTCCATGCCGCCGGTCGTAAGATTGCCCGCCTTGCGTTTACCCTCCGTTCACCAAGCGGCGTCAGGATCGCCGCGGGCTGGGCAAACCCCAAGGATGTGTGTCATGCGTCTTCCTCGATCCGCCGGCATCGCCGGCATTCTCGCTCTCGCGCTGATGGTGAGCGCCTGCGGCTCGAACCGGTTCGAGCGCGGCGTGACGGGCGGCGCCATCGGGACCGCCGCCGGCGCGGGTGTCATGGCGATTGCGGGCGGCCCCGTGCTGGTCGGCGCGGCCGCCGGCGCGGTTGGCGGCGCCGCGATCGGCGCGCTCACCAACGAATGCCAGATCGACCTCGGACCGCAACGGCCGAACGGCTGCTGACCGGCGTCTCCGCGTGAGCGCGCGGGCACAGCGCCCGCGCGCCTCGCCTGCGACCGGCTGCATGCGCCTCCCCGAACCCGCACAGGGCACGGGCCGAAACCCCGCGCGCGAAGCTCCCCGCGCGACGCCGGAAATCCGCCGAAATCGACAGATTGCAGCTGACTACGTATGCAACCATTGCGGATGCCGCCTTTGCTTCCTACCATCATGGTCCGCCTCGCCACGGCGGGTCCTGCTGCAAGGCAAATGGCCCGGGAGCGCGAGAGCGGACTGGGCAATCGGGGGGGGACGCATGAGCTGGTCATTGCTATGGGTGGATCAATGGTCGGGATGTCCCGACCGTCCGGCGCAGGCGCGCGGGCTTTTCCTGACGACGACCGCCGCGCAGCCGGAACGCCCGGATGCCGGCGCCATGGCCGCGGCCCATCGGGCGCTGCAGGAGATCGCGGCTGTCGAGGACAAGGAAGTGGTGATCCCGGCAGGATTCGAACCTGCGACCCTCAGATTAGGAATCTGATGCTCTATCCTGCTGAGCTACGGGACCGGCGCGCAAGGCGTCTGTAGTGTCCTGATACCAAACCCGGATGAAAAATCAATTTTCATCGTGATCAGCCGCCCGATCGACGGTCTGTCTTGCGAACGCGACGTTCCATGAAGCGCCTGCGCGACGCTGCGCGCGAAAAATGCCTCCAGCGCCATGGCACAGGCCATCATGACATTTCGCTCGAATGCGCCCTTGCGTTATCCCCATCGATAGAGGCGAGATACACACAATATCCTTGCAAGGTTTCTCTAACGACTCAGTCTCTGCTGTGATTATCTGCAAGGGTGCAAACAGCCGGTCGGGTCCGGCATGCCGATGTCCGCATGCCCTCCCGTTCCCAGTGCGGAGCGCGCGATGGATGGACTGCAATCCGGTTCGGGGCCGGACCACGATCTCCTCCGGAATTGTGACAGCCTGATCGCGGCGCTTGGCGCGCTCGGTCAACCCGCATGGATTTTCGACCGATTCGGACGCTACGTCTTTCAGAATGCGCTGGACCGCAACACCTTCGGCGACATGACCGGCCTCGCGCCGACGGAAACCGGCCTCGGACCCGAGCTCGGACGCGAATGGCTCGAGATGCACCTTCGGGTGATCGCCGGGGAAGAGGTTCGCTACGAGCGCGAAATGGACACGGCCCGCGGCCGGGTGATCTCGGAGACGACGATCTCGCCCATCGTCGTTGCGGGACACATCGTCGGCGGGGTCGGCGTGTCGGTCGACCAGACCCTGCGGGCCCGCGCGGAACAGCGCCTGCAAAGCGCGCACGAACGCCTGCGCGACTATCTTGACGTTTCCTCCGACTGGGTCTGGGACACCGATGCGGCGCATCGCGTCTCGGAGGTGCTCGGCGACGGCGAGCGGCTCGGCCTCGACCTGTCGGGCTGGATCGGCGCCCGGCTATGGGACCTCGCCGCCGGCGATCCGGCGCCGGAAGGCGGATGCGAGACCCTCAGGGAGCGGATGGAAGCGCGCCAGCCCATCTCCGACGTCGTTTTCGCCCTTCGCCGCCGGGACGGCCGCATCCTCTGGGTCGAGCTCAGCGGCCGGGCGATGCAGGACGAGGATGGCGCGTTCTGCGGCTATCGGGGCGTGGCTCGCGACGTCAGCGCCCGCGAGGACATGTCCCGGGCTCTCCGCCGCTCCGATATCGTGATCCGGGCGGTCGACAGCACCGTGATCCTCTGCGACCTCGACGGCCGCATCGAGTGGGTCAACCCGGCGTTCGAGCGCAGGACCGAATTCAGTTTCGAGGAGGCGCGGGGCAGGATTGCGGACGACCTGCTCAAATGTCCCGAGACCGACCCCGCGACCCTTGCCGAGATTGCCGAAGCCCTGGCGGCGCGGCGGGAAATCCGTCGCCAGCTGCTGACCAGGACGAAGTCCGGCCGACGCTACTGGGTCGACCTGGCCATCGACCCGGTCCATGGCCCGGACGGCAGGGTCGAGGGCTTCGTCGGCGTGCAATCGGATGTGACCGACCTGGTCGAGGCCCGCCAGCGCACCAGCGCCATCGTCGAAAACGTCGCGGCCGGAATCGTGCGCTACGACGCCTCCGGCAAGATCCTCGGCTGCAATCCCGAGGCCTGTCGTCTGCTGGGCCTGACGGAAGACCAGATGCTCGGACGGACGGTGACGGGCAAGGACTGGCGAACGTTCTACCCCGACGGGCGGCCGCGCCCCGGCGACGAGATGCCGGCGTCCATCGTATTGCGCACGGGAAAGGCGATCCGGGACGACACCGTCGGGATGCAGTGCCCGGACGGGCGACTGCGTTGGCTGAAGGTCAATGCCCGCATGACCACGACCGGCGTCAGCGGCGCCGGTGAGGTGATCGCCAGCTTCGTCGACATCACCCAGGACGAGGAACAGCGCCGCGAGCTGGGGGAGGCCCGCGCACTTCTCAAGGATGTCATCGACACGATCCCCGACGCGATCGAGGCCTACGACCGCGAGGACCGGCTGATCCTCTACAACCGCTCCGCCCTCGACCTGCACGGCCCGGCGGCACCGGCCGTGCGGCTCGGCGCCCGCTTCGAGGACATCCTGCAAAGCGGGCTCGCCGCGGACCATTACGCCCATTCCGGCACGACCCCGCAGGAACGGCGGAGCTGGCTGGAGGCAAGGCTGGAAAGCCACCGCAACCCGAAGACCGACGGCGAGGTTCAAAAGCTCGCGGACGGCCGTTGGCTGCAGATCCGGGAAAGACGCTCGGCCGCCGGCGTGACCGTCGGCGTGCACACGGACATCACCGCCGTGAAACAGGCGGAGCTGGCGATCCGCGCCATCGCGGAGACCGACGGACTGACCAAGCTCGCCGTGCGCGCCGTGGTCATGCGCGAGATCGAGGCCGCCCTTGCGCGGGGTGACGACGAGGCATCCCGCGGCGCCGTGGTGGTCGTCGACCTCGACCACTTCAAGACCGTCAACGACACGCTGGGGCATGACGCGGGCGACAAGCTGCTGATCGCGGTCGCCGAACGGCTGCGCGCAATGGTCGAGGAGGACAGCCATGTCGCGCGGCTGGGCGGCGATGAATTCGCCCTCCTCCTTGCCGGACACGATACGGCCGAGGCGCTTGTCGAAACGATCGATACCATGCACGCCCTGCTGAGCCGCCCGGTCAGCTTTGAAGGCAAACGCATGTGGCCCGGCGTGTCGCTGGGCGTCGCCGTCTACCCGAGGGATGGCGCGAGCGCGCCGGACCTTTTGAAGAACGCCGATATCGCGCTCTACCAGACCAAGGCGCGCGGGCGGAACGGCTGGACCCTGTTCAACCCAGAGCTCCGCCAACGGGTCGAACGACGCCACGCCCTCGCCCAGGCCCTGCGCGCCGGCATTCCCAGAGGGCAAATTGCCATCGCCCTGCAGCCCGTCGTGTCCTTGACCGCTCCCCACGCCTATTCCTTCGAGGCCCTCGCGCGCTGGACCTACGAGGGCGCGCCGGTGCCGCCGCTGGAATTCGTTTCCGTCGCCGAGGAGAACGGCCTCGGCGTCCAGCTCGGTCAATGCGTCATCGAGGGGGCCTGCAAGCATCTCCAGCGCCTGGAGGCCGCCGGCATCGCGCCGGGGCATGTCGCGATCAACATCGCCACGTCGCAACTGAAGGACCCGGGGTTTGCCGACTGGCTGGCGAAATGCCTGGCGCGCTTCGCCCTGACGCCGCACCGCCTCGAACTGGAGGTGACCGAGACGGTGCTGCTCGACAAGGCGACGGATCAGGTTGCCAATACGCTGGAGCGGCTGCGCGCGATGGGCTTCGGGATCGCGATGGACGACTTCGGCACCGGCTACGCCTCCCTCGCCCACCTCAAACGCTTCCCGGTCTCCAGGCTCAAGATCGACAGGTCCTTCGTCGACAATGTCGGCGAGGGCGGCGGCGACGCGGTGATCGTGCGCTCCATCGTCGACCTGGCCCACAGCCTCGGCATGACGGTGATCGCCGAAGGCGTGGAAACCGCGGCGCAACTCGCGTTCCTTCGCGCCTGCGGCTGCGACTTCGTGCAAGGCTACCTGATCGGCCGCCCCACAACCGACATCGAAACCCTCTGCCAGACCCCTCCGCACCTGCCGGGGTAAGCGGGCACACGCCATGGGCAAGGTTCAATGAACCTTCGAGATCTCCGCAGATTTGCGACGGAATATTGTAAAAATGGTGGGCCCGGAGGGACTCGAACCCCCAACCAATCCGTTATGAGCGGACGGCTCTAACCAATTGAGCTACAGGCCCGGCAGCGGCGAGTGTGTTTCTCCGATGCGCACGTCTTCCTACCCCACCTCGACGAGGGCTGACAAGAAGGCCGCTGCGTCGGCGGGCGTGCTTCCACGGTTTCGCGCGCCTCGCGCGCTGGGCACGGTTTCGCGCGCGAGGCGCGCCGGGCACGGTTTCGCGCGCGAGGCGCGCCGGGCACGGTTTCGCGCGTAGCACGGTTTCGCGCGTAGGCCGCACGGGCGCATGATCTCGCGCGGCCGACACGCGGGGCGCGGCGCGGTCGACAGGACGGCCGGGATCGCGGCCTTCGCCGCCGGGCCAAGAGCGCCACGTCCCGCGCCGCCGCGCGGGGCATGCCGGCGCCGGGCGGCGATCGGTGCGAAAGCCCGGCGCATGGCCGCGTGTCCCGGGGCCGGTTGCAATCCGTCCCGAAGCGCGCCAAAAGCAAACCGGTCAGGATTTTCCGCCTTCCGCACGACGCAATGCGCGGGGGCCGCCGCGCGCGAGAGGGACGCCATGCCTCGTTTTCCAGCCACTGTCGCGCTCGTTCTCGTCTCGGTCTCGCTGATCGGCTGGCTGCTGGTGATCGGCCGCGCGCTGCTGCTGCCCTTCGTCATCGCGCTGCTGGTCTGGTATCTGATCAACGCGCTGTCGGCCGCCGTCCGCGCCATCCCCTTCGGCCCCTGGCATCTGCCCCGGGCCGTCGCCTTGCCTGCCGCCCTTGCGGTGATCTTCGGCATTTCGACGGTGGTAGTCGACATCGTCACCGCCAATCTGACCGAACTTGCCCGCGACGCGCCGGTCTATCAGGCGCGGCTCGACGCGCTGCTGAAAACCTATTCGACCCGCTTCGGCCTGGCCGATCCGCTGGCGCTGCGCGATCTCATGCCCGACAACGCCTTCAACCAGGCAATCGCGGCCGGCGCCAACGCCATCACCACCATCGCCGGCTCGGCGTCGCTGGTCTTCATCTACGTGCTGTTCCTGCTGCTGGAGCAATCCACCTTCGACCGCAAGATGGCGCGTCTGTTCGTGTCGCCCGAGCGGGCGGAGATGGTGTTCAAGGTGCGCGACCGCATCGCCGAGGCGCTGCGCCACTATCTCGGTATCAAGACGGCGGTGAGCGCGCTCACCGGCCTGTTGACCAGCGGCCTTCTTGTGATGCTCGGGCTGCCCTATGCCGCGCTCTTCGGCTTCATCGCCTTCCTGCTGAACTTCATCCCGACCATCGGCTCGCTGATCTCGGTGATCTTCCCCAGCCTGCTGGCGCTGGTCTATTTCGACACGCTGACGCCGTTCTTCATCATCAGTCTGGGTCTCGGCACCATCCAGTTCTCCATCGGCAATCTTCTGGAGCCGCGGCTGATGGGCAACAGCCTGAACATGTCGGGCCTCGTCATCATGCTGTCGCTTGCCTTCTGGGGCGCGATCTGGGGCGTCACCGGCATGGTGCTCTGCGTGCCGCTGACGGTGATGGTGCTGATCATCTGCGCGCAGTTTCCGGGTTCCCGGCCGATTGCCGTGCTGCTGTCCGCCGATGGCGACGTCGGCGAGCCGATCGCGCTGAACGGCTCCCCCAGGGAGAGCTGAGCCTTGCCTTTCGCCCGCCGCATTTGGCGGAAAAGGTCGCTCCTGTTCTTCCCCGTTTCGGGGCTTGTCAGGAGTAAAATCATGCGTTTGTCCACCCGCCGTTCTCTCGTCGCCGCCTGTGCCATGGCCCTTGCGCTTGGCGCGGGCGCGGCCCGAGCCGACGACTCCCGCCGCGTCGCCACCATCGACATGGTGGGCCAGGCCAGCGTCTCCGCTGCCCCCGACATGGCGATGGTGCAAAGCGGCGTCGTCAGCGATGCCGAGACCGCCGGCGAGGCGATGACGGCCAATACGGCCGCCATGAGCGCGGTGGTCGCGCGCATCAAGGACGCAGGCATCGAGGGCCGCGACATCCAGACCTCGGGCTTTTCCGTTTCCCCGCGCTATCGCCGGCTGAAGGATACGGAGCCGGGCGACTACCGCTCGGAGATCATCGGCTACCGCGTCTCCAACAACGTGTCGGTCCGGGTGCGCGATCTGGCCAATCTCGGCGCGCTGCTGGATGCGATGGTGCGTGACGGCGCCAACCAGGTCGGCGGCATCTCCTTCATCGTCAGCGATGCCGACAGCCTGAAGGACGAGGCCCGCAAGGCCGCGATGGCGGACGCCATGCGCAAGGCAAAGCTCTACGCCGAAGCCGCCGGGGTCAAGCTCGGCCGCGTGCTGTCGATCAACGAACAGGATTTCGGCGGTCCGCGTCCGCAGATGATGATGGCCCGTGCGGAAATGGCGGCAGACGGAGCCCCCGCGCCGATCGAGGCAGGCGAGACCAGCCTTCAGGTGCGCGTGAATGTGACCTGGGAACTGGACCAGTAAGGCTTCTACCGCCGACCACGAACCGACGAGACGTCAGACGCGGGCCCGCAGGGACCCGCGTCTTTTCATTTGCCGGTGCCCAATCCGTCGCGCACCCAGACTTGAAGCCGCTTACGGCTCATCTGTGTCTCGCCGAGATCCGGCCAGTCGAAGCCGACGGTCAGGCCCGGAACCGGCCGGTAGCCGCGCTTTTGCCAGAACGGATCGAGCGGGCGGTAATCCACAGGCTTGCGCGGATCGGCGTCGTCGCGGATCACCGCACAGAAGGCCGCCCGGTCGAAGCCGAGCCTTCGGGCATGGGCCTCGCGCTGGTCGAAGAACGCATGTCCCACCCCCTGGCCGCGATAGGCGGGGTCGAGAACGGATTCCGCAAAGTAAAAATAATCCGCCGGGTCGAGCCCCGCTTCGGCGAAGGGTGCGCGAAAGTCGTCGACCTCGCCGGCCAGCGGCTGTCCAGTCGCCGCCCCGACGAGATCTGTTCCGGAAAATGCGGCAACGACGACGGCGCCTCGCGAACGTGCATATCGGGCAAGATAATCTTTTTCGTAGTCGAGAGATCCTTGATAAAGATACGGCCAGTCCTGAAAAACGCCGACCCTCAATTTGGCAAGTGCGGGAAGCACGCCCTCGATTTCGCTAGCCGTCAAAGAAACAATCCGCAAAGCCATCTTTTTTCGTCGCTTTTCCTTGTGAGTCTCCCGACAAGCATTACATGCATGTCGGAAATGCGAAATTCGCATTGCATTTAAATTCGAAACACCTTAGACGCTACGCGTTCGGGACTGAACCCGGGTTTCATCTACTGGTTGGGGAGACCGCCATGTCTGACGACGGCCTCTTCCAATTGGGGATGGACTTGGAGGCTCGTGAAAGAGAAGCCGTGGACACGTCCACCTTCGTCGAGCCAAGAAGCACCACCCATACGGAAGACACCACTCAAGTATCCGCGCCTGCATCTCACGCGCAAGACGACCGGCTCGACCATTTCATCGAGAAGGACGGCGTGCGCTGTGCGGGATCGCATCTGATCATCGATCTTTACGACGCGGAGCGTCTTGACGATCTTCCTTACATCGAGGAAGCGCTCAGGACCTGCGTCACGGAGGCCGGTGCGACCTTGCTGCATATTCATCTGCATCCGTTTCAGCCGGAAGGCGTGAGCGGTGTCGCGGTGCTGGCGGAAAGCCACATCTCGGTGCACACGTGGCCCGAGGCCGGCTATGCCGCCTTCGACGTCTTCATGTGCGGCGACGCGAAGCCTGAGAAATGCGTCGAGGTGCTCAAGCGCGCCTTCACTCCGGGACGCACGCAAGTCAGCGAGCTTCTGCGCGGCAAGGAGGTCGCATGAGCGGCAGGCTCGTCTTCAACGAGACGCTCTATCCCGGCGTCGAGGTGAACTACGGCTGCGACACCATCCTGTATCAGGATCGTTCCGAGCATCAGGACCTGGTTCTCTTCGAGAACCCGGTCTTCGGAAAGGTGCTGATGCTGGACGGCATCACCCAGGTGACGACCGCGGACGAGTTCATCTATCACGAGATGATGGCGCATGTGCCGATCCTGGCCCATGGCGCGGCGACCGAGGTGCTGATCGTCGGCGGCGGCGACTGCGGCATGGCCGAGGAAGCGCTGAAGCATCCCGGCATCGAGCGGCTGACGCAGGTCGAGATCGACGATGCGGTGGTGGATTTCTCCAAGGAGCATTTCGCCGAGTTCAATGCGCCCGTCTTTGAGGACGAGCGTTTCGATCTGGTGATTGCCGACGGTGCGCGTTTCGTCGCCGAGACCGACCGCCGTTTCGACGTCGTGATGGTCGACAGCACCGATCCGATGGGACCGGGCGCGGTGCTCTTCACCGAGGAGTTCTACCGCGCGGTTCATCGCTGCCTGAAGCCCGGCGGCGTGCTGGTCACGCAAAACGGCGTTCCCTTCCTGCAGCGCGAGGAGCTCGTCGGCTCGATCCGGCATTTCTCGAAGATCTATAAGGACGCCTACGCCTATGTCGCGGCCATTCCGACCTATTTCGGCGGCCACATGGCGCTTGGCTGGGCGAGCGACAATCCGGACCTGCGCAAGGTCTCCGTGGAGGAACTGACCCGTCGCTTCGACGCGGCAGGCTTCGACACGCGCTACTATACGCCCGAAGTGCATGCCGCCGCCTTCGCCCTCCCCCGCTTCATTCTCGACGCGGTGAAGGACGGACGCAGCAACGCCGGCTGAGCCGGGCAGTCCAACTAGCGACACGATATCAAGGGCGGCAGCGATGCCGCCCTTTTCTTTTGCCGCTCCCCAAAGCAATACTATTCAAGATCGCGCACTCACTCTGGACACACCCGGACGCTTGCGCGTCCGGGATTTGCCCATTAGGCAACCCGTCCTGTCGCAGATCGAATTGATTTTTTATACTTAAATGAGTATATTCTAGGGAAGTGAGCATGAAACCATGCCGATGGGTCGGTGACGCACAGGAGAAGATGCGGAGTTTTCCACCCGAAGTGAGACGCGATATGGGCACCGCCTTGAGATATGCTCAATCCGGCTTGAAGGCGGGGAGCGCAAAACCGCTCAAGGGATTTGGGTCCGGTGTGCTTGAAATCGTGGACAATCACGACGGCGACACCTACCGCTGCATTTATCTGCTTCGGCTCAAAGGCATCGTCTATGTACTTCACGCATTCCAGAAAAAGTCGAAAACCGGCATCAAGACATCGAGGCAAGATCTTGATCTGATCAAATCCCGCATCAAACTGGCCGAAGCGGATTACAAGAGAGACACGTGACATGACTGAGCGAGTTATCGAAGGAAGCGGAAATGTCTTCGATGACCTTGGCCTGGAGGATGCCGGGGAGCTTGACTTCAAGGCCGCCCTCGCAATTCAGGTGGCATCGATTGTCAAACATCGTCATCTTACCCAGCGCGAGGCAGGAGACATCCTCGGAATCCCGCAATCGCATGTTTCGAAGATCCTGAACGGAAAGCTCGACGGCATCACCTCGGACAGGCTGATCCGCATGCTCTTGAAGCTTGGACGCGATATCGACATCGTGATCAAGAAGAAGCGGACACCGGCCGAACACGGCCGTCTTGCCATTGCCAGCGCGCGAAAACGGATTCATGTCGCCGCGTAGTGCGGCGTCTTCCCCCTTGGTCGGGCTCCATGAAGCGACAGCAAGGCGGCAGCGATGCCGCCTTTTCTTTTGCCGTCCGGCGGCGTCAGTCGCGTGCCTCGAGCCAGCCGCGCATCGCCTCGCGGTCTCCCGATACCACGCCTTGCGCCACGCAGCGCCCCACCGCCGCGCCGAACTTGTAGCCATGTCCCGAGCAGGCCGAGACGATGGTCGCGCGCGGGGAAAGCTTGGCAAAGAAATGCTCGTCGCGGGTAAACGTATAGGCGCAGGTCACCACCTCGGTGACGCGATAGTCGCCGATGCGCGCGAACGGCGGACCGAAGAGATCCCGGATCCGTTCGCCCTCGCCCGGCTCCGGCACGCGCCGCTCGTCGGCCTTGCACGGCACCTTGTGCACGCCCGCGCCCACCTTCAGCCCCGTGCCCGCCACCGGCGGCAGCACATAGCCATCGACCGTGCCGCCGACGTCGAGTATCGCGGGCGCGGCCTCCCAGGCGGCGCGCAGATCCTCCGGCGGTGCGAGATAGGCGACCGCCGTGCGGTAGCTCGTCAGCGAGGCGGCAAGGGCCGGAACGAGGTCCAGCACCCAGGCGCCGGCGGTGACGACAACATGATCGGCGACAAGCGCCTCGCCAGTTGCCAGCGTGGCCCGGCCATTGTCCGCATCGACTGCCGAGACCTTCGTGGTCTCGCGCACCTCCGCGCCGGTGCGTCGCAGCCAGTCGCGAAGGTCCGCCGCGATCCTTTGGCACAAAAGCACCCCGCCCTCCGGGCTGAAGGCGGCGCTGTGGATCGTGCG
Organism: Paracoccaceae bacterium; assembly: GCA_002709505.1. Lineage (GTDB taxonomy): Bacteria > Pseudomonadota > Alphaproteobacteria > Rhizobiales > Stappiaceae > Stappia. Next base: position 16,104 of record PARB01000074.1, on the reverse strand, counting down.
GGCATCGAGGAACGGATAGCGCGCTGCCGCATCCGTCGGCGACAGGTCCTCCACCGGAAAGCCGCCGTCGACCAGCCCCTGGCGATAGTCGACCGCCTCGTCGCGCCCGGTTTGCGAAACGATGAGGAAGCCGGTGTCGACCAGATGCTTGGCGCCGAGATCGTCCCACAGCGCGTCCCAGGCCTCATAGGCCGCGCCGATGCGCCGCTGGTAGCCGGTCTGTCCGCCGTAGGCCCGGCGGATGATGCGATGCTGGTCGCCGGAGGCGGACAGCGGATTGGGGATCGGCCCCTGTTCCAGCAGCGTGACCTCGACGCCCTTTTTCACCAGCGCCCAGGCAGTGCACAGCCCCGAAACACCAGCCCCGACCACAATCACCTTCATGCCGCCATCCTCCCCGCTTGATCCGCGCCCGTCATTGGCAAAGCCTAACCGTCGCCGACCGGGCGCGGCCAGACGCGCGCTGCGTGAAACTCCCGCTTGCCCACAGGCCCGTGTCGCGGCACCGTATCCTGGAAGCCACAACAGCCGGCGCCCGCCGGACGCCGATCCCGGAGCCGCACCGACATGAGCGAAACCACCCTCGCCGCGATCCCCGACCTCGGCTATCTGCTTCGCGAGTACTACGAGCTCTACCGGCACATGTCCTCGGGCGGCAGCGACAAGATCCGCGCCCATCAGCGCGGCGTGCGCGAGGCGATCAGCCGGGTGCTCAAGTCGAACGCCACGGTGCGCTTCGGCGAGCCGGCGCAAAAGCCGGTGACCGCGCATCTGAAACGCGCCCTCGACGAGGGCCGGCAGGAGCGCACCGCGACCTTCATCCGCGCGGTGGAATCGATCTCTGCGCAACTGGTCTGGCAATATGGCTACGAGAAGATCCCCAAGGGGCTGGAAAAGACCTTCGCCTATGCGGAGGTCTGCGGGCCAAACGGCCCCGTCCTGACCAACGAGGTGATCCTCGGTCTCGTGCTCTTCGCGCCGGGCTGCACCTATCCGGCCCATGCCCACGACCGGATTTCGGAAAGCTACATCTGCCTGTCGGGCGCCGTCTCGGAAAACCACCAGGGCGTCTATGCGCCAGGATCGATGATCTTCAACCCGCCCGAACACACCCACCGCATCACGGTATCAAAGACCGAGCCGGCGCTGCTCGCCTACGCCTGGTCCGGGCCGCCGGAGCTTCTGGCGAACCAGAAGATGGTGTTCTCGCGACCGCGCAAGAAGGCATGAGCGGCGGCAGCCGGCCTCAGCCGACGACCTGGGCGCTCCAGTCGGTGAGATTGTAATAGGTGGTGATGCGCGCGATCTGGCCGTCGCGGATCTCGAAGAAGGACCCGGCCGGCAGGCGGTAGGTCTGCCCCTTCGCCTCCGGCAGCCCCTCGTCGGTGACAAGATAGGTGCCCGAGACGATGAACTCGGCCGCCGCTCGCGCGCCGCCTTCGGCAACGAAGATCACCATCTCCGACAGTTCCTCGCGGTAGCAGCGCGTCATATGCGCGTTGAACGCCCGGAACGCCTCGCGTCCCTCGCGCCGCTCGCCCTGGTTGACGTCATGGGCAAGATCCTCGGTGACGAGGCTTGCCATCTTGTCGGTGTCGCCGGCGTTGAAGGCGGCGAAATAGGTCTCGATCAGTGCGCGGGTGGTGTCGACCGTCATGGAAACATCCGGAAATGGGTTGGAGCGGAACGCGGCGGAGAGTGCCGTCCGCGCCCGCGAATGGCAAGCCCGCTGTCGCCCTATCAAAGCCCCGCTGTGACGAGCGCCTGAAACAGCAGCCCCGAGGCGATCGCGCCGGCCAGACCCAGACCGATATAGGCGGCAAAGACCGGCAGGCGAACGAGCGACCACACCGCGGCCATCGCCGGCACGGAGCTGACCGCGCCGGCAACCATGAAGGCCATGGCTGCACCAGACGACATGCCCTGTTCGACAAGCCCGGCCAGCAGCGGCGGCGCCACATAGCTGTTGAGATAGGCCGGCATGCCGACGAGGGCTGCAAGCACGATGGAAACCGCGCCGCCGCCGCCGATGACCCGGGCGATCAGGTCGGCGGGCACATAGGTCACCAGCAGCGCCTCCAGCACATAGGCAAGCGCCAGCCACTTTGCCAGGAAGAGCGCATTGACCCGCAATTCCTCACTGAAGACGGCGCGCCGCGGCGCCTCGCTCCAGAAGCGCCACTGCGGCGCTCCGCCAGGTGCTGGCTTGCTGCAGCATCCGCCCGCCCGGATCGGCCGCGCGGGATTGGCGAAGGCCCCGCCCGCCGCCATCGCCTTGACCGCGAAGCCGCCGAACAGTCCGAGCGCGACGGCAAAGACCGCCTTGGCAATGGCGAAGGGCCAGCCGAGTGCGGCCGCCGTGATCAAGAGCGTCGGCGGATCGATCAGCGGCGACGACAGCCAGAATGCCATGATCGCCGGCAAGGGCGCGCCGACAGCGAGCAACCCGGCGATGAACGGCACGACCTGGCAGGAACAGAAAGGCGCCAGCCCGCCGAAGAGCGCCGCCAGCAGGATCGCCTGGGTCTCGCGGCCCTCGAAAGCGCGCCCGACCAGCGCCTGCGCGCCGGTCGCTTTCATCCAGGCGATCAAAAGCACCGCGCCCGCCACATAGGGAAGCGTCGCGGCAAAGGCCCGCAGCGCGAAGATCACGATGCCTGCTGCCTCGCCCGGATCGAGCATCAGGACCAGAAGCGGCAAGGCAACGACAAGGCTCCAGGGCGTCAGCAGCCAGGGTTTCAGCCCACGCCACGGGATCTGCGGCCTCCGGGCGGCGGCGACCGGCGCTGCAACGGACCCGGCTTTCGGGCCGCAGCAGCAGGTTTCCCCCGATCCGGCGGAGATCGTGTCAGCCATCGGTCGTGTCCTTCTGGTCTGCGCCCGGCACCCATTCGTCGGCGCAACATTGCGACAGGATGAAGCCGGCCAGATCCTTGAGCCGGTCGAAGTCGGCCCGGTTGATGACGGAGCGGCCGGATTTTTCCTGGGCGATCAGCCCGCCGGCGGCGAGAAACCTTAAGTGATGGGCGAGCGTCGAGGCGGCCATGCCGGTGCGCGCCTGAATGTCGCCGACGGTCAGTCCCGCCCGCCCGGCCCGGACAAGCGCGAGCACGACCGCAAGCCGCGCCTCCGATCCGATGGCCGCAAATCCCTGGGCCGCCTCCTCGATGTCGATCTTCGTTTTTTCCATAAAACTAGTTTTATAGTTATATTTGCGAAAATCAAGCGCAAAACGGAACGCATCCGCCGGTTCGGCCCTTTCCCCGGCCCACCCGCTCTTGGCCAGCCCGCCCCTCGCCCGCCTGCCGACCGTGCGAAGCATTTGATCTCTCGCACCGATACGGGTCAGATGGCGCCGTCGACACACGGGAGGGATCATCGACATGGACCGGATCAACGGCGGATGCCTGTGCGGCGCCTTGCGGATCTCGGCACGCGGCCAACCGGATCGGGTCGGCCTGTGCCACTGCCTCGACTGCCGCAAGTTCCACGGCACGCTGTTTCACGCCTCCGCCGTCTACCCGCAGGACGCCGTCACGGTCGACGGCGCCTTTGGCGACTACGACGGCCGCTGCTTCTGCCCGACCTGCGGTTCGTTGGTCTTCTCGAAAAGCGGCGACGAAATCAACATCGACCTCGGCACCCTCGACGACCCGAACCGCTTCACCCCGACCTACGAACTCTGGGTGACCCGCCGCGAGACCTGGCTTCCACCGTTCCAAGGCATGACGCTTTACGAGCGGGACAGGGAGGAGGGTGAGAGCTAGCTGGAGCGTGACCTGACGCACTGCACCAACTCAAGTGCACTGGTTGAGCCTCCCAATGGACCCCGGATCTGCGCTTTGCTGCAACTGGGCTGACGGCGAAGCGAATGTCACCGGCCACCCTGTCGCGAACGATGGATCAAGGCGCCTGAACGGCAGGTGCGTCGTCGCCGCTCCCCGACCCCAGGGCCCTCGCCCCACACAAGCGTCTGTCACCAAACCAAGGCAACCTTGCTCAAGGCCCTCACCTGGCCAAGGCGCAGCCAACGCCACCACGGCTATCCAGCCCCTTGGCAGCCGCCCAACCCACCGCGCGTCATCCCCGACTTGATCGGGGATGACGCGCGGTGGGGCGGCAAGTGCTGCGAAACCCGGTTCGCTCGCCACAAGGACAGCACATGAGCCGCGATAAACTCTCCCTTGGCACCCTGAGCTCTAGCGAGACAGCGGCACGCGCCGCTGCCCCCTCAGTTCTGCGGGAAGCCGCGGGACAGCCATTGCGAGCGCGGCACCGGCGGGCCGACGCGGAAGGAGAAATCTTCCACGCGGGTGACGGCCGGGTCGGTCTCGCAGCGGAAATCGAGGTCGTACCAGACCCCGCGCGAACGGTAGGCGGCGCGCACCGGGGCGAGCACCGTCCCCGGTTGCGGGCGGAAGGAGGGCAGGATTTCCGCCGGACGGTCGGGGTAGAGGTCGCGGATCTGGGCACGCAGTTCCGTCAGGCACAGGAGATTGAGCCGCTGCGGTCCGGACATGCCGGCCATCGCCGTGCGCGTGCGCGAATCTCCCAGGATCCGGTCGGAGAAAAGCTCGCGCGAGCGCGTAAGACGCGGCGCACCCGGCCGGCGCGCGGGCTCCGACGCGCCTGCGGGCAAGCGCACGCCCGGCGGGAGGTCGTCCTGGCTGGCCGCCCGCAACGCTTCCGGCGGCGGGGTCGGCTTGGCGCGCGGCAGCGTGGTCGCGATCGCGCCCGACAGGCCATCGGCCTCGGGCGCGCTTGCAGACGCCTCCTCCACCGCCGTCTCGCCAAGCGGGGCGGTCTCGCCCTCCGCCTCGGGTCCGGCAATGATATCGCTCTCCGGCGCGGCCTCGTCTACCGCAGGCTCGGCAACCGGGCCGTCCTCGGCTGTCTGGTCCTCGGCTGTCTGGTCTTCGGTCGGCGTCTCCTCGGCGGGTGAATCTTCAGCCGGCGCTTCCTCGGCCGGCGCATCCTCTGCGGACGGGTCCTCGGCGGGATCGGCTCCGGTCTCGACCGGCGTATCGGGAGCCTCATCCGTGGCCGGATCGGCGGCGGGCTGCTCCGCGGTGTCGACGTCTTCCGTTGCCGGCGCTGGCGCGTCTTCCGCGTCGCCGTCCTCGCCCGCCGGCTCGTCGGGTCGTGGCTCGTCCTCGGCCGGTGCCAGCGCGCCGTCGAGGGGATCGCCCTCCTCGCCGCCGGCAGCCTCGGAGGCCTCTTCCGCAAATTCCTCGACCGGCTGCAACACCGGCAGGCTGTTTGCATCCGGAACGGTCGTCGGGACGGCTTCGGGTTCCGGCTGCTCCGGTTCCGGCTCTTCCTCGACCGCCTCAGGGGCAGGTTCAGGCGCGGGTTCTTCCGGTTCCTGTTCTTGCTGTTCCGGCTCGGGTTCCGGTTCCGGTTCTGGCGCAGGCTCTTCGGCGGCAGGCTCCTCTTCCGACGCGGGGGCTTGCGGCGGCGGCACCAGCACCACCTCGATGGGCGTCGCCATCTCCGGCGTCTCCATCTTCCGGGGCGGCGTCTCGATAAACAAGGCGACGATCAGCCCGTGCAGCAAAAGAGATGCGGCCACGCCGACCAGAAAGAGCCTGCCATTCGCCCGCTCCGCGTCGCGCGCGGGCGCCGGGCCGGGCACGATCTCGGGCAAGTCTTGGGGCGTGGAAACCAAGGGGGCGGCACCTTCTGGCTGCAAGCCGGGTCAGGGGAGATGCGAGGCCGCAAGGCTCGTGGAGCGGCACGACGGAGTCAATAACGCAGCCGAAAGGGGCATCAAAATGAAAAACCCGGCGTCGCCGCCGGGTTTCACGATTGGTTGCCGCGACGAACCGATCAGCTGTCGAGGAACGAGCGCAGCTTGCGCGAGCGGCTCGGGTGCTTGAGCTTCCTGAGCGCCTTGGCCTCGATCTGGCGGATGCGTTCGCGCGTGACCGAGAACTGCTGGCCGACCTCTTCCAGCGTGTGATCGGTGTTCATGCCGATGCCGAAGCGCATGCGCAGCACGCGTTCCTCGCGCGGGGTGAGCGAGGCGAGCACGCGCGTCGTCGTCTCGCGCAGGTTCGACTGGATCGCCGCGTCGATCGGCAGGATCGCGTTCTTGTCCTCGATGAAATCGCCGAGGTGGCTGTCTTCCTCGTCGCCAATCGGCGTCTCGAGCGAGATCGGCTCCTTGGCGATCTTCAGCACCTTGCGGACCTTTTCCAGCGGCATCTGCAGCTTTTCGGCCAACTCTTCCGGGGTCGGCTCGCGGCCGATCTCATGCAGCATCTGGCGCGAGGTGCGCACGATCTTGTTGATCGTCTCGATCATATGCACCGGAATGCGGATGGTGCGGGCCTGGTCGGCGATCGAGCGGGTGATCGCCTGCCGGATCCACCAGGTGGCATAGGTGGAGAACTTGTAGCCGCGCCGGTACTCGAACTTGTCGACCGCCTTCATCAACCCGATGTTGCCTTCCTGGATGAGATCCAGGAACTGCAGGCCGCGGTTGGTGTATTTCTTGGCGATCGAGATCACCAGACGCAGGTTCGCCTCGACCATTTCCTTCTTGGCGATGCGCGCCTCGCGCTCGCCCTTCTGGACCATGGACACGATGCGGCGGAACTCGGTCGTCTCCAGCCCCGTCTCGGAGGCCAGGCTCTGGATCTCCTGACGCAGGTCGCGGATCGTCTCCTTCTCGCCGGCGACGAAGTTCTTCCAGCCCTTGGACGAGAGGTTCGCGACCTTGCGGATCCAGTTCGGATCGAGCTCGTTGCCCTGATACTGCTTGAGGAAGTCGCCGCGGTCGACGCCGTGGCTGTCGGCGAGGCGCAGCAGGCGCCCCTCATAGCCCATCAGCCGCTTGTTGATGTCATAGAGCTGCGCGACCAGTGCGTCGATGCGCTGCTGATTGAGCGACAGGCTCTTCACATCGACGACGATGTCTTCCTTGAGCTTCTTGTAGCGGCGCTCCTGCGATGGCGTCAGCGTCTTGTTGGCGAGCTTGTTCTCGACCAGCTGGTCCTGCAGGCGGCGCAGCTTCTTGTATTCGTCGGCAATGCTGTCGAAGGTCTCGAGCACCTTCGGCTTCAGCTCGGCTTCCATCGCCGAGAGCGAGATGTTGGCCTCGAACTCGTCGTCGTCGTCACCGTCGCCGTCGCTCTCGCCGTCGGCCTCACCCTCGGCCTTGGCCTCGCCGCCAGCGGCGGGCGCGGGACGGCCGCCGCCCGAAACACCGGCCTGCGACCCGGAGGCAGCCTCGCCGCCCTCTTCCCCGTCGCCGTCGGTTTCGTCCTCGGCGCCCTCGGGCTTGAAATCCGGACCGGAATAGGTCGCTTCCAGATCGATGATGTCGCGTAGGAGGACCTTGCCCTCGTTCAGCTCGTCGCGCCAGATGATGATGGCCTGGAAGGTCAGCGGGCTTTCGCACAGCCCGGCGATCATCGCCTCGCGGCCGGCCTCGATGCGCTTGGCGATGGCGATCTCGCCCTCGCGCGACAGCAGTTCCACCGAGCCCATCTCGCGCAGATACATGCGCACCGGATCGTCCGTGCGGTCGGTCGGCTCCTTGGTCGTGGTCTTGGCCACGGCGGTCGGCGCGGCCTCCACCAGATCGGTGCCCGACGCCCCGTCGCCGGCGGCCTCTTCGGCCTCTTCTTCCTCGATGACGTTGATGCCCATGTCGGACAGCATCGACATCGTGTCCTCGATCTGCTCCGAGGTGACCTCTTCGGACGGCAGGACCTCGTTCAGCTCTTCATAGGTGACGTAGCCGCGCTTCTTGGCGAGCTTGATCATCCGCTTGACGGCGGCATCGGAGAGATCAAGCAGGGGGCCGTCGGTCGTCTCGCTGGAAGGTTCCTGGGATTCGTCCGCCTGGGTTGCTTTCACTGCCATATTGTTCTCCGGCGCCGCCGGCCGCTCTGGCCTGGCGCTGTCGCGTTTCGTCTCGGTGCGGATCGCATCGTCCGGCCGCGGATTTCCATCGCCGCCGCAGGCCGTCGAGCCACGCACGTTTATCCTCGGCCGGTGCGTCTGCAAAAACGCGACCGGGCCTCGCTACACTATGTCTAGTCGGTGTCCGTTAAGTGCCACTTAACCCTGCAAATCGATTCGACAAGCCGCATTCCGCTCCGGCTTTGCGCGCGCGCAACCGTGCCGGCAGGCGGCATCGCTAAAGGGCGTCTGACAGCAAGGTGATTTCATGCCGCTTAGGTGGCTGTCTCGCATTGGACTGTGCCGGGCGCGGCTCGGGACGCTGTCACTTAGCTGTATTTAGCGCAACAGGACGGATTCGCAAGAGTGATTCGTCGCGCGTCAATCGATTCGGCCGGCGTTTCCCCAGCCGTGATGCGCGCCGCAGCCGCGCACGCTCGCCTCAGCGCGACGACGCAACGGCAGGCGGAAGCGCGCCCGCACCGACGGCCTGTCGGGACGACCGCAGGCTCTTGGCCTTTTCCGCCAGTTCCTGCTCGTCGCGGGCGCATTCCTCGCGCCGGCGGGCGAGGTCCTGCGACTGGGCGCGGATGCGCTGCCAGTCGGCCTCCTCCAGCCCGTCCTCCAGCGCGGCCATTTCCGCCTCGAGCTCCTGTTCGAGCGCCCGCACCTCCAGCGCGTCGAGATAATGCGCGAAGAGGTCCTCGATGAAATCGAGCGGCGGTTCGTGGCGCAGGATCGGCAGGCGCTGCTTGAGATCCTGGAACCTTGCCCGAAGCTTCGGATCGCCGCGAACCGCGCCCGCGGCACCGGCGGCCTCCTCCTCGAAGACCTCCGAGAGGATCTGGTAGAAACTGGAATCCAGGCTCTCGAAGAACGCACTCACCGGGACTTCCTGAAGCTCGGTGGCGATCCGGCACAATTCGTCGCGAAAGCGCGCATGCAGCGGATCGCTCAGTCCGGCGGTGCTGATGCGCTCGACATGATGTTCCAGAAGATCCGGATACTTGAGGCACAAGCCGCACAGGATGCGCTCGTTGCCGAACATCGTCCCGTCGGGCAGGTCGCCGCCACGCGCCGGCACGGAAGGCTCGGCCGCCGGATCGCCCGGGCGCCTGCCGGCTCCGCCGTCGCGCCCTGCGCCGCCGCCGCCGGCGCGCTGTGCCCGCGCCTGGCGATAGAACAGATTGGACAGCCTGAGCCGGATGTCGAGCTGGTAGCCGCGCTTGACCCGTTCGTCCGCGATCGTGCGGGTCAGGTCGTCGAGGCTCTTTTCCAGCGCCGCGCGGCGTTCCGGCGTGTCGATGCGCGCGGCATCGACCTCGCGCGCCCACAGGACGTCGATCAGCGGCAGCGCCCCGGCGAGTTCGCGCTGAAAGGCATCGACGCCGCCGTCGGCGATGAGATCGTCGGGATCCTTGCCGTCGGGCAGAAAGACGAAGCCGAAGGAATAGCCGCTGCGCAATCCCGGCAGGATCCGGTCGACCGCCCGATGCGCGGCCGCAACGCCGGCCGCATCGCCGTCGAAACAGATCGTCGGCTCCGGCGCCAGCCGCCACAGCCGGCCGATCTGCTCCTCGGTGAAGGCGGTGCCAAGGGCGGCGACCACATTGCGCATGCCCGCCTGCCAGATGGCGATGGCGTCCATATAGCCTTCCACCACGATCGCCTGCCCGCTCTTGTGGGCCGGCTCGCGGGCGCGGTGAAAGTTGAAGACCATCGCGCCCTTGTGGAACAGCGGCGTTTCGGGCGAGTTCAGGTATTTGGGCTGGCCGTCGGGATCGAGCGTGCGGCCGCCGAAGGCGATCACCCGGCCACGGTCGTCCTGGATCGGGATCATCAGCCGGTTGCGGAACCGGTCGTAGGTGGGGCGTCCGTCGTCCGGGCGAATGACGAGACCGGCCTCGATCATCGCCGCCTCGTCGACGCCCTTGCCGATGAGATGCCGCTTCAGCGCGTCGCGCCCGTTCGGCGCATAGCCAAAGCGGAACTCGCGCAAGGTCTCGGGCAGGAGACGACGCTTGCGCACATAGGCCCGCGCCGCCTCCCCGCCGGATGTCGCCAGATTGTCCTGGAAAAAGCGCGCCGCCATCTCGCAGATTTCGGCAAGGCTGGCGCGCTGCTGGGCGCGCGCCGCCTCGCGCGGATCGGGCGCCGGCAGGGACACGCCCGACTGATCGGCCAGCCGCTCGACGGCCTCGGGAAACGACAGCCCCTCGGTCTCCGTCAGGAAGCGGAAATGATCGCCCGACGCGCCGCAGCCGAAGCATTTGTAGCGGCCGCGCCGGTCGTCGACGTGAAAGCTCGGCGTCTTTTCCTGGTGAAACGGGCAGCAGGCCCAATAGTCGCCGCGCGCGGCCTGGGTCTTGCGCCGGTCCCAGCTCACGCGCCGCGCCACCACCTCCGACAACGGGAGACGGTCTCGGATCTCGTCGAGCAAGCCGGGCGAAAAACGCATATCGGGTCCTGTCAGGAGGCCGGTGTCTGTCCGCACCCGCCGCGGCATCGCGGCGGCGCATCAGTTTGGAAGCGCGAAGTTTACAGCAAGCGGGACACAGATTCATCCGCCATGCGCCAGCAGCTGCCGAGCGGTTGATACCCTGTGCGCAACCTGCGTCGGCGCGCGGCTATTCGCTGCGCAGCAGGTCCTTCACGACGCAGCTCGCCCGAACGAAATCCATCTGCCCCGGATAGCGGGTCTTCAGCGCGCTCATGCAGCGCCCCATGTCGCGCAGGCCCTTGGCGCTGATGTCGCGCACCACATCCTCACAGGCCTCCTGCATGGCCTGGTCGTCGAACTGCTTGGGCAGGAACTCGCGGATCACGGCGACCTCGTCGCGCTCCTGCTCGGCAAGCTCGAGCTGGCCGGCCTCCTCGAAATCGCGGATCGAGCGGACGCGCTGGTCGACCATCTTGTCGAGGATCTCGTGGAGGTCCTCTTCCTTGATCCCGTCGCGGCCGAGCTCGCGCGAGCGCGATTCCCGATCCTGGATGGCCGCCAGCAGCAGCCGCAATGTCGCAGCCCGACGCTTGTCGTTGGTCTCCACCGCCTGGCGAAGCGCCGCATCAATCCGTTCCCGCATGACCTGCCCTGCCGTTTGCTCGCGAACCTGCGCTGCAAAACGGTGACGCAGCAGCATGTCCAACCGAGGTATAGACCTATCTATTTGATTTCTTATGATTATTTTTAACAGACCGAGAGTTGACCCTTGCGCTGGCATCCCATAAAGTGCCGCGATTGACGCACCGTTGACACCTCAGCCGTGCACAGTCAAGGCGCCTCGAGCGCTCAACCTTGTCACCTTTGTGATCGAGAAAGCAAGATAATGACGACCGCTGACGTCTGGTCTGCGACGCCGACCACGGCCGTACTGGTCCTGGCCGACGGGACCGTTATCGAGGGACAGGGCTTTGGCGCGACCGGCCAGGCCTGCGCCGAAGTCTGTTTCAACACCGCGCTCACCGGCTATGAGGAAATCCTCACGGATCCCTCCTATGCCGGCCAGATCGTCACTTTCACGTTTCCCCATATCGGCAATGTGGGCACAAACGAGGAAGATGTCGAGACGGTCAATATGGCGGCGGCCTCCGGCGTGCGCGGCGCGATCGTGCGCGCGGATGTGACCGAGCCTGCGAACTACCGCGCGACCCGTCACTTCAACGATTGGATGAAGGCGCGCGGGATCGTCGGGCTGTCGGGCATCGACACGCGCGCGCTGACCGCCCTGATCCGCGAAAGCGGCGCGGCCAATGCCGTCATCGCCCATGATCCCGACGGCAATTTCGACATCGAGGCGCTCAAGCTTGCGGCTGCCAACTGGCCCGGCCTCGTCGGCATGGACCTGGCGAAGGACGTCACCTCCGCGCAGAGCTACCCCTGGTCGCAGACTCCCTGGGAATGGGACAAGGGCTACGGCACGCGCGAGGGCGGCAGCTTCAAGGTCGTGGCGATCGACTACGGCATCAAGCGCAACATCCTGCGGCTCCTGACGGACGCGGGCTGCGAGGTCACCGTGCTTCCGGCAACCGCGAGCGCACAGGATGTGCTCGCGCGCGAGCCCGACGGCATTTTCCTCTCGAACGGCCCGGGCGATCCGGCGGCAACCGGCGACTATGCGGTTCCCGTCATTCGCGAGCTGGTCGACAGCGGCCTGCCGGTCTTCGGCATCTGCCTGGGGCACCAGATGCTGGCGCTGGCGCTCGGCGGCGCCACCGTCAAGATGCATCAGGGCCATCACGGCGCGAACCATCCGGTGTTCGACCGCACCACCGGCAAGGTCGAGATCACCTCGATGAACCACGGCTTCGCCGTCGACGCCGCCTCGCTGCCCGAGGCCGTCGAGGAGACGCATGTGTCGCTGTTCGACGGATCGAACTGCGGCCTGCGGCTCAAGGACCGGCCGGTGTTTTCGGTGCAGTATCACCCGGAGGCCTCGCCCGGCCCGCGCGACAGCCACTATCTGTTCCGCCGCTTCACCAACCTGATGCGCGCGCGCAAGGGCGAAGCCGCCCTGCCGGAAAAGGATGCGGCCGCCGCCTGAGGCGCAGCCGCCGGTCCGGACCCGGGTTGCAAACAAAAAGGCGCCGCGGAAATCCGCGGCGCCTTTTTCACGTTCGTTTCCGGTGCACGGCCGTCTGGAGACCGCACCTGCGCCGCTGACGGCTCAGGCGTTTGCCCCGGACTTGATCAGATCGTCGAGCGCATCCAGCACGCCGGTCATCTCGTCGACCTGCTCGACGATCTGCGCCTGCTGCTCCTTCAGGATCTCTTCCTGGCGCGCGCAGATCTCGCGCAGCGCCTTGAGCTGCGTCTCGCGAGCCTGCTTGCCCTCGACCAGGGAGATCACCTCGCGGATTTCCGTCAGCGTCAGGCCGACCCGCTTGGCCTGGAGGATCACGCGCATACGGCCCACATCGCGTGGGCCATAATGTCGCCGGGCGCCACGACGCTCGGGGTTCAGCAACCCCTTCTCCTCATAGAAACGCAATGCGCGCAACGTCACGCCGAATGTGTCCGCCATTTCGGCAATGGACAGCTTCGCGTCATCGGAGGGATCAATACGGATCGGACCGGCCAGGTCCGGAACTGCGACTGACTTTTCCGATAATTTCAGCATTCCGATACTCATCGTTTTCCCGATCTATCGCGTCGTGCGAAGAAGATTGCGGAGGATTCCCCGCACCCGACCGCATCAGCGGTCACCCTCGGGAAGGTCGCGGGTCGATTGCGCGTGTAACCGCGTTACATCGAACGGCAAACATTCCCAAAGGTCAGTATGCCATTGCCGACGCGTCGACACGTTCTCCGAACGCGCCATTTTTTTATCCGCGGACACCAATCGACGCATTCTTTAAAAAAGATACGCACGTAACGCGAACAAAATAAAAAACTCAACCGTCACGATAAAAGAAAATTATTACGTCCATAAATTTCGTCAATGATAAAACCTTGAGAACCACAAGTTCATTTCCGGATTTTCATTTTAATATCTATCTAAGTCACGCAGAAATCCCGCCTCCGGGAAATATTAGCGGGACCTCTTGCCCCTGACCTTGAGGTCCATGGATCGAAGAATTAAGTCAATTGCTTGATTTTCAGGATTTCGACCTCGCCCGGCAGCAACGGTATACCGTCGCTGCTTGAAAGGATCCGCCTATTTCGAGGCGGCGTCGAGCGACGCAAAGGCCGCCGGCACCCCCTTGCCCGAGGTCGCCCGCTCCAGCCGCCATGCCGACGGCGGACATCCGAACCACCGTTTGGCCGCGCGCGAAAAATTGCCCGTGGCGGAAAAGCCGAGCCGATAGGCGATTTCGGAGACGGACATCGTCGTATACCCGAGAAGATCGACGGCCATGCGATACCGCACGGCGTCATGAAGCCCCTGAAACGTCTGGCCGCGCTCCTGCAGGCGGCGCTGTAACGCCCGCACGCTGATCGCCAGCGCCCCCGCGACCGTCGCGGCGGTAAGCCCCGGATCCGACACACGTTCGGCGATCGCATCGCACACCCGGGAGGTGAAATCCTCCGCCCGGCGCCGGTCGTCCAGACGGCGACGGTTCAGCTCGCACAGCGCCGCGAACAGGTCGTCGTCGCGCAGCGGGTTGGGCTGCCTGGCGTCGTCGACTTCGTAGCGCAGGCAGTTCACCTCGGCCTCGAAGCGCACGGGCACCCCGAAGAAGGCCTCATGCGCCTGCGGCGAGGCCGGACGGCTGCGCGTCAGCGACACATGCGACAGCCGCACCCCGTCGCTGCAGACCTGCTGCAGCCGCATGAAGGTCTTGCTCGCCGTCCGGTCGACCAGCTGGTCGCGGCAGACAAGCTCCGGGGACAGGGCGAATGCGATCGAGGCGCTGCCGCTGGCGTGCCGGGCACGCACCTCCGCCAGATCGAGAACGATGCAGATGAACCGCGCCGTCGTCTGCAGGGCGGTGAGAAAATCCGGCGCGTAACGCAGGGCAAGCGAAACCGTATCGTCGCGCCCCGGCCCCATGTCCCGCGACCAGGCAAGGGCAAAGGTCTCGTCCCCCGAGTAGGCAGCGCAGACCTCCAGCGCGCGCGCATGGGCGCGCAGGCTGATATGGTCGCCGAGCGACATCGGCGCGCTCAACTGGTCGAGACCGTTCTCGCGCATCACCCGGTCGTAGGGAACGCCGCGCGCGCAGCAATAGTCCGCCAGGCCGGCCTGTGCCCGCGAGTGTATAAGGAGCGTGTCACTCAAGGCCGGGAGGCCGTTGCGCGCGGACATGAGCTGGGATCCATCGATCTGGAGAGTGCGGGCAACCGCAACAACGAGAGGCCGACTGACCCGAGCCGGAAGCCTCGTCAAGTCAGACTTAAGTATTTATCAACAAATTATCAATGAGGTCCAGTCCGGATTGACGCAGAGCCGGCGCTATCCCCAAGGGCGTCATGTCTGAACCAATGCATGAGCGGGTTTGACATTTTCTTGCGCAGGACCGATTCATTGGCGCGGCCTCGGCCGTGCGGGCGCAAGGGGAGCGGACGCGCCGGACAACGATCACGGGAGCAGGAGCCGGGTGCGTGCGGGTCCGGACACGACAATGAAGACGACAGGTTCCGATCAGGGCTTCGAGACGATGACGCCGGACCGGTTTCGCCAGTGGCGCAAGGCGCTGGGGCTGAAGCAGAAGGACGCCGCCGACCGGCTCGGCCTGAAGAAGCGCATGATCCAGTACTACGAAAAGGGCGACCGGGACGGCCGCCCCGTCGAGATCCCCAAATCGGTCCGCCTTGCCTGTTTCGCCATTTCCAGCGGCATCGACGATTTCAACGGGACCGAAAGCGTCGCGGCGGTCGTGCCGACCCCGGACGCGACGGCCCATCGGGCCGCGGAAACCTCCAGCCAGGACTGACGGAACGCCCACGGCGGTCATTTGGCGGCACCCGATGCCAGCGATGGGGTTTCGCAACCCGCGCTTTTTGCCTATAAGCCGCGTTCAGCCGACCGATTTGCCATCACCTCACCCTCCCGCCCCGCCACAAAGCGGCGGACGCGGGCGAAGTCTCGCGAGCCAACAATGCCCAAACGCACAGATATCTCTTCCATTCTGATCATCGGAGCAGGTCCGATCGTCATCGGGCAAGCCTGCGAGTTCGACTATTCGGGCACCCAGGCCTGCAAGGCGCTGCGCGAGGAAGGCTACCGGACGATTCTGGTGAATTCCAATCCGGCGACGATTATGACCGATCCCGATCTTGCCGATGCGACCTACATCGAGCCGATCACGCCGGAGATCGTGGCGCAGATCATCGAGAAGGAGCGCCCCGACGCGCTGCTGCCGACGATGGGCGGCCAGACCGCGCTCAACTGCGCGCTGTCGCTTCGCAAGATGGGCGTGCTGGAGAAATTCGGCGTCGAGATGATCGGCGCGACCGCCGAGGCCATCGACAAGGCCGAGGACCGCGAGCTGTTCCGCCAGGCGATGGACAAGATCGGGCTGGAGACGCCGCGCTCGCGTCTCGCCCATTCGCTGTCGGAGGCGCTCGACGCGCTCGACGACATCGGCCTGCCGGCGATCATCCGCCCGTCCTTCACGCTCGGCGGCACCGGCGGCGGCATCGCCTACAACCGGGAAGAATACCTCGACATCATCGAGCGCGGCCTCGACGCCTCGCCGACGACCGAGGTTCTGGTCGAGGAATCGGTGATCGGCTGGAAGGAGTACGAGATG
>PARB01000073.1 GCA_002709505.1 Paracoccaceae bacterium | reverse complement strand
CGACCCCACCATCCCCAACTTCGAAAGAGAAGAAATCCTGCCAAATACTTGACGCGGGACACTTTGCCGCTCCTGAGGCTGTCGCATGAATCTGCAGGTGATCGAGCGCGCCTGGGGTGGGGTTATGCCTGGTCAGGGGATGATTAGGTGTGGTCGTGAATGTGCGTTTGCGTGATCGGGATCAGGGGTTTCTGCTGCCACCGTCGGTGCGGGATTGGTTGCCGGAGGATCATCTGGCGTTCTTTGTGATCGATGTGGTCGCGGAGTTGGATTTGACGGCGTTCTACGCCGCGTTCCGCGCTGACGGGCGCGGCGGGGCCGTCTACGACCCGGAGATGATGCTCGGCGTGCTGATCTACGCGTACTGCACCGGGGAGCGCTCCTCCCGTCGGATCGAGAAGCGCCTGGTCGAGGACGTCGCCTACCGGGTGATCGCGGTGAATCAGTCCCCCGATCACGCGACGTTGGCGCGGTTCCGGGCACGTCACCAGGACGCGATCGCAGGGCTGTTCTCCCAGGTCCTCGGGCTCTGCGTGAAGGCCGGGCTGGTGGACGCGGGACTGGTCGCGATCGACGGGACGAAGATCGAAGCGGACGCGTCGTACTTCGCCAACCGTACCCGCGACGAGCTGGCAGCTGCGGTCCTGGCCGAGGCGGCCGCCACCGACGCTGCGGAGGACGAGCAGCTCGGGGATCGCTCAGGGTCCGAGCTGCCGGACGACTGGGCTGGCGGGCAGGACCGGCGGGGCCGGATCCGGGCGGCGCTGGCAGAGCTGGAGGGTCAGCCGGCGCGGGACTACGAGGCGCGGGTCGCGGAGCGGGCGGCGAAGGAACCCGCCACCGGGAAGGGCCTGAGAGGGCCGAAGCCGTTGAAGGAGCCGGGCTTGTCAAGGTTTTTGTGTAAGCGGCATCGGCTGGGGGTTAGAGGTGGGGGTTGATGCGGTCGGGGTAGGCGAGAGCGAGTTGTTCGAGGGCTTGTTTCCAGTTTGAATCGCCCCGGGTTTAGTGGGGGGCGAGTTCTCCCAGGGCCGGCTGGCTCTGGGGGTTGATCTCACGGTAGTACTCGTTCTCCTTCTCGATGGGTGTGAGGTATCCGATCGATGAGTGCAGCCGGTTCTCGTTGAACCAGTGCACCCAGGACAGCGTCGCGAGTTCGAGCTCGTCGGCGGTCCGGAACGGGCCGTCGATCTTCACGCACTCGGTCTTGTAGAGCCCCACGACCGTCTCCGCGAGGGCGTTGATGCTCCTATGAAGCTTCTATGTCTCGTCAACCCCCAGTTTGAGCGGCTGAGGCGGCGTTGAGGTGTCGATAGATGCTGCGGGCGAGGTAGCGCTTGAGGATGCGCCGGATTTCGCGGTCGGTCTTGCCTTCGGCGCGCCGCCGGTCGACGTAGGCGCGGGTGCCGGGGTCGTGGACCATTCGGACCATCGCAATGACGTTCAGCGCTCGGTTCAGCTGCCGGTCTCCGCCGCGGTTGAGTCGGTGTCGTGTGGTGTTGCCCGAGGATGCCGGGATGGGATTCACCCCCGCGAGAGCGGCGAACGCGGCTTCGTTGGTGACTCGGCCGGGGTGAGACCACGCGACGAGAGTTCTCGCTGCTGTGACAGGCCCGATGCCGGTCTTGTGGAGCAGTTCGGTGGCCGGGCTGGCTTGGACGAGCTCGCTGATGCGCGCCATGTTCTGATCGAGCTCGGCGTCGAGCTCGAGGATCCGTTTGGCCAGACGGATCGCCTCTGTCCGGGCGGTCGCGGCGGCGATGTGCTCGTCCCGCGTCCGCCAGCGCGCGACCTCAGCGATCCGGCGAGCACCGAGGGGGCGACGAACGTCGAGGCCGAGGTCAGTGATGCGGAGCAGGGCAGTGAGTGCGTTGACTGCTCGCGTGCGCTCACCGGCGAGCTCGTCGCGAGCGGTCAGGAGTATCTGCGTCGCGGCGCGCACGCCCTCGTCTTGGCGTGGGTTTCGGAGTTGATCGGTCGGCAGGGCGAGTACTGCGGCGGCGATCCGCTGCGCATCGATCGGGTCCGACTTGCCGACCCCTCGCCGACCACCGCTCATCCGGGCGGCCTCGACGACGCGGTAGCCGGTGTCGGTGACGTTGCGTGCCAGCTGTGCGCCGTAGCTGCCTGCCCCTTCGATCACCCAGAGCGGGTCGGCGACACCGCTGGCGCGACGCGCGGCCCAGGAGATCGCGCGGGAACGGCCCGCCGCGGTGTTCGGGAACGTTTCGGTCCCGAGGTGCTCACCTGCAGCCGTGAGGACGGCGTAGGTGTGGGTTCGGGCGTGGGTGTCCACGCCGATGATGAACGGATGAGTGTGCGCGACAATGGTGCTCACAGCGGTCCGGTCCTTTCCTTGAGATGGGCGATGACTCCGGTCGCTGACGACCGGCGCCGGCCCGGAAAGGGATCACTTCGGGGCATACCTGTGATGAGCCACGACCGCGAGGTCGGACATGCTTCTGATCAAGCCACCGAGGTGGGCCGGGAAGGCGCCGGTCACTCGCCGCGACCGGACAGTTCATAGGCAAGGCACCCCGAAGGGGCCAGGTTTGTCATGAGTCACGACCACGGCGAAGCGACCAACGCCAACCCTGCCAGCCAGTCCCGGACCAGCCGCCTCTAGATTCACAAGTTGTCAAGCGGCGATTTGGGCGTGTTGCTGTGTGGTGAGCCAGGCTCGGTGGTGGTTGAGGAATCGGGTGTCTCGGGTCGTGCCGCGTTCGATGAGCGAGGTCTTGCTGGTCGCGCAGTGGAGGCCGTCGGCGACGTCGGTGAGTGCTAGTCCGAGCCGCTTGCGTGCGGGTCGGATGTCGCTGCTGTTGGCCGCGGGTCGCGGGTTGGTGATGAGGTGGAATACCTGGCGGGCGATGGCTCGTTTGAGGCAGCGGAGGATGTCCTTCTTGGTCTTACCGGCGGCAGTGAGGCGGGCCGCGTAGGCGCGGGTATCGGGGTCGGTGGCGAGCCGGGCGATCGCGATCTTGTGTAGTGCGGAGTTCGCGGCCCGGTCCCCGCCCCGGTTGAGGCGGTGACGCGTCGTCTTGCCCGAGGAGGCCACCAGCTCGACGTCGTCGAGCGTGAAGGTTGCGGCGGCCTCCAGGGCGTGGGTGCTCGTCACATGCGCGGCGGGCGCGTGACCGGTTTCGACCCGCTCGCACTGTCTGCCTCGGTCTGCTCCCCGGGGTCGCCCTGGGCGGCGGCGTCCTGGGCGGCGGCCCCGGCGGCTTCGGCGCCGCCGCCGCCGTGGACAGCATCGAGAACTGCCGCCAGCGCGCGCTGACCGACCGCCCGGTCGATCTGGTCAAGGACCGCCCATGCCTCATGACCGGGGTCTGAGAGCTCAGTGACCGCGCGACGCAGATGCCTTCGGTCACCTGCGGTGAGCCTTCCCAGGTCAAGCACCCGGCGTCCGCCGGAGGAGGCGAGCAGGACGCCAAGGTCTTCCAGGTGACGCCCGGGGTCACGCTGGTCGACTTGGAACGCTGCAGCTTTCGCGATGAGCGCCGCCAGCTCGTCAGGCACGCTGATGCGCACGTGACGGGTCTGCCCTTGCAGGGCATACCAGTCGACGCGTGCGAGTGCCTGGCGGGCGCCGGGCACCTGAAGCACCTCACGCTGCGCCCACCGTGCGCGCACCTGCGTACCGACCATCACATCGACGATGTCGTCCTCTCGAACGAACCGGTGCAGGGGCCCACCGCCGACAGGTTCGAGAGGGCGGAAGCCGAGCTGCTGCAACGGCCCGGCGACTGCGCTGATCTGATGTACGCCCATGTTCATGAGGAGGTCAATGTCACCCGTCGGGCGCGGTGGGTTCACACCGGCACGGATCGCATGCGCGTGGACCATCAGCCCGCCGACGAGAACCCACGCTTTCGAGTCGGTGGCATCCGCGACTTCGAATACGAGGTTCCACGGGTGGATGTTGTCCGGGACGACGATCAGGTGTTCCGCGTCAGCCATTCCGCTCTCATCTGGTCAAGAGCTCGAACACCGGCGCTGTGCACGCGGGTCGGCGCGGCGCGCGCGCAGTCGACGGCGACCAGCGCCCTCTGCGCAATCCCTGTCGAAACCCACGTACTGCTGCCGGAGCTGGGTGTGTAGATAGCGACGTTCCCATTGAGGTCGTCGACGAGACCGGCGTCGTCGATGAGGTCCTCCAACGTGCAGCCGGTCAGGTAACCATGAAGCGTCGACGACTCGCCGACGAGACGCTCACCGAGGACATCAATCGCGCTCTCCCCCGTCAGGGACACCTGGTTTCGGACCAGACCAATGTTGCGGGTCGAGAATCCGCGGATCTCTATCGTTTGAGCGATCTTCCGCCACAGCTCGCCTGTCTCGGTCGTCATGATCCTGCGTTGCGTCTTCGCGTCCGCGCCGGTGCCGTAGGAGAGTGCGGCGATGACATACTTGACGGTCCGCTCGGACCACGGCCGGCCGTGTGGGAACCCGAGTCGGGCTCGCTCCTGAACGGATCCGAGGTCAACGATCCAATGGCCGGCCAGCTGCCGGCCGGTGAGCTCGCCGGAGCGGAGCATGTCGCGGACACGTTGGTCACTGACCTCCAGCCGCTTCGCGGCTTCACGGACAGCAATATCGACCATGTCAAAAACCTTTCGCGCTCGAAACGTTTATATCACCGACGTGCACGGTGCGTCCTGAGCGCGACGCGCGTCACGCACGAGGAGGCATCCCGCGGGTACGCGCGGGTCTGAGCGGCGGGCGCATAGTTCGCGCGCGCACCCAGCCTCGACGATCGCTACCCCGCGGCGCGCACGTCCCAGGTCAGCTCCAGCCCGAGCGCAGCAGCGACCTGAGTGATTGTGAGCAGCGCCGGGTAGGACTGCCCCGTTCGATCCGGCTGATCTTCCCCTGCGGGACACCACTGGCGGCTTCCAGCTCACGCTGCGTCATCCCTTGCGCACCGGCGCCTCCCTCAAAAGCGCCCCCAGGGAGGCCCTGTCGCTTGCTGGAAGGTGCGCAGGCAGCGGCGGCGGCGGCGGCGGCCACTGCAAGGACATCCAGCCCGGACCTTACCCGCACCGCTGGGAGGACGACAACGATGCTGCGCTCCGCAACGCCCCACCGACCTCTACACCGCGGGCCTGGAGCTCGACGCCACTGCGATGTCGGTCACCAACATTCTCGATCCTGCGGGCGCGAAGCGCGATGAGGTAGACAGTTCGCTGCTCAAGCTGCACGTCTGAGCGGATCTCGCCCTTAGTCAGTAACGCCCCGAGGTGTCGGCGTCAGTCAAGCGCAGCCTTCCGGGGCATAGATTGTAGGTACGTCACCCACGGTGATGTTTATGACGACGCCGTCTCTCACCCCGATGGACATGCCCCGGCCCGCGCCGTTCTCCACTTCGTAGAGCAGGAGGCCCATGTCCAGTCTGTGAGCGCGGGGCAAGACGGCGGGGTAGGCGCCCTCGACGTCAGCCTGTGAGGATCCCAGCTTGATCCCCTCGAGAGTTGCCGCTGGCACAGTCGCGGCGATGCCCGTCCGATAGTAGGAACCCAGGGAGATTGAGTTCAAGTCGCTGCTTCCCGGGCTGGGAAGGTTCATGTCGTGCGTCAGCACGCTCATCCCGTCGTAGATGGTGCCCTCGCCGAACCAACCGCCAGCTGCGCAGCCGCTCTCCCAGCGGCCGGTGTCCCCGGTGAATCCCGGGAGAGAGGACACGTCGTCCCACGTCGTGCTTCCCACCTTGAGCGGGCCGATTCCGTCCGCAGTGATTACCCACGGGATGACGTTGCGGATCACATCAACGCGTACAGTCCCCTGCCCTGTTATCTCGTTGAAGAGTCCTATGAAAGAGCCCGCGAATAGGGCGGGAATCGCGCCGATAAGTCCTAGGGCCAGCCGGATGGGGTAGGACGCCGCGGCAGCCGCTGTGCCCACGCACGCGAGCGTGATGCGAAGGAACTCCGCAGCCGTTGACGCATTGAACGTGTCCGCTGCCGCGACGCTTACGACGCCGGACAGGCAGTCGAGCTGACCCACCTTCTCCATGAACGCCGCGCCGCCGCCCAGCGGGTTGATGATAATCCCGATGAGGTTCAGCAGCACAGCCCCGATGACCATGCCCGCGTCCTGACGGGCTTCGAAATACTGGGGCGGGTCTGAGCTGCTGAACGAGAACTGGGCGGATGCTCCGCCGCCCATCGCAACTCCGCCGGACGGAGTCGGGATCCACCTGTTGACCAACTCGGTCAGAATGCCCTGGCCGTCCGGGCTTGCGACCGTCGTCCCGGTGACCTGTGGCGTGGATACCACGCGGTAGGGCATCACGCTGGCTGCATAGAGGTTGACGGTGATGGTGTCCCCGTCCAATGAGATGCACGGGTGGACCCAGCCGCGGTCGTCGATGCGGTATTCGAATGTCGAGGCGATGGTGACGGTCTCTCCCACGCAGTCTGGGGCTGGCATCTCGATTCCAAGCGACTGCATCACGAAGTCGCGAGCCTGGCTGAGGGCCTTGCCGAAATCCATCTGAATGGGCTGGAACAACGACAGGTGGTCCGTGGTGGCGGCGAGGACATCGCCGTCACGGGCCGTCTCGAGGAGCCCTACTGTGCCATCCTCCGACTCCGTCAGGATGAGCAGCGTCTGATCCGACGACCACTCCTCACCGGAGATAGCAGGCTCGTGAATCTCGAACCGCAGGTCGACGGGTTTTGCCGGCTGCAATCCATCGCCGAGGGTGAGCGAAATGGACTTGCCAAGCTCTGTCACTGTCGCTGCCAGGCCTCCGCCTGTCGCCTGGCCCACAAGCTCGAGGGTGACCTGGGTGCCCTCAGGTGCCACACCGCCAGTCCCGGTCGCGGTCACACCGTCCAGCGCCAGCTCGAAGCCGTCAGCGCCGACCGTGGTCGTCGCCCGATCTGGTGGCTGCGGCGTACAGGCGACGAGGGCAGACACGACCAGTGCTGCAATCGCAGTCGCCGTCAATGATCTGCGCATTGCGCCCCCCAACAAGACAGCTGCGGCCCCGCGCCCCCGAGCCTGTTCACGCTCATCGAACCACAGCAGATGCACTAGTAACAAGACGCGACAGGATGGCGTCCCACGTGCAGATCGCGGCTATGTGGCGCGATCTGCTCACGAGCGAGGACCGACCCGCCTGAATGACGATCGGTCGCGCACTCCGCAGCCCAGCCCTCCGCGCGAAACTACGTACCACGAAGCCCAGCATTGTTGCCGCTGAGGGACCGCCCTTCCTTCAATTCGTCTTGCGCTACGCTGGTGCCGACCCGAAGCCTGGGTATGCGGAAGGAGCTCGCCTCAAATCCGCCGCTCGGCGCATCGACGCGCGGGGCGGCGGCGTTCTACACGCGCCCGGCGCATACTGAGTTCGTGACGACGCCAACTGCCACCCGGTCGCCACCGGCCGGGCGATCATGGCGCGCGCGGCGGAGCGGATCATTCCGCTTACACTCGAGCTCGGTGGCAAGTCTCCGAACATCGTTTTCGCAGACGCTGACCTCGAAGCGGCAGCGGCCAGCGCCTATGCGGGGTTTACCTTCAAGTCAGGGCAGGTCTGCTCCGCCGGGACGCGCCTGCTCGTGCACGCCGACGTCCACGATCGTCTCATCGATCTGCTCACCGAGCGCGCCCGCGTTGCACGCGTCGGCCCTGGCATCCAGGATCTCGACATGGGGTCCATTGCCAACCGTGCCCAGTTCGATCGTGTCTCCGAGTATCTCGCCCTCGGACAGGCCGAGGGCGCGACCATCGCGGCGGGCGGCAGAACCCTCGACATGGGGGACGGCGGCCGAGGCCTGTTCGTGGCCCCCACGATCTTCACGGACGTGTCGAACAGCATGCGCATAGCCCGCGAGGAGATCTTCGGACCCGTTCTCTCGGTCATCCGCTTCTCCAGCGACGAGGAGGCGGTGGACATCGCGAACGACACTCCCTACGGCTTGGCCGCCGGGATCTGGACGCGGGACGTGTCCCGCGCCCACGCCGTTGCACGTCGCATCGACGCCGGTCAGGTCTACGTCAACGAGTACTTCGCCGGCGGCGTGGAGACGCCCTTCGGCGGGTTCAAATCCAGCGGCGTCGGCCGTGAGAAGGGCTTCGAGGCCCTCAAGCACTACACGCAGACCAAGACAATCACTGTTCGGCTCTGAACGCCGACGCATCCACCCCTTCCCAACAGGAGACCTCCCGTGAGATTGACTTCCAAAACCGCCCTCATCACCGGTGCCGGCAACGGCATGGGGCTTGCTGGCGCGCAACTGTTCGCAGCTGAGGGCGCCAACGTGCTCCTCACCGACGTCAATGAACCCGCGTTGGTCGCAGCAGTCGAATCGATCCGCAACGACGGCGGCTCGGCTGACTACATCGTGGCCGACGCCTCCAGCGAGGCCGACAACGACGCGGCGGTCGCCGCAGCCATTGACCGGTTCGGCGGACTGGACATCGTTTGGGCCAACGCCGGCATCCCGCAGACGTTCACGTCGATCACCGACACCACCGTGGAGCAGTTCGACCGGCTGATGGCGATTAATGCTCGCGGTCCGTGGCTCGCCGCCCGCTCGGCCAAGGCGGCGCTCGTGGAGCGCGGCGGGGGCTCCATCGTGATCACCGCCTCGCTGTCCGGCCTGAAGGCGCGCGCCGACCTCGCCGGCTATCAGTCGTCCAAGGGGGCTGCGGTGATGCTGACGCGCTCCCTGTCCCGAGAACTCGCGCCTTTCAACATTCGCGTGAACTCCGTGTGCCCGCTCGCCGCCAACACGCAGATGTGGGGGCAGTTCCTCGGAGAGGGGGCCGACATCGAGGCCGCCACCGCCGCAGCGACCGCCAATGTGCCACTTGGCCGTCTCACCGAGGCATCCGATGTCGCCTACGCCGCCCTGTTCCTCGCGGGCCCAGAGTCAGCATTCATCACGGGCGTGAACCTGCCGGTCGACGGCGGATCCCTGGCGTAGTCCGCGTCCGGACCCACCTAACCCAGGGAGCGTGTCTTCTCTTCGCCAGGCCGGTTGTGGATCACTTCACGATCAGCCAATGAGGGCGTCGCTAGTAGCGTGTCGCGTCTAATGTAACGGGTATTGCTGGTTGGCTTGTCTCGATTGATACTTGATCGGGAGGAGAGACTGTCATGCCGAGGCCGAAGGAACATGTCGTCACATTGACGGTTGCTGATCGGGTGAAGCTGACCCGGGTGATTTCGCGGGGCTCGAATCCTGCGCGGACGATCATGAGGGCCAGGATTCTGCTGGAGTTGGACGAGTCCGCTGGGCCGGTGTCGGATCGACGGGTGGTAGCCGAGCGAGTCGGGGCGTCGGAGGGCACAGTGTATCTGGTCGCGAAGCGGTTCACCGAGTCTCACGGGAACGTGGATGACGTGATCGGCCGCCGCAAGCGGGCCACGCCGCCGGTGCCGGCGAAGGTCACCGGAGACGTCGAGGCGCGAGTGATCGCGCTGGCGTGCACGAAACCACCGGCAGGGTTCGACCGGTGGTCGCTACGGTTGCTGGAGAAACATGTGCTGCTCACCGACGGGCTCCCGCCGCTGGATCACTCCACGATCGGTCGGACCCTGAAAAAGGGGGGCTTCGTCCTCATCTGAAGAAGTGCTGGACGATCCCGCCGCACGCGAACGGCGAGTTCGTCGCTCGGATGGAAGACGTGCTGGAGGTCTACCACCGTCCCTACGACCCGCAGGTGCCAGTCGTATGTATGGACGAGAAGCCCTACCAGCTCCCACCAGCACGGCACCAACCTGCCGCGCACCACAGGGGGCCGGTTCGAATTACATGAATCTGTTTGCTGAGCCGGACGATCATGCGGTTGGACGGTCCCGGGGCGGATTGAGCACCAAGATTCACGCCTTGGTTGATGGCAAAGGCAGGCCCTTGGTTCTGCTAGTCGCTCCGGGCCAGGGCGGGGACGCGCCGATGTTCGCCCACCTCATGAACCAGCTGAAGATCAACCGGGCGGGTCAGGGCAGACCCAGAACCCGCCCGGACCGCGTCCGCGGTGACAAGGCCTACTCCTCGAGAGCGATCCGAACCCACCTCCGCGACCGCGGTATTACCGCAGTCATCCCGCAACCGTCCGACCAGATTGGCCACCGAAAGCGACGAGGTTCCACCGGTGGCAGGCCGCCTGCCTTCGACAAAGAGGACTACAAGGGCCGAAATGTCGTCGAACGAAACTTCAACATCTTCAAGCAATGGCGGGCCCTGGCGACCCGCTATGACAAGCTCGCCCTGACTTACCGCGGCGGAGCAGTTCTCCGGGCAATCATCATCTGGCTGACAGCTTTAGGAGACACGCCCTAGCGAACGAGGAAGAATTCCTGCGCAGCGTTCGATCGTGTGAATCACGGGGCCGGGTAAGGATGAAAGCGGTGGCGGCGTCCTGGTTGGGCGTTCACCGGCCCAGCTCTTGATGTTGCAATAGCTCGAGGGCGCCGCAACTATCCGTCAGGGACAGTTCAAGCCGTTCCGATTCGGGGTAGCGCACCACAGGGTTCTCGCCGCCCCATATCTGTACCGACTGGTCTGGGCCCCACTGCGGCCATCCCGGGTTTCCGGTTGCGGCGAAGCGGGTCCATGCGCTGCGCATCCGGATGCCGGATTCGATCACTGAGTCAGTTGGCTCCGGGATCAGCGCTCCCATTCCGGTGTCCAGGGTGTTGAAGGTCAAGGGCACGTCAATGGCGTGCGGGGAGCCCATGCCCCCTACCGGGTCGATGCACAGCTCGTAGACGAACACGTGTCCCCCGGCGTCGGCGGCGGCCATGGCAGCCTGCAGTGTAGGGGCGAGGAACAGGTAGTCGGTATTGACCTTTTCGTAGAGCTCCCCGGGTTCTGCTTGCGGCATAATGGCGCGGTAGCCGTCGGCGTCTCCGTTGGGTGCGAAGATGTGCAGGGCGGTGTCCGCTTCTTCCGTGGTGATGCTAAACCGCTTTCGTAGGGCGGTGAAAAGACGGTATTCGTCGCGGGTATGGCCGGTGATTATGGGTATTTCGCGGGCGGCGCCATTTCGAAGCGCCGTCCATGGGTCCTCCGGCATCGTGTCTCCGTCCACGATCGGCCCAAAGATCGGCCCAGACGACGAGGAAGTGTAGGCGAGGGTACCCCATTCGTCGGCGCGGTTTCCCATGGTGCTGATGACCAGCCGCGTTGCGTCGGCCAGCGTCTGAGGAGTCAACGTCGCAAGGGTGCGTGCATCTGCTGTTCCTTCGATGCCGGCTGCGGCGGCGACGGCCTGGGTGACCGAGTGCGCGAGTGGTGGGGAGAAGAACATCCGAGGAATACTCTGGGCGATGGCCCGATGGAACAGATTGCGGGCGCGTGGCATGGTTAGCAGGGCCAGGACACATCCGGCGCCTGCGGATTCTCCGAAGATTGTGACCTTTTGCGGGTCACCTCCGAAGCCGGCAATGTTGTCCCGCACCCATTCCAGTGCCGCGATCTGGTCGAGGATCCCGCGGTTGGAAACGGCGCCGTCGATCTGTCCGAAGCCGTCCACACCCAACCGGTAGTTCACGGTGACAACCAGGACGCCCTCGCGGACCAGTGCGGTCCCGTTGTACGCCCGTTCTGAACCTGCCCCGGCGAGGTAGGCTCCGCCGTGGAACCACACCATGACCGGCAATGCCTCTGGAGCTGCACTCGGGGCCCAGATGTTGAGGGTCAGACAGTCAGGTGCCGGATCGGTTGACGGCGGGATCTCCGAGCCAGGCAGTTGCAGGACCTGGGGCGCCGGGGGCCCGTACGAGGAGGCATCGCGAACAGAGCTCCATGGAGTAGGGGCCTGGGGCGGTGCGAATCGGTGCCGGCCCCAGGGCGGCGCGGCGTAGGGGATCCCGAGCCAACTGCGCACCCCGTCATCTTCACGGCCTTGGACTGGACCTGTTTGAGTTAGCACCGGGTTGAGCATGGAACCGACCTTTCATAATTTGCAGAGAATATTTCTGTATTCAAGAAAATGACTGAAAATGTGACGTTCGTCAACCCCTCTGACATGAAAATTAGGTGAGTGCGGTGGGGTGCGTGGGGTGAGCGGTGTTATCCGGTCTGTTGCAGGGGTTCGAGAATGACTTGATAGCCGAGGGATTCTAGTTGTCTGACGGCCCGGGCCATGGTTTTAACGGGTGTCTGCCGGGTGAAGTAGTCGGCGCCGGGGTCGTTGTAGAGTTCGCCGGTGGTGAGCATGTGCCACGCTGCGGTGAGGATGGAGTGTTCGACGGCGACGAGGGCTTTGGCGGGTCCGCGCCGGGAGGCAATGCGCCGGTATCTGGCACCGAGGTAGGTGTTCTTCGATTTCGCGCAGGACAGAGCAGCGATGCCCAGGGCACCTTTGAGGTACCGGTTGCCGGGCCGTGTTTTGGTGGATTTGACCCGTCCGGCGGATTCGTTGGATCCCGCGCTTGTGCTTCATCCGGCGCCTGCGCCGGGCCGGCCCGGCGCGCTGAGCGCAACCGGCACACCAGCCCGGGCAACAATTCCCTCAACCGGGTTCGTCCGGGGAGGACGGAGCCACGGGCGCCGCGATCTCTTTCACGGGCACATCACGCCCAGCCGAAAACCGCCGCTGTCTTCGGCCCCTCTCCCAGAGCCCACCGTGGTCGCCGGAAACCGGACACGAACAGGGGGGCCACTTCAAGAGATACAGGCCAGTTTGTCCGCGATCGCGGTGTTCGACTCGCACGCCGAAGCCAGCAGCACGATCTGGGCGCGCTGCGCCAATCCGGCACGGACTCGAAGACCCCGTCAAGCGGGATAGTTCCCCAGGATCACCATCAACGACGCGTCGCATAGCTGGCGCTGCGACGGCCTGCGTAGTCCGCCAGGATTCGAACGAAGTCCTCGGTTCGCTCCGCGAAGACGAAGTGGCCCGCGGTTCCCAGGATGTGCAGGCTCGTGGTCTCCGAGACGAGGGCGAGCTTCTGGTAGAAGGCGATGCCCAGGTCAACCGGCGCCGAGCGATCGTCGCGGCCCCAGACGACTTCGACGGGAATATTGACCTCGCCGGCGAAGAGGCGAGCGCGGATGTCGTCCTTCGCCGCCTGAAGACTCGGCTCCCAGTATTTCTTCTCAACCATCGGGTAGGTCTTGAGGGCGTTCTGGTGGTTCTCCTTGACGTACTTGGCGGCGGCCGCATTGATTTGTTCCTGCGGCACCGGGGTCACGTACAGCGCACGGAAGAAGGCTCCGCAGATCTCCTCCGGAGACGCGTCCGCCGGAAGCGAACGCGTGATCGCGTCGTAGAACTCAACGTCGCGGAACTTAGGGTCGGTGCCAGCGAGCGTCGCGCTCGACACGATGAAGAGACCTTTGGTCGACTCCGGCATGTCAAGAGCGAGCTTGCTCGCCAGCAGGCCACCGCGCGAGTGCCCGACCAGAATCATGTCCTCGAGTCCCAGAGCGTCGATGAAGCCCCTGGCGTGCTTGACCACCGCATCGAACGTCCACTCGGCATGCGTCGGCGCGAGGTCAGTCTCTCCCTGCCCCAGCTTGTCGAAGGTCACGACGCGGAAGCCCTTGTCGACCAGAGGAGCGATGACGGGAGCCCAACCATCCCCGCCGCCCGGCATGATCATACCCGAGTGGCCACCGTGGATCAGGAGGATGACCGGACCCTCGCCCTGATCGATATAGCGCGTCCTGATTCCGCCGACGGATATGTAGTTCACGGACAGGTCTGTGTTCAACTCAAGCCTCCTGATCAAAGCAACTGGCTCGCCTATGGGGCGAGTATCTGCCATTTCTGTCACACAGAGAAGCCTTCTGTCAAGAGGGATCCGTGATTCAACGCCGGTGACAAGTTGAACGCCCGCGATCGCCGTCGACATCCCGGTCGTCGGTTGACGCTCGTTGTGCGCCAGCTGCTGATGGGGCCCGCCGAGCCCATCCCGATTGGTACGCCTTGGTTGACGTGAATACACGCCGATACAACAGCAACCACAACCGGCTGGCCCCTGTGCGTCAGGATGGGGTGAGACACCAGCACTGCTGACCTTCGCACTGCACGGGGCGAGAACGGACCAATACTGAGATGACGATGACGG
>PARB01000072.1 GCA_002709505.1 Paracoccaceae bacterium | reverse complement strand
TGAACAGACCGAACTCGGTCTTGTTCTTGACCTCGCCCTCGACCTCGGTGCCCGACGGGAACTTCTCGGCGAAGGCCTCCCACGGGTTCTGGAGCGTCTGCTTCAGGCCGAGCGAGATACGGCGCTTCACCGGATCGACCTCGAGGATCATCACTTCCACTTCCTGCGAGGTGGAAACGATCTTGCCCGGATGGACGTT
Organism: Paracoccaceae bacterium; assembly: GCA_002709505.1. GTDB lineage: Bacteria > Pseudomonadota > Alphaproteobacteria > Rhizobiales > Stappiaceae > Stappia. The sequence goes on along the minus strand of PARB01000072.1, from coordinate 43,624 downwards.
CTTCTTGGTCCAGGACATCTCGGAAACGTGGATCAGGCCTTCGATGCCCGGCTCCAGTTCCACGAACGCGCCGTAGTCGGTGATGTTGGTCACGCGGCCGGTGAACTTGGCGTCGACCGGGTACTTGGCCTCGATGCCGTCCCACGGATCGGCTTCAAGCTGCTTCATGCCCAGCGAGATCCGGTGCGTTTCCTGGTTCACGCGGATGATCTGGACCTTGACGGTCTGACCGATCGCGAGAACCTCGCTCGGATGGTTGATGCGGCGCCATGCAATGTCGGTGACATGCAGCAGGCCGTCGATGCCGCCGAGGTCGACGAACGCACCGTAGTCGGTGATGTTCTTGACCACGCCTTCCATGACCTGGCCTTCCTCGAGGCTCTGGACCAGCTCCGAACGCTGTTCGGCGCGGGTTTCTTCCAGAACGACGCGGCGCGACACGACGATGTTGCCGCGGCGCTTGTCCATCTTGAGGATCTGGAACGGCTGCGGGGTGTGCATCAGCGGCTGGACATCGCGCACGGGGCGGATGTCGACCTGGCTGCGCGGCAGGAAGGCCACGGCGCCGTCGAGATCGACGGTAAAGCCGCCCTTGACCTGATTGAAGATCTGGCCGCTGACCTTCTCGTTCGCCTCGAAGGCGGCTTCGAGACGGATCCAGCTTTCCTCGCGGCGGGCCTTGTCGCGCGACAGCACGGCTTCGCCGAGCGCGTTCTCGACGCGCTCAAGGTAAACTTCGACGGTGTCGCCGACGGACACACCGGCATCGTCGCCATCGCGACCCTTGATGCCGAATTCCTTCAGCTGGATACGACCCTCGACCTTGAGGCCGACGTCGATGACCGCAAGGTCTTTCTCGATCGCGACAACCTTGCCGGTGACGACGGAGCCTTCCTGCAGCTCCGTCTCTTCGAAGCTCTGCTCCAGAAGAGCGGCAAATTCATCGCGAGTGGGGTTCAAACTGTTCATCGAAACTCCTGGCAGCCAAATCTGGCTCGTCGCCGGCGGGTTTGTGGTGTCGGTCGATCCTGTGTGCCACCCGGCACCGTGCCGTTTCGGCAGTGGTGCAATCGCAGCGCCATCCCCTTTGTCTCAGGTGGCGAATGCGAGCCGGCGAAGCGGGGGCCGCAGGACCTGGGCTTCTGTCTGCAAATGTGCAAGGCGGGTGTTGCGGTCGCGACCGCCTCAAAGAACCGCGCGGCGCGCGATCCGAAGCGATGCTGCCGACGCGGAAAACGCCAACGGCGTGTCCGCTTATCGAGCGTACACGTTGTCGACGATATCCACAGCCGCCTTGAACGCCGTTTCTATATCCATTTCCGAGGTGTCGAGCAAGTGCGCATCGTCTGCAAGTTTCAGCGGTCCGACCGTGCGGGCCGCGTCGCGGGCGTCGCGACGTTCCAGATCGGCCTGGACGGTCTCCAGCGACGCCTCGACTCCCTTTGATTGAAGCTCCGTCGTGCGCCGCCTTGCGCGCTCCTGAGCCGAGGCCGTGCAATAGAGTTTCACAGTGGCATCCGGGCAGACGACCGTGCCGATGTCGCGCCCGTCGAGCACGGCGCCCGGCGGTTCCATCGCAAAGGCTCGCTGCAGGCGCACGAGCTCCTGGCGCAGTCCGGGCAGAACCGCGATCCGCGAGGCGGCCTCGCCGATCTCATGCGCCGACAGCACGTCGCGGTCGAGATGCGCCAGGTCGAGATTGCGCGCGGTCGCCACCGCCACCGCCTCGTCGCCGAGCGGCAACCCGCGTGCGAGCAGGGCGGCCGCCACTGCCCTGTAGGTCAGGCCGGTGTCGAGGTGGCGCAGGCCAAAATGCGCTGCGAGCCGCCGTGCCAGCGTGCCCTTGCCCGATGCGGCCGGTCCGTCGATTGCGATAATCATGCCGCAGTCTCCCCACGCGGTGCCAGCGATGCGCCAAGCTCCGCGAACAGGTCGAGGAACGTGGGAAAGCTGGTGGCAATCACATTGGCGTCGTCGATGGTGACTGGATCGTCGGCGGCCATGCCGAGCACCAGGAAGGTCATGGCGATGCGGTGGTCAAGATGGGTGACGACCGTGCCGCCCCCGATCGGCCCCTGCCGGCCATGCACCGTAAGCGTTGCCTCGCCCTCCTCGCAGACGATGCGATTGGCGGCAAGGCCGGCGGCGACGGCGGAAAGGCGGTCGCTCTCCTTGACCCGAAGCTCCTCCAGCCCCTGCATCACGGTGGTCCCTTGCGCGAAGGCGGCGGCGACGGCGAGCACCGGATATTCGTCGATCATCGAGGGCGCGCGTTCTGCCGGCACCTCTATGCCGGTCAGCCGGGAATGTTTCACGCGGATGTCGCCGAGCTGCTCGCCGCCCGTCTCGCGGATGTTCTCGATGGCGAGATCCGCGCCCATCTCCTGCAGCGTCTTGAACAGGCCGGTGCGATGCTCGTTGAGCAGGACATCCGCGACGGTGATGTCCGACCCCGGCGTGATCAGCGCGGCGACGATCGGGAAGGCGGCGGAAGAGGGATCGCAGGGCACCACGATCTGCTGCGGCGTCAGCTCCGCCGGGCCGTTGATCGAGATGACGCGTGCGCCGTCGGCGTCGATCTCCACCGAGATGTCCGCGCCGAAGCCGGCGAGCATGCGCTCCGTGTGGTCTCGGGTGGCGACTGGCTCGATCACGGTGGTCCTGCCCGGCGTGTTGAGGCCGGCGAGCAGCACCGCCGATTTCACCTGCGCGGAAGGCACCGGGACCCGGTAGGTGATCGGGGCTGCCGTCGAGGCGCCGCGGATGGAGAGCGGCAGGCGGTCGCCGTCACGCGCGACGACAAGGGCGCCCATCTGACGCAGCGGATCGAGCACCCGGCCCATCGGCCGGCGCGACAGCGAGGCGTCGCCGGCAAAGGTGGTGGCGATCGGATGGGTTCCGGCCAGGCCGAGCGCCAGGCGCACGCCCGTTCCCGCATTGCCGTAGTCGATGACGCCGTCGGGTTCCATCAGGCTGCCGACGCCCACGCCATCGACCTGCCAGGTGCCGTCCGCGTCGCGCTCGATCCGCGCGCCAAAGGCACGCATCGCGGCTGCCGTGTTCAGCACGTCCTCCGATTCGAGCAGGCCCCGCACCGTGGTCCGGCCGACGGCAAGCGCCCCGAGCATCAGGGCGCGATGCGAGATCGACTTGTCGCCCGGCACGGTCACACGGCCGGAGAGACGGGATCCGGCACGCGCCGTATAGGGGGTTGCGGGAAGCAGTTGGGACATGTTGGAATTCCGCGTCTTCAGGCCGAGTGTTGCACGGCACGTCCTACCATGCCGGATGCGATCCGTCACCGTGGCGCTTGTGCGTGAAGTTCTGCTCTTTACGGCCCCTTTGCCGACCGTCACAAACCGTTTGACGAAGCAGGCCGGATTAGGCTTTGACAGATCGACGGGCAGTCTTTAAGCGAACGCCCGATTATCAAAGAACAAGGGTTGAAACCGTGGCAAAACCCGAACTTGGCACAAAACGGCTGTGCAGCGGATGCGGGGCGAAATTCTACGACCTGAACCGCGATCCGATTACCTGCCCGAAATGCGGCACGGTCTACATTCCGGCCCAGTCCGTGCGTCTGAAGAAGGCCGCAAAGGCAGCCGTGGTGGATGACGACGAAGACGAGACGGAAGACGAGGGCGCCGAGATCGTCAGCCTGGAAGAGGCGGACGCCGAAACGGAAGGCGATGCCAGCGTCTCGCTTGACGATGACGACGAGGATGTCGACGACACGGCCGCCGACGACGTTTTCATCGATGATGAAGACGAGGAAGACGCGGATGTGCCGGGCATCGTTGTCGAACGCGACGACGAGGACACCGACCGCTAGCAACCGCGCGTGCGGGCAATCGCGTGTCGCGGTTGTCCACAGGCCCGGGGGCGCGGAAATCGGCGATTGTTTGAAGCGCCGATTATTCCGCTTGACTTGAAGGGCGGAAGACGTATTTTCCGCCCGCACCGGCCAAGGCGACCCCAATCGCCGACACGCCGGGAGACTTCAGGCCCAGCCGAGACCATCGGCCCCGGCCCGAAGCTCAAGACCTGGAAGACGGGGCCATAGCTCAGTTGGGAGAGCGCTTGAATGGCATTCAAGAGGTCGGCGGTTCGATTCCGCCTGGCTCCACCAGTCTTCCCCTCCAGCCGCACCGCCGACCGGACGTTCAGTATCCGGCTACAGAGTGCCAGGCCGGACGAACATCATTAAAATTCAGAAATCGCTGCAAGCCCGCCTCGACACCGAGCGCGCCGGGCTTGTCGGGCATCGCCCCTGTCGTGTCTGTTGCCATCGGCACTACAGGCTGTCGAACTAGGTGCCGTTGATCGTCACCTCCTCGATCATCCGGGTCGTGACGCCCAGATCATATTGCTTCAGTAGGTCGCACAGCCGCTCACCGTCGATGAGGTCGATGGCGATGGCGCCGTCGCGGGTGGCTTCTTCCGAGGCCTGGCTGGTGAAGGCGCCTGTGGTGATGAAGAGGCCCTTGTCGGCGCGGCCTGACTGCCTGTGAGTCTACTAGCTGCTGCGCGAGGTGTTTGGCTCATACATCGGGAATAAAAATCCGCTGCAGCGGGATCAAGCTACGATAACGGGCCGAGAATTTGTCGTAGTGCTCCAAGACCAGCCCGACGAGCTGTTCGCCGTCGATAAGCCTGAGTTTGGATCGGTTACGTTCTAGAGCACGGGCAGGCTTGCTGTAGGAGCCCAGGTTGACGAACAACGCGCATTCGCCCTCTCCCAATGTCCCGAGCAACTGACTGACTTCTGGGTCCCCGGTCTGCTCGGTCTTGCGCTTGCATTGAACCTTGATGATTGGCGGTTCAAAACCAAGCTCGTCCGTATGAGCAATTACATCCACGCCGCCGTCTCCAGATTTTTCAGAGACGCGCGCAGTGTAGCCCATGCAATGGAGAAGATGCGCTACGAAATGCTCGAATTCATATCCATTCAGCCCGTTGTAGATCTTGCGGATCACATAATCCTGCGTCGTCTCAACCGCTTGGCGAGAGACATTGCTTGTCACGCTATCATCATCAGGCGTAGGCGCTTCGTCTTCCGATGGAACAGGCGTAAATGACGGATCAATCTTCGCCAAAAACTCCATCTTGTGATTTTTCACAAGGAACAAGGTCAGGAACGACCCAATTTCGTAAAGGGCTGATTGAGAGAAGTCGCTTCTGGGGAAACTGCGAACCCAATCCACCTTGCGTCGGTTAGGGTAGTCGTTTGGCTCGTCTTCGACGCCGGGATGATAGGTTACCGGCCCAGCGACCTTGCCGATATTGACCTGTCGGTCGTGCTTGGAAGGATAGACGATGTAGTCGCCTTCCTTCATCACATGAAGGAATCTGATAATGACCCCGGCCTCTACCGGAATCCCTCCCGCCTTTTTATCCGGGTAGACACTCGTCAAAGCAGCCTTGACGGCTTCGCGCTCGTTGGGCAGCGGAGAAAGCTCGCCGAGCTCAGACCATCCAATCGCGACATAGCCCTGTTCAAGCGCGTCACCACCGATGTCTTCAGGCATATGCAAGCCCCAAAGCGTGGTCATGCCGCGTACCTCCCGTCGTCGGTAACTTGTGCCTGGCCGATGGCGGCAAGGCTGTCGAGAAGCGGCGCGACGCTTGCGGTGCGCGCGGGCTGGAAGCGGCGGGCGATCTGCTCGGGCAGGGTTTTCGGCCAGGGGGCTTTCGTGACCGTCTCGGCGGTGCCGACTGCCAGTTCGACCTGCTTGCCCTTCGCTTCGCTCTTGCGGCCTTGCGGGTTTTGATAGTCGGGCCGCAGCCAGCGGATGTGTCCGGCCGGTTCTTCCGCCGCGCGCTCCTTGTTGAGATCGACGAGGCGGAACAGGATTTCCTCGTCGCTGAGATCGACCGGCCAGCCATAGGCCTCGGCGACCGCCGCGTCGATGCGGTCGTGAATGTCTCTCAAAATGCCGACAAGACCCTGCTCATAGATCTCCTGGTCCTTGCCCTCGATGGTCTCGCCCGTGCGCAGCTTTTCCAGCAAATTGCACATCTGCGTCAGCGTCAGCCGATCCGCGTTCCTGGGCGTCTGGCGGTCGCCGCCCTGCTTCGCCTCCATCACGATACAGCCCCTGCGGTAGAGGTCGATGCGCCCTCTGTTGCCGCGCCCGGTGTGGGTGAAGGTCACCGGTCGTTCGAAACGATAGTCGTTGGCCGTGCCGTCGCTGTCGGCCGGCTTGGGCCGTTCGACGCCAAGCAGATCCGTGAGTTCGGCGGCAAAGCTCTGAAAATTGGCCATCTCGCTGCCGCGGGAGGGTTTCCAGCGCTCAATGAAGGCGTCGACGGAGGTGAAATCGTTGGACATGAACGGTTTGGGATTTCTGAGAAGGACACGCAATGCGCCATCTAGCGCTGGTCTTTCGGGCAAAATCAACCGGGGAGGGGGAGCAGCGCCAATGCCGGGCGGGCGAGGCTCGGAAAATTCCGCGCCAAAAACGAAAAAAGGCCCGGAAAACCGGACCTTTTTCGACGTTCTGGATCAATTGGCAAGATCCGGAACCGGAATTTGGTGCCCAGGAGAGGACTCGAACCTCCACGCCCTTTCGAGCACTAGCACCTGAAGCTAGCGCGTCTACCAATTCCGCCACCTGGGCTCGTGAGGAGCGCTTGTAAGAGCCGTGGACGGGCTTGTCAACGGGCCTTTTGCGCTCATATGCGGTTCATGCACAACTGCCCTTCACAGACGCCGGCGCAAGGGCTAAGAGACCTGCTGAAAGCCCGCGCGCCGCGCGGGAAAGCATTACGTCCGGCAAGGGAGCGACTGGCATGACGACCGCCTCCGGTTCATCCGCCCTGAATGGCAAACTCGTCACGGTTTTCGGCGGCTCGGGGTTTCTCGGGCGCCATGTTGTGCGCGCGCTGGCGCGCCGCGGCTACCGGGTGCGCGTTGCCGTGCGCCGGCCGGATCTCGCCGAACACGTGCAGCCGCTCGGCGCCGTCGGCCAGATCATGCCGGTCCAGGCAAACCTGCGGCATCGCTGGTCGGTCGACCGCGCGGTGCAGGGCGCGGATGCCGTGGTTAATCTTGTCGGCATTCTCTATGAGGCCGGCGCCCAGTCCTTCGACGCGGTGCAGACCTTCGGGCCGCGCGCCGTCGCCGAGGCCGCCCGCGCGGAAGGCATCGACACCGTCGTTCATGTCTCCGCCATCGGCGCCGATCCCGAATCGCCGTCGGTCTATGGCCGCTCCAAGGCGATGGGTGAGGCCGGGGTCTTCGAGACCGTGCCCGAGGCCGTCGTCTTCCGCCCCTCCATCGTCTTCGGCCCGGAGGACGGCTTCTTCAACCGCTTCGCCTCCATGGCGCGGATGTCGCCGGTGCTGCCGCTGGTCGGTGGCGGCGCAACACGCTTCCAGCCCGTTTTCGTCGGCGATGTCGCGGAGGCGGTTGCCATGGCGGTCGACGGGCAGACCACGCGCGGCACGATCTATGAACTGGGCGGACCGGAGATCAAGACTTTCCGGGAATGCCTGGAACTGATGCTTGAGGTCATCCGCCGCAAGCGCCTGCTGGTGACGCTGCCGTTTTCCGTGGCCCGCGTCCAGGCAAGCGTGCTGCAGCTGCTCCCCAATCCGATGCTCACCGTCGATCAGGTCGAGCTGCTGAAGTCCGACAATGTGGTCAGCGAGGCGGCGATTGCGGACGGGCGCACTCTGGACGGGCTCGGCATCGAGGCACGCACGCTGATGGCGATCCTGCCGACCTATCTCGAGCGGTTCCGCGAGCACGGCCAGTACGACGCCAATCGCGCCGCATCCTGAGGCGACGGTTTCGGGCGGCGGCGCAAGCATAGGCGCCGCCACCGGGTCGCTTCACAACCAGTACCCCCAGGTCTTCGACATTTCGCGCAAGAGCCTTATGTCGCGCGTGCGCAGCTCCGTCTGCACGTCATAGCCGGTCGGCGTGCGTTTCAGCCCGATGTCGGCCAGTTGCTCCTCGCTCAGCCGGTCGAGCTCCCGCCGGCTGCGGCGGATGCGCCGCCACGCCTGCCAGCGGCCCGAGAGACTGCGCCACAGCGTGCGGCCGGCATCCATCCTGATCGTGAGAGCGGCGGTGTGATTCGAAGTGGTCATGACTGGTCCCCTACCGTTTGAAAATCTGTCGATAAGGGAGTGTCGAGGATCATACCTGACAGCAGGGCGTCAGGTATGATCGGCCCATAATCGGTTTTTCGCGCCGCGGGAGATCTCTTTCGCGGACGGGGTGGGGTTGAGCCGGGGCGGGCGATGAACACGATAGAACGGGCACTGGGGATCCTTCTGCTGCTGAGCGGCGGTCAGCGCCGGGCAACCGAGCTGGCCGAGCGTTTCGGCGTCTCGGTTCGCACGATCTACCGCGACGTCGACCGCCTGATCGCGCTCGGCATTCCGGTGGAGGCCGAGCGCGGCGCGGAGGGCGGCTACCGTCTGGCGCGGGGATATCTCCAGCCGCCGGTCGCGCTGACGCGGGGAGAAACGGCGGCGCTGCTCGTCGCGCTGGCGCTGGTGCGCGGGCTGCGGGCGACACCCCTGCTAGAGGACCTGGGCACGGCGCAGGCCAAGCTGCTCGCCTCGCTGCCCAGGAGCGCCCGCGAGGTGATCGAGCAGGGCGACCGGATCGTTGCCATTGAACGGCCGCCGGTCGACGTTTTCCACCCCGAGCCGGAACCGGTGGCGGTCGCCGACATGCAGGCGGCGGTCGATGCCTTCATGCAGGGGCTGCTCGCGTCCCGGCGCGTGCGCATCCGGCATGAAAACCCGTATCGCGGCCGGGTCAGCGACTATGATCTGGAGCCCTGTGGCCTGTTGTTCGACCGGGACCGCTGGTACCTCTACGGTTGGGAGGTCGACCTGCAGGCGGAGCGGTTCCTGCGCGCCGACCGGGTCCGTCATGCCGAGGTCAGCGGCATGGCATTCCGCCCGCGCCTCGACCTCAGCGTCCAGAGCCAGATCGGACGTGCCTGGCTGTCGCGGGCGATGCGGCGATGGGAACGCGAGGGTGTGGCGAGCGAGATCAGCGTGTCCCGCGAACAGGCCGACAGGCTTTGCCGCGACTGGTACTACCGGCATGCCGTCTTCGAGCCGGAGGGGGACGGACGCTTGCGGTTGCGCATTCCCAACACCGACCCTGAGGTGATCCTGCCGCTGGTGCGCTGGCTCGGGCCGGGTGCCGATCTCGTCTCGCCGCCGGACCTGCGGGCCCGGCTGGCGCAAGAGCTGGAGCAAATGGCGCGCGATGCCGGATCAGCCGGTGAAATATAGCCCGGCGAAACCCGCGAGCCCGACGGCAATGCGCCACCAGGCGAAGGGCGCGAAGCCGTGCTTGCCGACGAAGTCGAGCAGGCCGCGCACGACGAAGACGGCGGTGATGAAGGCGGCAACGAAACCCACGCCAATGATGGCGGCATCGTCCATCGACAGGATGTCGCGGTTTTTGAACAGGTCGTAGGCGAAGGCGCCGGCCATGGTCGGCATCGCCAGAAAGAACGAGAACTCCGCCGCCGAGCGCTTGTCCGTTCCCATCAAAAGGGCGCCCGCGATGGTCGCGCCGGAGCGCGAAACGCCGGGCACCATCGCCAGCGTCTGGCAAAAGCCGATGGCAAGGCACAGCCACAGCGGATAGTCCATCGCGTCGTGGTAGCGCGGCTTCAGCGGCATCTTGTCGATCACCAGCAGGATGACGCCGCCGATGACGAGCGTGGTGCAGATCAGCGCGGGCGATTCGAACAGCACCGTCTTGATGAAGCCGTGCAGCATGACCCCGATGACGGCGGCGGGAAGAAAGGCGAGCAGCACGCCGAAGACGAAGCGCCGTGCCGATGCCTGATGCGGCAGTGCCAGGGCGATGGCGATGAGCCGATGCGCGTAGACGGTGAGGATCGCCAGGATCGCGCCGAGCTGGATCAGAACCTCAAAGGTCTTGCCGGTGCTCTGGAATCCGATGAAATGTCCAAGCAGCAGGATGTGTCCGGTCGAGGAGACGGGGATGAATTCCGTCAGTCCTTCGACGAGGCCGAGGATCAGCGCGCCGATGAGGGTTTCCGATTGCATGGACAAGGGTCTCCGATCATGTCCCAAGGGACGAAAAATGCCGCGTTGTATAGCGCTTGCTGCGGGCGTATACGGGGGCCGCGCCGGGGGGCGCCCGACGCGATCTTGCATCGTTTGATTAACCCTAAGCAGTTACAATCCTGTTATGCTGGTTCTGTATCGCCACCCCTTTTCTCCCGCATCGCGTTTCGTGCAGCTTGTGCTGAGCGAATATGGCGCGAAGGTGGAGCTCGTGACGGAGCGCCCGTGGGAGCGTCGTCGCGATTTCCTGATGCTCAATCCGGCGGGGGCCGTGCCGGTCCTGCGCGAGAACGACGGACCGCCGGTGTGCGGGGCCTTCGCCATCATGGAATATCTCGATGAGACGCGCGGCTATGCAGTGGGCGACCGCCGGCTGATGCCGGATCACCCGGACGCACGCGCGGAAACGCGCCGGCTGGTCGACTGGGCGGTGAACAAGCTCGACGCGGATGTGGTCGGGCCCTTCGTGCGCGAGCGCATCTACAAGCAGGAAATGCCGTCCTCCATGGGCGGCGGATCTCCCGATTCCGCGATCCTGAGGGCGGCGCGTGCCAATATCGGGCATCATCTGCGCTACTTCGGGTATCTGGCGGCGTCGCGAAACTGGCTTTCCGGCGAGCGGCTGAGCTTCGCGGATTTCGCGGTTGCCGCGGAATTGTCCTGTGCCGATTATCTGGGTGAGGTGCCATGGGCGGAGGAGGAAAACGTGAAGGCCTGGTACGCGCGAATCAAGTCGCGTCCAAGCTTCCGTCCGCTGCTGGCGGAAAAGATGCTCGGCATGCCGCCGGCCCCGACCTACGCGGATCTCGACTTCTAGACACGCTGGAGCTGTCGCAAAAGGCGGCCGCGCGCCTGAAGGCCAGCCTCTGCAAAAAGGCCGAGGAGCTCGGCTTCGACGCCTGCGCCATTGCCGATGCCGATGCCATTCCCCAGGCGCCCGGGCGTCTGCGGCAATTCCTTGCTGACGGCCATCATGCGACGATGGAGTGGATGGCGGAGACGGAGACGCGCAGGGGCGCTCCGCGCGAGCTGTGGGCCGACACGCGCCGCATCGTCACGCTTGCAATGACCTATGCCGGCGAGGGCGATCCGCTCGCGCCGCTGCAGGATCCCCGGGCAGCGGCGATCTCCGTCTATGCCCGCAACCGCGACTACCACGACATCATCAAGGGACGGCTGAAGGAGCTGGCCCAGCATCTTCTCGCGCAGGCGCGGCGCCAGGGTGTGGAGGGCGCGGTCAAGGTCTTCGTCGATACCGCTCCGGTGATGGAAAAGCCGCTGGCGCAGGCGGCCGGCCTCGGCTGGCAGGGCAAGCACACCAATCTGGTATCGCGCGATCTCGGCTCCTGGTTCTTTCTGGCGGAGATCTTCACCGACCTGCCGCTGCCGGTGGATGCGGCCGAGACGGATCATTGCGGCTCATGCCGCGCCTGTCTGGATGTGTGTCCCACCAACGCCTTTCCGGCGGCCTATCGCCTCGATGCGCGGCGCTGTATCTCCTATCTGACCATCGAGCACAAGGGCCCGATCCCGGACGAGTTTCGCGCGGCGATGGGAAACCGGATCTATGGCTGCGACGACTGTCTTGCCGCCTGCCCCTGGAACAAGTTCGCGCAAGCCGCACGCGAGGCGAAGCTGCAGGCGCGCGCGGACCTGGAGGCGCCGCCTCTGGCGGAACTTCTCACGCTCGATGATACGCGCTTCCGTGCGCTGTTTTCCGGCTCCCCGATCAAGCGGATCGGGCGCGACCGGTTCCTGCGCAACGTTCTGATCGCGGCGGGGAATTCCGGCGAACGGGGTCTCGCGAGCCGCGTCGAACCGCTGCTGGACGATGAGAGCGCCCTGGTTCGCGGGGCCGCCGTCTGGGCGCTCCGCCGTCTGGTGGAGAAGACGGAGTTCGCCCGTCTGGCCGCGCGCCGTGAACCGGGGGAACCGGATGCGGATGTCCTTGCGGAATGGGCCGCGGCTCAGCGCCAGTAGTCGGTGCCGTCCTTCTTGTAGAGCCGCGCCAGCACCATCTTGTGCACTTCCGAAGCGCCGTCGACGAGGCGCGCCGCACGCGCATAGCGGTAGATCCATTCCAGGATCGTGTCGGTGGAATAGCCGCGCGCGCCGTTGAGCTGGATCGCGGTGTCGGCGGCCTGATGCAGCGTGTCCGCTACATGGATCTTGGCCGAGGACACCTCCGCGCGCGCTTTGTCGCCCCGGTCCAACATCCAGGCGGCATGGAACACCAGCAGACGGCCGATCTGGATGTTGTGCGCCAGATCGCCGAGCGCGAGCTGGACCGATTCCCGGTCGCCGAGCTTGGCGCCGAAGCCTTCGCGCTCGTTGACGTAGGCCTGGGCGATCTCCATGCAGCGCTGGGCGAGACCCAGCCAGCGCATGCAGTGGGTCAGGCGGGCGGGGCCGAGCCGGATCTGGGTGAGGCGCAGACCGTCGCCGACCTCCATCAGCCGGTTTTCGTCCTTGATCTCCAGGCCGTCGAATTCCAGCTCGCAGACGCCGCCGTGTTCGTCCGGGCCCATGTTGCCGATGCGGCGCACGATCCGCCAGCCGGGCTGGTCGGCATGAAACAGGAAGCCTGTCAGGTGCCGTCGCTTTTCCTCAGGATTCAGGTCCGTGCGGGCCATCAGGATGAAGTGTTTGGCGACCGCCGCGCCGGAGATGTACCACTTGCGCCCGGTTATCCGCCAGGTGTCGCCATGGCGCTCGGCCCGGGTCTGGATCATGCCGGGATCCGATCCGCCGCCGGGGTGGGGCTCCGTCATCGCGAAGGAGGAATTCACCTGGCCAGCGGCAACGGGCTTCAGCCACCAGTCCTTTTGCGCCTGGGTTCCGACCGCTTCCAGCACGCGCATGTTGCCGTCGTCGGGGGCGGCGCAATTGAAGCAGGACGGGCCGAAGATCGAGCGGTTGGCTTCCGTGTAGAAGATGCTCTGGCCGACCATCGACAGGCCAAGCCCGCCGTGGGCTTCCGGCAACTGCGGGTTCCACAGGCCGGCGGCACGGGCCTTCGCGCGGATCTCGTCGCGCAACTCCATGCGGATGTTTTCAAATTCGTTGTAGCTCGCCGGGTCGCTTTCCAGCGGCTGGATGTGTTCGGCCACGAAGGCGCGAACCTTGTCGCGCAGTTCGGCGTGGCGCGGATCGATCGAAAAATCCATGGGGTCGGACCTCACACGAGAAGATGGCCACCGTCGACGGGGATCGCCGCACCGGTCATGAAACGCGAGGCATCGCTCGCCAGAAGCAGCAGCGGCCCGTCGAGGTCTTCCAGGCGCCCGATCCGGCGCATGGGGATCGACCGGATCATTGTCTTACCGGCATCGGTGTCGAAGAAGCCCGAGTTGATTTCCGTCTCGAAATAGCCCGGCTCCAGCGCATTGACCCGGATATTGTGACGGGCGAATTCGAGCGCCAGCGCCTTGGTCATCTGCACGACGCCGGCCTTCGAGACGCAATAGGATGCGGTGCCGGCGCTCACGCGTTCGCCGAGGATGGAGGCGATGTTGACGATGTTGCCGGGCGTTTTGGTGTCCCGCCAGTGGCGTGCCACGGCGATGGCCATCAGCCAGACGCCGCGCAGGTTGACCGACATCACGTCGTCGAAGTCCTCGGCGGTCTGGTCGATGGCGAGCCCCTGGCGCACGGTGCCGGCATTGTTGATGAGGACATCGAGGCCCCCGAGCGCGTCGACGGCCCGGGCAACGCAGGCATGGATGGAGGCGCCGTCGCTGACGTCGAGCGCGATTGCCTCGGCGCGGGGAGCCCCGAGCTGCTCAAGCTCCTTGACCAGGGTCTCGAGCCGGTCGGTTCGCCGCGCGGCGACCGCTACAGACGCGCCATTGCGTGCCGCCAGCCTGGCGAAATGCGCCCCCAGTCCGCTCGAGGCGCCGGTGATCAGCAGCCGCTGTCCCTTCAGCCTGTCTCCCAGATCCATATCGCGTTTCCCCTTGTTCGGCGGACTGCGACCTGCCGGCCGGTCCGCAGTCGTCTTGTTGGGGCAAGACTAGCCCCGATTGCAGGGAGATAGAACAGGGCGTGTGGTCGCGCAGGGGTCAGGCGGTCAGCGGTGCAAAGGCATCGACCACGGCCTCATAGGTCGCGCGCTTGAACGGTATGATCAGGCCGGGGAGCTCGCAGGCGCGCGCCCATCGCCAGTCGCAGAATTCCGGCTTGTGACCGTCAGGCGGATTCAGAATGTCGATCTCGGTCTCGTCGCCTTCAAATCGGAAGGCGAACCATTTCTGCGTCTGGCCGCGAAACCGGGTCGTGCGCCCGCTGCGCGCGACCTCGGGCGGGTAGTCGTAGGAAATCCAGTTCGGCGCCTCAGCGATCAGGCTCGTCGTGCGGATGGAGGTTTCCTCGAAGAGTTCGCGACGCGCCGCGTCCAGGGGCGTTTCGCCCTCATCGATGCCGCCCTGCGGCATCTGCCAGCAATAGGTCTCGTCCGATCCGGTGTCGGGGTGCCGTTTTCCGACCCAGACCAGTCCGGTCCGGTTGATGAGCATGACGCCGACGCAGGGGCGATAGGGGCGGGAAGAGGCAGGGGACATGGCGATGCTCCGTCTGGGCGACACTTGCGCGTGGTGTCGTAGAGCATTTTTCGCCCGGGTGGAATCTTTCGGGCGCGAGACACGCGCGCGGGTCTCGCGCGTCAGCGCATCGTGCGGTCGATCGACGCGCTCACCGGAACCAGCTGCAGCCCGCGCTCGTCCAGGTCTTGCGACCATTTCGCGAGCAACTCGACCGTGACCGGCAGCGCGGTCGCGATGCCGACCGCGACGCCCTGCGCCCGGGCGGTGCCTTCGAGTTGCAACAGCCGCGCGGTGATGTCCTTCGGGCGGGGAACGTCGTCGATGATCAGATCCGCATGCGAAAACGGCGTGCGCAGGCCGCTCGCCGTCGGCGTCGCGAGACTGCGCGAGGACGAACCGTCGTCGACGAACATCAGGCCGCGGTCGGTGATTGCCGCCAGCAGCTTCTCCAGCGGCTCCTGGGAGGCTGTGAAGCGGGCGCCCATGTAGTTCATGACGCCGACGTAGTTGGTCATCCGGCTGAGCAGCCAGGACAGGCGCTCGTCCATCTCGCGCGCGTTGTGGCTGACGAGAAGCGTGTGCGGGCCGGGATCGTTGTCGGGATAGTCGAACGGCTCCATCGGAAGCTGCAGGAGCAGTTCGTGGCCATCGAGCCGTGCCCGCTGCATCCACCTGTCGAGGCTGGCGCCATAGGGCGCGAAGGCGAGCGTCACTTCGGCCGGCAATTGCTCGATTGCGGTTTGGGTTCCGGTCTGCGACAGCCCGAGCCCGCCGACGATGATCGCGATCTTCGGGATCGACGCGAAGGACTGGTTGGCGGGACGCGCATAGACGTCGATCGGGCGCAACCCGCTGTCGGAGACCTTGGGCAGCGGGCCATGAGGTCCGGGTTCCGTGACCCTTGCGTCCGCCCGCACGGACAGCCCGTTGGCGACGGCGTTGGCATTTGCGTCCGGGTGGGGACCCGGCGCATCGGTGCTGGAAAGCGGCTTTGGTTCGAACCTCGGCCCGAGCGCCTGTTGTTTGGCTGGATTGGCAGCGGAGGGATCGCGCGCGCCTTCTGGAAGCGACGGACGGATCTCGACCACGCCGAAGTCGCGCGAGGACAGCCCGTCCAGGGACCGCTCCAGCGGCACCGTCGCTGTCGGTTCGCCGCCCAGCGGATCGTCGACGACGCCGATCCACACGAGCCCGGTTGTCACAAGCACCGTCAGCAGGCTGGCACCGATCAATCCGAGAGGGAGATTGAAGTACTTGCGCTTGCCAAGCCCCAGCGGAGCCGACAGATCCTTCCCCGCCATGATACCTCATTTGCCGCGTTTGACGGGCGTCCGCGGCTGCCGCTCCCTACGGCCGCCGCGGACGGTCATCGATTTATCAGTTGGGAATGCCGGCTTTCTGATCGCCAACCGGCGGGAAGGCGCTGTTCACCTGGACGCCGTTGAGCAGGTCCAGAGCGAAGTTCAGCTGGGCATCGTCCTTCGGGTCCGGCGGAACATAAGCCTGGCTGCCAGAGCCTTCCTCGTCCTCGCCTTCGCCCTTCAGATGCCCGCGCAGCCCGGCTTCGCCTTCCGTCTCGACCTTGCCGCGCAGCTCCTCGGGAAGCTCCTGAAGGAACTCGATGTCCGGGGTGATGCCCTTGGCCTGGATGGAGACGCCCGACGGCGTGTAGTAGCGCGCCGTGGTCAGGCGGATCGCGCCATTGGCGCCGAGCGGTACGATGGTTTGCACCGACCCCTTGCCGAAGGAGCGGGTGCCCACCACGGTCGCCCTGCGGTGATCCTGAAGCGCGCCGGCCACGATCTCGGAGGCCGAAGCCGATCCGCCGTTGATCAGGACGATCACCGGGTAGCCGTCCGCAAGATCTCCGGCGCGGGCGTTGTAACGCTGCGTCTCGTCGGAATCGCGCCCGCGTGTCGAGACGATCTCGCCGCGCTTGAGGAAACCGTCGGAGACGGCAATCGCCTGATCGAGGAGACCGCCGGGATTGTTGCGCAGGTCGATCACGAAGCCCTTGAGCTTGTCCTCGCCGATGGTCTTCTTCAGCTCTTCGATGCTCGACTGCACACCATCGTAGGTCTGCTCGCTGAACTGGGTTACCCGGACATAGCCGACATCGCCTTCCGCGCGGTGGCGCACGGAGCGGATGCGGATGATATCACGCGTGATGGTGAGCTTCAGCGGCTCGCTCACGCCTTCGCGGCGCACGGTCAGCTCGATGCCGGTGTTGACCGGTCCGCGCATTTTCTCGACCGCTTCCGACAGCGTCAGGCCCTGGACCTGTTCGCCGTCAAGATGGGTGATCAGGTCGCCTGCAAGCACGCCCGCCTGGAAGGCCGGGGTGTCGTCGATCGGCGTGACCACCTTGACCAGGCCGTCTTCCATCGTGACCTCGATGCCGAGGCCGCCGAATTCGCCGCGGGTCTGCACCTGCATGTCGCGGAAGTGCTTGGGCGAGAGGTAGCTCGAATGCGGGTCCAGCGAACTGAGCATGCCGTTGATCGCGGATTCGATCAAAGCCGCGTCGTCCGGTGTTTCGACATAGTCGGAGCGAACCCGCTCGAACACGTCGCCGAACAGGTTGAGCTGCCGGTAGGTATCCGAAGCGGCTGCATTCGCCACTCCGCTCACCCGAACGGGCATCTGTGACAGGGCCGTCACGGTCGCGCCACCAATGAGCGCACCGACCAGCAAGAGGGAAGCTTTCCGAATCATCCGCGAACCTTTTCGTCTTCGGGCCGAACCCACCACGGGGTGGGATCGATCGAAATGCCGTCTTTCCTAAACTCTACATAGAGCACCGGCTGCGGTGCTGACAGGTCGAGTGTCGCAGCGCTGGCCACCCGGGTTTCGCCCATGGCCGCCACCGGCTCGCCCGCAAGCACGAATTGACCCTGCTCCACAGTGGTTCGATCCATTCCGGCCAGGAGAACATGATATCCATCGCCGGCGTTCAGGATCAAGACCTGACCGTAGGAGCGGAACGGTCCGGCATAGACCACCCAGCCGTCCGCGGGGGCCACGACCTGCGCCCCTGTTCGGGTGGCGATGGAGCGTCCGCGGGTCTGTCCGCCGAAGCCGTCGTCCATGCCGAAGTCGCGCAAGGTGGTCCCGGCCACGGGAAGGTTCAGCCTCCCCTTGGCCTGCGCGAAGGAAATCGCCGGAGCAAGCCGCCCGGCATCGCTGAAAGGATCCGCGGGAACCGCCTTGCCGTCACGCGCCTTCGTGGCGTCGCGCGCCGCCTCGGCCGCGGCCCGTGCGCTGGCGATGTCGCGCTCCATGGTCGCGATCAGGTCCTTGAGGCTTTCCGCCTCGCTCGCCAGTTTCTCCGAGCGCGCCTGTTCCTTTGCAAGCTGCGCCTCGGTGCTCTCGCGCTCCTGCTTCTTGGAGGCAACGAGGAGCTCCACCCGGGCCTGTTCCTCGGTCAGGCGCCTAGCATCGGCGACGAGCCGGTCCCGCTCGGCCGCACTGGAAAGACGGACCTGGCGCAAGGTGGAGAGATCCCCGGCGAGCGCCTGGGCTTCCAGATGAATTTCGGGCATGACCGCATTGAGCAAAAGCGCGCTTCTGACAGCACCCAGCGCGTCCTTCGGGCGGACCGCAAGCGCGGGCGGCGGGTGCTGGCCGATGCGCTGCAGCGCCGCCAGTACCTCGGACAGGACATCTTGACGTTCCGCCAATGATGCGCGCACCGCGTCCTCGTTTGTTCCGAGGCGACGCAACCGGTCTTCGGTCGCCGCCAGTTGCTCTTCGAGTTGCGTGACCCGTTGCGCCGTGCGCAGCAGTTCCGCGTTGAGGGCCTTGCGGTCGCGCTCGATCATGCGGATCTCGCGGGCGATCGCAGCCTGCCGGTCTTCCGACAACGTCAGGTCCCGTGTCAGCGCGGAGAGTTCTTCTTCCCGCCGGGCCTTGCGTGTCGCAAGGGAGTCCTGCGCTGTGGACGCGGCCTCAGGATCCGATGTCTGCCCGGCTTCGTCCTGCGCCCAGGCCTGCCCGGCAAAGCCGGTCAAGCAACTGGAGGCGACCGCAAGCCAGAAAGCGACGATCAGCGGTCCGGTCCGCAACGCATTGGGCAGTTTCTTGCGCATTCACCACTCCGCCCGCAATCACGCGACGGTCAAGCGCGGAGACCGCCGACAACGGGCATTTCGTATCGGGGACTGAGGCGGGCCTTTCACACGGGCCGAGGATGCCTCAGTCTTCTTAACGAAACGTCAACCCTAACGAATGGTAAACCGTAAAACCCTGCCTATTCGTTAAAAGGGCTAAAGGACAATTGGGGCGGAATACGGGCAGGGACGCACGGGCAAAGACGGGCGGGCAGGTTCAGACGCGATGGTAGGGATGCCCGCTCGCGATCGTGATCGCCCGGTAGATCTGTTCGGCAAGAAGCACCCTGGCAATCTGGTGGGGCCAGGTCATCGGCCCGAGCGCAAGCGTCAGACGGGCTGCATCCAGCAAAGCCGGGCCGTGTCCATCGGGGCCGCCGATGGCAAAGGCCACATCTGCCGTGCCGGCATCCCGCAGCTCCTGCAGTTCCTGGGAGAACGCCACGCTTGTGCGGGTCTTGCCGGTTTCGTCGAGGGCGATGATCACCGCTCCGGCGGGCAGGGCGGCGAGCAGGGCGCGGGCTTCCTCGGCCTTGCGGTCGTCTCCGCGCTGGGCGCGCGATTCGGCAAGCTCGATGACGGACAGCGGACCGATCGACACGCTCCGCCCCGCCTTGCCGATGCGGTCCTCGTACCGATCGAAAAGCGTTCGTTCCGGGCCGGTCTTCAGCCGGCCGACGCAGGCGATATGGATGCGCATTGGGATTCCGCTCGGTCAGCCGGGAAGGGGCGCGACACACGGGGTTTGCCGCTCCGGGAACAGGCCCGCGCAGCCAGCCCCCGGAACCGGACTGCAGAACCGGCCTTCAGAACCGGCACCCGCAATCGGCGTTTGGGCCGGAGTCGGGCGCGGCCGGGCGGCCGCGCGACCGGGCACATGCGGTCAGGAGCGTGGCGGACACAACCGTCCCGCCACCGCACTGTCGCGGTGTTCGCATGCATGGCTCCCGAAAACGTCACCGGGAGCTCGCACTGCCTAGCCGGCGTAGTGAACCGGCGTGTTGTCGTCCACCGACCACATCTTTTCGATGTTGTAGAAGGCGCGAACCTCCGGTCGGAAGACATGGATGATGACGTCACCGGCATCGATCAGGACCCAGTCGCACTGGGGGAGGCCTTCGACACGGGCACTGCCGTGTCCGGCTTCCTTGAGGTCGCGCAACAGGTGGTCGGCGATGGCGCCGACGTGCCGGTGCGAACGACCCGACGCGACGACGACCTGATCGGTCATCGGCGACTTGCCGGTGATGTCGATTGAGACGATGTCTTCGGCCTTTGAATCGGACAGGGAGGCCAAGACGGTTTCGTGCAGGTTCGCACGCGCAAGCGTGCCGGCTGCGGCGTGATGAGGAGCGGTCGGTGCCGTCCCCTCGGTTTCGAAGGTCATGCTCAGACGGATTGCCTTTCGTCCAGTTTGCATCCTTGGGCGCACGAACGGGATGTTCGCTGCCCGACCTCATGAGGCGCGCCGTGCGAGACGACTCTTCCCCATGAACAAAGATAAGCTTCGCTTGTTGGCCTTTTCAAGACATCGCAGTTTCACCAAGGCCGCGCGGCGGAGCGCAAATGCGTCGACGACATCGGGTCGCGCGGCGCATGCAGAAAGGTCCAGACCGGTGGCTCCAGGCTCGCGAGCCGCTGTGCCCGCTCTTCCGGGAGCCGCGCCTTTGCGAATGTCTGGGCCGCCGGAGACCACAGGGCCGACAGCGTCGCCCCCGGACGGTCGACCACCGCGACCGGAACGCGTTCGAAGATCGAGCGCCAGGCCTGCCACCGGTGGAAGCCCGCAAGATTGTCGGCCCCCATCACCCAGACGAAACGGACACCCGGGCGCAGCTTGAGCAAACGCGCGATGGAGCGGGCGCTATAGCTGGTTCCGAGCCGCGCCTCAAGCGCCGTGACGCGCATGCGCGGATGATCGGCCATGTCCTCGACGCGGGAGATCCGTCCGGCCAGCGGTTCGAGCTCGTCATGGCTCTTCAGCGGATTGCCCGGCGTGACCAGCCACCAGACCTGATCGAGCGCCAGCCGCTTCAGCGCGGTATCTGCCACATGCCGGTGTCCGGAATGCGGCGGATTGAAGGATCCCCCGAACAGGCCGACGCTGCATCCCGGTTCGATATGCGGAATGCGCAGGTAGCGCTCGGCTGCCGTTCCGGTGCCGCTCATCGCCTGCTGCGCCGTTGCGTCGCCTGTCGGACCATTCAGGGCCGCACCTGTCCGGTGCCGCGCACCCGGTACTTGAAGCTGGTGAGCTGCTCCACCCCGACGGGACCGCGCGCATGCATCCGCCCCGTCGCGATCCCGATCTCGCCGCCCATGCCGAATTCGCCGCCGTCGGCGAATTGCGTCGAGGCGTTGAGCGTGAGAATGGCGCTGTCGACTTCCGCGAAGAACCGTTCGGCCGCTGCCGGGTCGTCGGTGACGATCCCGTCGGTGTGATGCGACCCATAGGTCTCGATATGCTCGATTGCAGCCGACAGGTCGTCGACGACCCTGACCGAAAGGATCGCGTCCAGATATTCGGTGCGCCAGTCGTCTTCGGTGGCGGGAGAGGCTTCCGGCACGGCGGCGCAGACGGCCGCATCGCCCCGGATCTCGCATCCGGCCGCGATCAGAGCCGCGCAGATCGGCTTGAGGTGGGTCGCGGCGACGGCGCGGTCGATCAGCAGGGTTTCCAGCGCGCCGCAGATGCCGGTTCGCCGCATCTTGGCATTGACCGCGATGTCGCGGGCCATGTCGAGGTCGGCCGCCTTGTCGATCACCAGATGGCACAGGCCTTCCAGATGGGCGAAGACGGGGACCCGCGCTTCCGCCTGGACCCGGGCGACGAGGCTCTTGCCGCCGCGCGGCACGATGACGTCGAGCGTGCCGCCGAGGCCTGCAAGCATCTCGCCGACGGCGGCCCGGTCGGTCACCGGCACCATCTGGATCGCGGCCTCGGGCAGGCCCGCATCGGCCAATCCCTGCACCAGCGCCGCGTGGATGGCGAGATTGGAGCGGATCGTGTCCGACCCACCGCGCAGGATCACGGCATTGCCGGCCTTCAGGCACAGCGCGCCGGCGTCCGCCGTTACATTGGGCCGGCTTTCATAGATGACGCCGATCACGCCGAGCGGCGTGCGCACCCGCTCGATCTTCAGGCCGTTCGGCCGCTCCCAGGCCGCGATGACGGAGCCGACGGGATCCGCAAGCTCCGCCACGGCCTCCAGACCCGCGGCGATTGCCTCGATGCGCTCGTCCGTCAGCGTGCCGCGGTCGAGATAGGCAGCCGTCTGGCCGCCCGCGCGCATGGTCTCCAGATCCATCGCATTCGCGGCGAGAATCGCCTCGCGGGCGCTGCGCACGCGGGCTGCCATCGCGCGCAAGGCGTCGTCCTTCTGCCGGCTCGGCACCGTCGCCAGGGTGCGTGCCGCAGCCCGTGCCCGCGTTCCGATGTCCTGCATCAGGCCGGCGATATCCGCGGCCTTGTCCTGTGTGCGTTCAAGCATGTCCGCTTTCCTCTTCCGCTGCCCTGTCGCCAAGGGCGGGGTCGATCGTCTGGTCGCTGAGCACGAGGTCGTCGCGATGCACCATTTCGGCGCGCCCGGCATAGCCCAGGATCGCCTCGATCTCGCGGCTGTTGCGCCCCATGATCATTTGCGCTTCGGGATGGTCGTAGGCGACGATGCCGCGTCCGATGTCCCGTCCGTCCGGCCCGACGATCCGCACCGCATCGCCGCGGCTGAAGGCGCCGTCGATGTTGCGCACGCCGGCGGGCAGCAGGCTGCGTCCGGCCACCACCGCGCGGATCGCGCCGGCGTCGAGCTCCAGGGTGCCGCGCGGTTCCAGATGGCCGCCGATCCAGGCCTTGCGCGCGCTCGCCGGCGTGGCGCGGGCCGAGAACCACGTCGCCCGACCACCGTTTTCGATTGCCGAAAGCGGGTTCATCCGGGTGCCGCTGGCAATCGCCATAGTCGTGCCTGCCGATGTGGCGATGCGGGCGGCATCGATCTTGGTGCGCATGCCGCCGCGCGACAGTTCCGACCCCGCCGCACCTGCCATGGCCTCGATCTCGGGCGTGATCGCCGGCACTTCCGGCAGGAAGACCGCATCCGGGTCCTGCGCCGGCGGGGCCGTGTACAGCCCGTCGACATCGGAGAGAAGCACGAGGCAGTCGGCGCTGCACATGGTTGCGACGCGGGCGGCAAGACGGTCGTTGTCGCCGTAGCGGATTTCAGATGTCGCGACGGTGTCATTCTCGTTGACGATCGGAACGGCGCCGAGCTTCAGCAGTGTGGCGATGGTCTCGCGGGCGTTCAGGTAGCGGCGGCGTTCCTCGGTGTCGCCGAGCGTCAGCAGGATTTGCCCTGCCGTGAGCCCCCGCGCGCCGAGCGCCTCCGCATAGGCCTGCGCGAGCGCGACCTGTCCGACGGAGGCTGCGGCCTGCGCCTGTTCAAGCCGCAGCGGGCCGGGGGCAAGGCCGAGCACGCCGCGCCCCAGCGCGATGGCGCCGGAGGAGACGACGATCAGTTCCGCGCCGGCCTTGGCCAGCATCTGGAGATCGTCGCACAGCGCCGCGAGCCAGTCTCTCTTCAACTGGCCATCGGCCACGAGCAGCGAGGAACCGATCTTGACGACGATCCGCCGGGAGCGGGAGAGGCGCCCCGTTTCGCCGGCTGCGGGCTGGAGAAGTTCGCTCATGATCTTCCGGGTCCGGTGTTGCGTCTTGCGCGCTGCGTCAGGGGCGCCAGGGTTCGGAGGGCACCCGGGGAACGGTGTTCGCCTCTTCCGCCCGGTCGCTGTCGATGGCGCGCTGGATCATGCGCAGCGTGAGGTCGACATTCTCGCCGCTGGTCGAGGAGAGAAGCACCGGCTTTTGTCCGCAGGCGGCCTCCAGTGCGGCGGCCTTCTGCTCGCGAAGTTCGGGGGCAAGCGCATCGACCTTTGAGAGCGCGACGACCTCGGGCTTTTCCGTCAGCCCGTGGCCATAGGCGGCCAGCTCGCCGCGCACGACCCGGTAGGTCTCGCCGGGGTCTTCCTCCGTGCCGTCGACCAGATGCAGCAGCGTGCGGGTGCGCTCGACATGGCCGAGGAAGCGGTCGCCGAGGCCGACACCGTCATGCGCGCCTTCGATCAGGCCCGGAATATCGGCGAGCACGAACCCGCGCCCGTCGATCTCGACGACGCCGAGATTGGGGTGAAGCGTGGTGAAGGGATAGTCCGCGATCTTCGGGCGGGCCGCCGACACCGACGCCAGGAAGGTCGACTTGCCGGCATTGGGCATGCCCACCAGTCCGGCATCGGCGATCAGCTTGAGCCGCAGCCAGATCCATTTCTCCTCGCCCGGCAGGCCCGGGTTGGCGTGGCGCGGCGCCTGGTTGGTGGAGGACTTGAAATGCGCATTGCCGAAACCGCCGTTGCCGCCCTTCAAGAGCAGCAGGCGTTCGCCCACATGGGTCAGGTCGGCGATGACGGTGTCGTTGTCTTCCTCCAGGATCTCGGTTCCGACCGGAACCCGCAGCACCACATCGTCGCCCTTGGCGCCGGTGCGGTTGCGGCCCATGCCGTGCATGCCGGTCTTGGCCTTGAAATGCTGGTGGAAGCGGAAGTCGATGAGGGTGTTCAGCCCGTCGACGCATTCCACATAGACGTCGCCGCCGCGACCGCCGTCGCCGCCGTCGGGTCCGCCGAACTCGATGTATTTCTCGCGACGAAACGAGACGGCCCCGGCGCCGCCGTCGCCGGAGCGCACATAGATCTTGGCCTGGTCGAGAAATTTCATCGTTGCGTCGCTTTCTGCGCGGCCCTGTCGGCCGCTGTCCCGTTCATGTGATCATGCAGGCGAAAATGGTCTGCCCGGTCGAGCCGTAGTCCGACCGTCGTACCGCCGGCCCGCGCTGGTTCCGCGACCCTGAACCCCGTATTCGTCAACACCGCGAGCGAGGCCGGGTTGGAACCAGAAACCCGTGCCGTCACCGCCGACGCCGGCGTCGTCTCAAACAGCCGGCCAAGCGCCAGACGTGCGGCTTCGCTCATGATGCCTTGTCCCCAGTACCGCCGGCCAAGCCAATAGCCGATCTCCGGCGTTTCGTCCAACGTGCGAAACGAGATCACGCCGATCAGCCCCGTCCCGTCGTCCAGCGCGAAGGCGACCTCGCGTCCCCGCGCCCGCTCCAGATCGGTGAGCCAGGTCCGGGCGTGCACTTCCTCATAGGGGTGGGGAAGCCGCTCCAGGTGTCGCGCTACCTCCGGATCGCCGGCAAGCGCAACCAGCCGTGCGATGTCGGCGGAACGGGGCGCGCGAAGCGTTGCCCGCGCGCCTGCACCCGGTGTCTTCCACCTGGTATGCGCGTCTACAGATCGGTCAGGCACTTCGATCGCCCCCAGCGCTTCAGCGCGGTCCAGGTGCTCTTGTCGAGGGCGAAACGGTCGACCGAGACGGCGCCGCCGGCGCCGCGCGACATGATCATGCCCTGATCGAGGAACTGGAACCCGCATTTCACCAGCACCCGCCGCGAGGCCGGATTGGTGACGCGGGCCGCTCCGGTCAGACGGGTGATCGGCGTCGCGGAGAACACGAAGTCGATCATCGCCTGCGCCGCTTCCGTCGCATAGCCCTGGCCCCAGAACGGCTCGCCGATCCAGTAGCCGAGATGCACGGCCCCGCCGTCCTCAAGCGCGCTGTAGCCGGCCGCGCCGATAAAGCGACCCGTCGATTTCATCCGGATCGCGAATTTGGCGCGATGGGCAGTGCGCTGGGCGGCGCGCGCCACCAGATTGCGGGCGTCCTCGAGCGTGAAGGGATGGGGCATGGTTGCGACCATGGTCGCGACCTTGCGGTTGTTGGCGAGGGCGACGATGTCGGCGAGATCGTCGCTGCGCGGTGCGTCGAGACGCAGCCGCTCGGTGTCCTGCGGCGTCAGGGCCGCGCACAAACTCTCCTCGTCGAGGGTCTCTTCAAGATCGGCAACCATGGTGTCCTCCGGCAGTGCGACAACAAAAACGAAAAGGGGAGATGGCGGCCCATCTCCCCTGATCTGTCGCGATCTTGCCGGTTTTCTCAAACCGCCGGGTCGATGGGACGCCGGCGGTTTGGAAACAACACGTCGGCTTTACTCTGCAGCTTCTACGAGTGGCGTTACGGTAATAAACGTGCGCTTGTTGGCCTTGTTCTCGAAGGTCACCTTGCCCTCGATGGTGGCGAAGATCGTGTGATCCTTGCCCATGCCGACGCCCGTGCCCGGATGCCACTTCGTGCCGCGCTGGCGCGCGATGATATTGCCCGGAACGACGGTTTCGCCGCCGAACTTCTTGATGCCGAGACGGCGGCCCGCGGAATCGCGGCCGTTACGTGACGAACCACCTGCTTTTTTATGTGCCATGACGAAACTCCTCGTCCGAAATCTGTGCCTGAGGCGACGGGGCGTCGATTACTTCGACGCCAGCTCCGAAGCCTGTTCGATCCAGTTGTCGCGGTCGATGCGGCCCTTGAAGGACAGCGCGTCGTCGACGCGGGCGATGTCTTCCGCGGTGAATGCCGCGACCTGCGCATAGGTGGTGATGCCGAGCGCATTGAGCTTCTTCTCGAGCACCGGACCAACGCCGGAAATCTTCTTCAGGTCGTCCGCCGGTCCCTCGGGAGCGGTGAACAGCACCGGAAGCTCTGCCTCGGCCGTGGCTTCGGCGGCCTTCTCGGCCTTCGGAGCGGCCTTCTTCTTGGCTGCCGGCTTCTTGCCGTCCGTCAGGATGTCGGTGATCTTGACGAGCGTGAAGCTCTGGCGGTGGCCATTGCGGCGGCGCGAATTCTGGCGGCGGCGCTTCTTGAAGATGATGATCTTGCGGGTGCGGGCCTGGTCGACGACCTCGCCGACGACGCTGGCGCCGTCGACGCGCGGCGCGCCGATCATGGTGTCGGTGCCGCCACCAACCATCAGCACTTCGTCAAAGGTCACGGTCTCGCCCGGCTCGCCGTCGAGCTTCTCGATCTTGATAAGGTCGTCCTGGGCGACAGTGTACTGCTTGCCGCCGGTCTTGATCACTGCGAACATGTCTCGCACGTCCTTCTTTTCGTTCTTCGAATGCGCTCACCTTGCCGTTTTGGCGGCGAGCGGCTTGCGACGTACCCTGTGGCGCCCCGACAGGCGGGGACTTTGAAGAAGCCGGACCCTGCGACACGCGACCGACCGGCCGCAAACGTCGTCGGAAACCGGCTCTGCCGCAACTCGCCACGAAAAAACGCGGGCCGAAAGGCCAGGGTTTCGAGGTGGATGGAAGCGGCGGAAGCCTCGGGCAACGATAAAGGGAGACAGAACTCCCTACGCGAAGCAGCGCGACTATACGGATCGGCGGTGGAAAGTCAACGCTTCCAGCACCGGGAAACGCGCATGCGCGGGCGGTTTCACGGTCTGGCACCCCGGGCGTGCGCGAAGCGGGAAAAACGTCAGACGCCCCCTTGTGCGACTTCGCGCTCTTCGTTATGTACGCGGTCACGTCGCGACCACATCGCCAGACGTTTGCGGAGAGGTGCCGGAGTGGTCGAACGGGGCGGTCTCGAAAACCGTTGAGCGCGCAAGCGTTCCGAGGGTTCGAATCCCTCTCTCTCCGCCATTTTCCCAAGCGATCAAATTTCGTTGTCGCCGGCGCGGACGCTCCGGCATCGCGGTGCGCTGAGTGAAGTGTGCCGGTTCCGGGTCTCCGGTGAAGTCTCCTTGTCGTATCCTTTGCGTCCCGAATTCCGGGTCTTGTGAGGGTTCGAGGTCTTGAGTGATCGACTACACGGAAAAAAACCGCGTTTGCCTCATGAACGCGAGCACCCGACCGGATTGCCCCTTATAAGTGTCCTTTGGAGGTCGGAGCATCCGGCCTGTCCGCGCGGGCGATGCCGAGGAGCGGGCAATCTGGAAGGACACGTGAGACACCATGCGTGACGCGGCCCCGCTTTTTCGTCGTCTGTTCCCGGCCGCTGTCGCGGTGTCGGTTTTTGCGGCCCTGGCCCATGCAGGGCTTGTCGCGATTGCCGCCCGCTCGATCGGATTGGAACTCGTCTATATCGCGGCTCTCAGCTTCCTGGTTGCGCTGTTTGTCGCGCTTCCGGGCGGAGCGGTCCTGCTTGCGGTGGTCGCGATACTCAAGTTGAAGCCGCTTCCGTCGCTGGTGCTGTTTGTCGCCGCTATCCAGATGGTTGCGATCGCGCTTGAGATATCTCTCTTCGAGGGCGGCCTTGACGATATCTCCTGGCAGTACGGCCTGATCTCGATCCCGGCCGCGCTGATCGCCTGGTATTCTTCCGTCTATTCCGCGTCGCGGCAGGGATGATCGCCGCGCGGCGATTCGCCTTGCGGCACTAAGCAACCTCAGGTCCGTTCGGTGCCGGGGCCGCCAAGCAGCAGGGAAATCAGTTCGGTTTGCCTGTTGACGCCGGTCTTCTGGAAGATGTTGCGAAGGTGGTAGGCAATCGTGGTGCGCGACACGCCGGAGGAGCGCGCGACCTCCGCCAGCGTTTTTCCTTCGGTGAGCGCCACGGCAACCCGCGCTTCCGCCTTCGTCAGGCCGTGGCGCTTCGAGACGTCGAGAGGGTCGGGCCTGGGCGCGGACCGATGTGCCTCATGCACCGAGCGGATGCGCGCGACCTGACGCAACCGCGCGTCGACGGTCGCAAGCAGGAGGTCGTAGTCGATCGGCTTGACGAGGTAGTCGTCGGCGCCAAGGCGCTTTCCCTCGACGATCTCGCGCGGATCCCCCAATGCCGAGAGGAAGACGAATGGCGTTTCCGCATGGTCCGGCCCCTTGGCACGGACGGCGCTCAGGACGTCGTAGCCACTGAGACCCGGCATGGAAATGTCGCACAGGATCAGGTCCGGGCTGGAGGTTCCCAGCAGATCGAGTGCCTGCCGTCCGTCGCTTGCCTCCAGGACGGCGTATCCGGCTTCCGAAAGCTCCTCGGCGATATCGCGACGCAGGTCCGGTTCATCCTCGACACAAAGAATGCTCCAACGGACTTGCGGATCCTTGCCACGGCCGGTCATGCGGTCTCCTGCAGGCGCGAGGATGGGTGGGCCTCTTCCTCGTCTTGCGCTCGCGGAAGAACGAGGGTGAAGGTGATCCGGCTGTTGTCGCCGGCGTCGAGGAGGACATCGCCGCCCTGCATGCGTGCCAGGGTGCGAGACATATAGAGGCCGATGCCGATCCCTGGCCGGCCCTCTGCGTTGCTGCCGCGAAAATAGCGCTCGAAAATGGCTTCGCGCTCCGTCGCACAGTCGATGCGGCCGGCGTTGCCGACGGCGCAGCGCACTTGGTTGTCCTCTGCTGTCACAGTCAGATCGACCGCCGTGTCGGGCGGCGAGTATTTGACCGCGTTGGACAGCAGGTTGACCAGAATGTTCTCTGCGTGAACGGGATCGCAAAAGGCAAGGGCGGGGCCCTCCTCGGGCAGGTCGAGCCGAAGCGGTCTCTCCGGCGTCTGTTCGCGCTGTCGGGCGCAGACGTCGGCGGCGATCTGAGCGAAATCGCATGTCGTGGTGCGGATTTCCATCTGCCCGGCATCCAGCCTTGCGGCATCGAGCGTGCTTTCGATGAGACCGGTCATGCGCGCGATCGCCTGGCGCGCCCGTTCGCTTCGCTCGACCACCTCGGCGGGTGTCAGGCGGCGGCTGCGCCGCATCAGGCGCTGCAGCGCTGAATCGACGATTGCAAGCGGGGTGCGGAACTGGTGCGAGATCATGGCTCCGAAGTTGCGGTAGAGCTCCGCCGTCGCGCGTTCGCGGTTGAGGGCTGCATCGAGCTCTTCCGTTCGTGCCCGGACGAGCTGTTCCAGGTGATTGCGGTGATCCGCGATCTGGCGCTGCGCCGCGCGTTGCTCGGTTACGTCGGAGATCAGCAGGATTGATCCGATGATCCGCGCACCCTCGCGCAAGGAGAAGAACCGAAGGTCCACATAGCTCGGGTCGTCGTCGCCCTGACGGAAGAATGGCTGGTCCAGCAAGGTTGCGGGCTGCCCGCCGAAGGACGTTCCGATGGCCTGCCCGATCCGGTCGATCTGAAAAAAGCCGGAAATCTCGCTCAGCGGGAGGCCGATTGTTTTTCGGGCGGGCACATCGAACAGCCGTTCGGCCGCCTCGTTCCAGACCGTGCAGCGCCGGTCGCGGTCCACCGCAATGATGGCTTCGCCGCTGGAGGCGATGAGCAGTTCCGAAAACGCCTTTTCCTTGCCCAGGAGCCGCATGCGGCGGTTCGCCTCCCGCGTCGCCAGCAGAAGGTGCACGCAAAGGGCGGCCCCGGCCAGGGCGATTCCGACCATCGAGACGACAAGATGCCAAAGTTGGTCGCGCGAACTGTCCAGCTTGCTGCCTAGCGCGTCCCATTCGGCGATCATGGCCTTGTTGGACGCCCGGTCCAGCGAGGACGAATAGGGCTGCAGAAGGTCGCGCAGCCCTTGCGCGTTTTCCGGATCGAAGTTGGCGATCAGCCTGTCGATTTCGGCGAGATTTCCATGCAGTTCGTCGAGTACGCTGGCAAATCCCAGGTCCTCCATCCGCCGGCGTTGCGGTCCGTCGCCAAGCACGGCCAGCCGGCTCAGGAAGACGTTGTGATGCCGTTTCAGGGCGGATTGGTCGATCTTGCCCTGTTCGCGGACAATGCTGGCGGTGCTGAGTTCGAGAGCCGCCACCTGCGCCCGCGAGATCACCCACAGCATGTTTTGCGTCGCTTCGATCCGCATGTCGCGTTCGATGGCCGAAATGCGCAACAGGGACGACCCGGTCAGGACGGCGAAAGCGCCGATGGTCAGCGTGAGCAGGGCCACGCCGAGGCGGGGGCGCCAGGACGCCTTCATCTGATCTCGAGCCGCATCAGCTGCCAGACCCAGCGATAGTCGTAGCGGATGTCCTGAAGTTCGGTGTGCTGGTCGCGCGGGTAGACGATCCAGAGCGGTCCCTTGTCGCTGGGCTGAAGCGTTTCTCCGTCCATGCGGTAGGCGACCACGACGTCGTAACGTTCGAACTCCTGAGCGTCGAAGTCGATCACATAGTTGTTGAGCGCGGTCGCGGTGACGGTATTGCCGGAGGCTTCGACATGCGCGAGCAGGTCGCGCATCAAGAAGCCCTCGAAGCTGCGCACGCCGTCGGTGACCGCCGTGGAGGTCTCCAGCCGCGCGACGGGCAGCGCCTGCAACATCTCCATGTCGAACAGGGCGGCACCTTCCGCATTGGTTTTCCCGATGGCACCTTGCACCTCCAGGACGGTCGGGCCCTGCGGCCGGGGCAGCGCGCCGGCGGCAGCCGCAGTGGCGAACACCATGGCCAGAAGCGCTGTCAGCATCCCCGAGATGATCCGATCCACGTCCGCCGTCCCCCTGGCAAGATTTCCTATGCGGCCTGTCATCGCCGGTGCCGTGCCGGATGCCGGGCGCCGCTAATCAACGACAGTATAACGCGAATTTTCTGCGAAGACCCGTTCAAATGAACGGGGCGCCGCGGTTCGCCTGCCAATAAGCTGCGCGTCCTGAACGACGGAGACGCGGATATGTGGGACTTCAGCATTGGCAGTGCGCTGGGCATGATGATGCGGACCCTGCCATTCATCATCTTCCGGATGGCGGTCTATTTCGGCATCGCCGTCGGTTACATTCTCGTGACCGGAACCGGGGCGGGCATCGGCTACGGCATCGGCGGCTTCGGCGAGGCCGACTTCCAGGCGACGAGCACCTTCTGGGGCGGGGCCATCGGCTTCGGCATCTTCGGCGCGATCATGTACTGGATCCGCGAATACATCCTTTACGTGGTCAAGGCGGGGCATATCGCGGTGCTGGTCGAACTCATCGACGGTAAACCCATGCCCGGCGGGAAACGGCAGATTTCCCATGCGAGCGACGTGGTGAAGCAGCGCTTTGCCCAGACCAGCGTCCTGTTCGGCCTCGACCAGCTGATCAAGGGCGTGATCGGTGCGATCACCGGGCTTGTCCGGGGTGTCCTGACCATCCTGCCGATCCCCGGCGCGCAGCAGCTGGCGAGTATTCTCCACGCCTTCCTGCGGGTGGCGATCGGCTTTATCGACGAGGTTATTCTCGCCCACGCCATCCGGACCGGCTCGACCAATCCCTGGGGCTCGGCAAAGGAGGCTCTCGTCCTCTACGGGCAGAACTACAAGGTGATGCTGAAGAACGCGGCCTGGCTGGCCATTTTCGTCTACGGCCTCGGCTTCGTTGTGTTTCTGGTGATGTTGGCGCCCGCGGCGCTCGTCGTCTACCTCATGCCGGGCGCCTGGTCCGCCGGCGGCATCGTCTTCGCGCTGCTCTTCGCCTGGGCCGTGAAGGCGGCTCTTCTGGAGCCCTTCGCCATCGCCTGCCTGATGCAGGTCTACTTCAGGACCATCGAGGGGCAGCAGCCGGATCCGGAATGGGATGCGCGCCTTGAGCAGATGTCGGCCAAGTTTCGCGAACTCAAGGCACGTGCATTGGACGGGGCCCGTGGTCAGGCAGACGGCGCGGGCGATCCGCGTCCGGCCTGACGGGCAAAACGTTCGGGAGGGACAATCCATGAAAATCTTCAACGCCGCCATGCTGGCGGTCGCCACCATCGGCGCAACGACGGCGCTTTGCGCACCGGCGGTCGCGGAGGAAAACGTCATGGTCGTCTATGACGCCTCCGGCTCGATGTGGGGCCAGATCGACGGCGTTTCAAAGATCGAGATCGCGCGCGACGTCATGGGCGATCTCGTGCGGACATGGCCGGAGGATACCAATGTCGGCCTCATGGCCTACGGGCACCGCCGCGAGGGCGACTGTTCGGACATCGAGACCGTGATCGCTCCGGGACCGCTGGACCGGTCCGCCTTCGTTTCGGCGGTCAACGGGATCATGCCGCGCGGGCGCACGCCGCTGACTGACTCCATCCGGCAGGCGGCCGAGCTGCTCTCCTACCGCGACGCCCCGGCCACCGTCGTGCTGATTTCGGACGGATTGGAAACCTGCCAGGCGGACCCTTGCGCGCTCTCGGCCGAACTGGCGCGCCAGGGGGTGAAGTTCACCGCCCATGTCGTCGGGTTCGACCTCACCGAGGAGGAACACGCCGGCCTTGCCTGCATCGCTGAGAACACTGGCGGCGTGTTCGTTCCGGCGCGCGATGCCGCAGAGCTCAAGGATGCCCTGTCGCATGTCCAGAGCGTCATGAAGCTCAAGCCGCTGGAACCCGCCGAAGAGCAGGCGGAACCCGAGCCCGAGCCGCAGGTCGACATCGGACTTGCAGCCCCCGCGCAGGTCGCGACGGGGGCGGCCCTGACCGTCACCTGGTCGACCTCCATTCATCCGCAGGACTATGTGACCATCGTGCCTGCCGGTGCGGAGGAGGGCGCCTACACGATGTACAAGCGGGTGCGCGAGCAGTCCGAGGAGACCCTGGTCGCGCCGGCGGAGACCGGGCTCTACGAGGTTCGCTATGTGCGCGACAAGACCAAGCGCACGATGGCGTCCGTCCCCGTCGAGGTGACGGAGGCGAAGGTCGAGATTTCCGCGCCCGCGCAGGTCGCGACAGGCGCCCCCTTTGACGTCACCTGGTCGTCTTCCATTCACCCGCAGGACTATGTGACCATCGTGCCTGCCGGTGCGGAGGAGGGCGCCTATACGATGTACAAGCGGGTGCGCGAGCGCTCCGAGGAAACGCTGGTCGCGCCGGCGGAGCCGGGTCTCTACGAGGTGCGCTATGTGCTGAACGAGGGCAAGCGCACGATGGCGTCGGCGCCGGTGGAGGTCACAACGGCCGAGATCGGCATCGCCGCGCCGGCGCGGGTCACGACAGGCGCGCCCTTTGACGTCACCTGGTCGTCTTCCATTCACCCGCAGGACTACGTGACCATCGTGCCTGCCGGTGCGGAGGAGGGCGCCTACACGATGTACAAGCGGGTGCGCGAGCGCTCCGAGGAGACCCTGGTCGCGCCTGCGGAGCCGGGTCTCTACGAGGTGCGCTACGTGCTGAACGAGGGCAAGCGCACGATGGCGTCGGCGCCCGTGGAGGTCACAATGGCCGAGATCGGCATCGCCGCGCCCGCACGCGTCACGACAGGCGCGCCCTTCGACGTCTCCTGGTCGTCCTCCATCCACCCGCAGGACTACGTGACCATCGTGCCTGCCGGTGCGGAGGAGGGCGCCTATACGATGTACAAGCGGGTGCGCGAGATGTCGGAAGAGACCCTCGTCGCGCCGGCGGAGCCGGGCCTCTACGAAGTGCGCTACGTGCTGAACGAGGGCAGGCGCACGATGGCGTCGGCGCCCGTGGAGGTCATGGAAGCGGAGGTCGAGCTTTCGGGGCCGGACGTGGTGCGGGCCGGAACGCCCGTGCGGGTCACCTGGTCCGTCTCTGTCCACCCGCAGGACTACGTGACCATCGTTCCCGCCGGTGCGGAAGAGGGAGCCTACGAAAAATATATTAGCGTCAGTGGGAATCGTGAGGGCGATCTGGAGGCGCCGGCCGCGCCGGGGCTCTACGAGATCAGATACGTCCTGAAGGAAGGCGCCCGCACGCTTGCCAGCGTGGATCTGGAGGTCGTCGATGCAAATGCGCCGCTGGACGATGGCGCGGGCCTTCGTGCTCCGGCGCGGGCCAGTCCCGGCGAAACCATCACGGTCTCATGGACCGGAGGCGCTGGCAGCCCGGATCAGCGCATCTCGCTGGCGCGGGCCGATCAGGCGGACTTCAGCTGGATCGCGGCGCATTCTGTCGGCGATCAGACATCTCTCCAGCTGACCATGCCGGACGAGGCCGGGCGGTACGAGGTGCGCTATCTCGATGTCAGCGGGCGGTCCGTTCTCGGTCGCGCCATCGTCGAGGTCGAATGATCATGCATGCAGGATATCGCCCGCTCCTGCTGTCGGCAGCCATCGCCGTCTGTGCGGTGCTGGCTGCCGCTCCGCCCGCCCGGGCCGAGATCGACGGCCATGGGCCCGACGCCTGGCGCGTGACCGGAGTGTCGCGCGGCGACGCTCTCAATGCCCGCATGGGACCAGGAACGATATATCCGGTGATCGGGACCTTCGCACATGATGAGAGGGACCTGCAGCTCATCACCTGCGTTCCCTTCTACACGATGGCGCATTTTTCGCGGATGACCGAAGCCGAGATTGATGCCTTGCCGCCGCGCTGGTGTTTGATGCGCTCCGCCGACATGACCAAGGCGGGGTGGGTCGCGCAGCGCTATCTGATCGGCGAGGGATACGAGCCGGCCGATACGTCCGCGTCGTCGTCGCAGCCGGTGGCAGGCGGCGACCCCGTTTCCGAGGCGCAGGATGTCGTGCGCGCGCTCTACGAGGCCGCCGACCTTGTCCGCGTGGGAGGGCGGAATCCGCTCGATCCCGCCAACGCCGGCGCCTATTTTTCCTCCGAGGTCGTCGCCACACTACGCTCGCAGCCGCTTCAGGTGGATCCGGTCTATGGCGCGCAGGATTTTCAAGGCAGCGTCAGCGAGCCGGAACCCGATCCCGACCAGCCGATGTTTCGCGGCATGATCACGATCAACGTCGAGATCGTCAATTTCGGGCGGCCGCACACGGCGGTGTTCCGTCTGCGGGCCGACCCCGGCCAGCCGGGTGCGCCGATCCGGATCTTCCGGATCGAGCATGACGGCTGGTCCTTCCCCTGACATATCCGAACACAGGTCTTTCCGATGATGGCATCCCGACGACTGCTTGCATGGGGCGCTCTCGCGTCCTCGCTTCTTCTGGCTTCGCCTTCGCTTGCCAGGACCGAGACAACCCCTGTCGGCGAGATCGAAGCGACAATCGGCGACGCCCCCTATGTCGGGGCGACGCTCGACGTGCCGTCCGAAGGCACGTCGACGGCGGAGTACCAATCCTTCGGGCCGGTACTGTCCATTTCCATTCAGGCGCATGATCCGCAGTCGGACAGCATCATGCACAATGTCCTGTCGGTCGAGATCTCGCTCATGGGGACTGATGCCTCCGCCAGCCTGATGGACGGGTCGTCGGTTTCCTGGTGGCCCAAGGGCATGAGCGAACCATTTTACATGAGTGAGAACAGTGGTCAGGAGCCGGAAATCGTACTTGAGGCGCTTTCGCTGGAAGAGGGGGCGGCTCGTGCCAGGGGACGGTTTTCCGCCCGGATGTGCCGGCAGGACGGTTTCACGTCGGAACCCGACCTGACCGATTGTCTCACCGTCGAGGGTCGTTTCGACACGGCGTTGCGCAAGGGAGGTTGATCGCCGTTCAGTTCGGGCAGCTTACGTCGATCACCGTGCCGTCCGGGTCGCGAAGCAGCAGCCGCATCTGTCCGTAGGGCATGCGGGTCGGCCCATCGACGATTTCCGCGTCGAGTCTCTGCGCCGTTTCGACAACGGGCGCGAGATCATCCACGACAAAGGTCAGGATCACGCCTGCGGGCGCGCTGCGGATGGCCTGCGGGACGACGTCATGGTCGCGCTGGAGGATGCCGAACTCGAGGCCCGAAACGCCGGGATGGGTCAGGATGACGAACCAGTCTGAATCGAAGTGACGCGTCATGCCGAGCAATTCTTCGTAGAACGTGGCGGTTCGGTCTGGAGTATCGCTCAGCACGTTGGTGAAGGCTCGGTTCATGTCCGGGATCCGTTGCAGGTCGGCGTCAGGGTGTGAAATGCAAGGTTTTGCAGATCCTACAAGGGAAACCGCTGATTGCAAGAGCGAGGCGGTCAGCCGGTAGCTGGGGCTTGGCCGAGCGCGCGAATGGGTCGCGTTGCCGATCCCCCGGAGCTCTGCCAGTCTGGTGGTCCCGGTGGCGCTCTTCGCTCTTGGCGGTGCGGGTCGTCCGGGGGTATGACGGTTGCGCGCCGAGCCGATGCGGACGAATGGAGACGACCTATGAGAATTGCCTACACCAAGGCAGAGGAACGCGGTGACATGGACCGTCTCCTCGCAGGCGTTGCAGAGGATCTGGCGGCGCGCGGGCTTCGGTGCTGCGGGATTGTCCAGATCAATTCGCCCGATTGCGACAACCGGACGTGCGACATGGACGTGCAGGTGCTTCCTGATGGTCCGCGCATTCGCATTTCGCAATCGCTCGGTCCCGAGGCGCGCGGCTGCCGGCTGGATGTCGGCGCACTGGAGACGGCGGTCGGGGAATGCGAACGACGCCTCGATGACAAGGTGGACGTGTTGATCGTCAACAAGTTCGGCAAGCGCGAGGCGGAAGGCGGTGGCTTTCGGGCCCTGATCGCCGAGGCGCTCTCGCTCGACGTTCCCGTGGTCGTCGGGGTGAACGGCCTGAATGAGACGGCGTTTCTCGACTTCACCGCCGGGGCTGCGGTGGCGCTCCCGCCCCGCGCCGGGGCGGTGCGCGACTGGGTGATTGCCGCTGCCGCCCCGCTTGACGCAACCGCCTGAGGGCGGGGCGACCAGGTTTGCTTGCGCCGCCGCCCTCAGGCGGTCCGCGCTGCGTCGCGCAGGAAGGTCAGGCTGCGGGCAAAGGCGCGCTGCGCGGACGGCGCGTCATAGGCGCTCTTGCGCCAGTTGTTGAAGCCGTGTCCGGCGCCTTCATAGCTGAACACCTTTGCGCCTTCGGGGAGCTGGCGGCGCAATTCGGCGATGGCCTCGGGCGGCGTTCCTTTGTCGTCGGCGCCGAAATGCAGCATGATCGGGCAGGCGACGTCGCCGGCGATGCCGAGCTTCTCGATGCCGACGCCGTAGTAGCCGACCGCGGCGTCGATGCCCGGTCGCGTGGCACAGATCGTGGCCAGCTTGCCGCCGAAGCAGAAGCCGAGCAGGAACACGGGGGCGCCGCCCGCCGCCCGCGCATGGTCGACGCAGGCCATCACATCGTCGGCGGCCAGGTCCCAGTCGAGCTTGCTGTAAAGGGCGCGCGCGGTTTCCAGGTCCTCCCCGTCATAGCCGAGCTGGACGCCGGGCTCGATGCGCCAGAACAGATCCGGCACGATCACGTGAAATCCCTCGTCGGCCCATTGGTCGGCCAGTTCGCGAATGTGCTGGTTGGTTCCGAAGATTTCCTGCAGCAGCACAATCCGTCCGGTCGGCCGCTCGCTCGCAGGATGCGGCGGAAACACTTCGTAGCAGGGGAGTTCGGCGGTGCCCGTGGCGATCCGGGTGTCTTTGCCGCGTGTCAGTTTCATGTGGATCTCCAAAGAAAGACGGAGGTCCGCGTCAGCGGACCTCCGGGATGTGTGGTCCGGGGTTACTCGAACCGCGCACCATAGGCGCGTGCGAGAAAGTCCTGCAGCCAGGTCTTGTCGTCCTCCGACATCGCCTTGGTGGCGTTGATCGCGGCCTCCAGCTCTTCTCCGGCATAGGGCGCGTAGCCGTTGAGGGAGGCATCGATCTCCTTGAGGAACACCGGGTCGGCAAGCATCGAGGCAATGCCCTGTTCCAGCGCCTCGACCGCCGCGTCCGGCGCTTCCTCGTGAACCATCAGCACCCGTCCAAGGCTCACGGTCGCGCCGGTCATCGCCATATAGGCGCTCCATGCCGGCCCTTCCGGATCCGCGCCGTTGTTCAGGCTGCGGTAGACGTCCGCGACCGTCGGCAGATCCGGGACTGACGGGTCGGCGACGAGCTTGCCCTTGCCGTCGATGAAGCCTTGCGAGAACAGCGGCACGGCCTTGCCCTCGTCGATCATCGGCTGAACCTTGCCCGTGTAGTTGGGCATTGTCTGGCCGTCGATGTTTGCCTCGCCACGTTCGAAGGCAAGCAGGGTTTCCGACTTGCCTTCATAGCCGGTGATGGCCCTGATTTCCGTGCCCAGGACCTTGAGCCCGAGGAGCGTGTCGATCGAGGCCATGATGCCGGCGCTGGCATGGATCAGGCGGTCGGCGGCCGCGGGAATGTCGGCGGGCTTTTCGATGCCCAGATCGGCAGCGGCGAAGGTCACGCGTCCGACCGGGCCCGCCATCAGCGGATCGTACTGGCCGAGTTCCGCCCGCGATCCTTGCAGCCCGAGCATGATCCGCATCAAGAGCTGTCCGGTGCCGACCATCAGGGTCTCGCCGTTGGGCTCGACCCGGGTGACATAGTGGTTGGACGCCAGGATCGAGCCCGATCCGGGCATGTTCTCCACGATGATCGCGGGGTTGCCCGGAATGTGGTCGTCCAGATGTTCGGCCACCACACGCGCGAACTGGTCTGTGCCGCCGCCGGGCGAAAAGCCGACAAGCAATGTCACCGTCTTGCCTTTGAAATAAGCCTCCGCCTGCGCGGCCATCGGCGCCATCGCCGCAGCGCACAACGCAACGGCAGCTACGAGTGATTTCTTCATGAAAGACCTCCCTTTCTGATCGTCCGGCTCCCTCCGAACGATAACTGTTGACAGTTAATGCGTATATTGATTGAAATTCAAGGGTTGATTGGGGAAAGTGTCGATACTTTTGGGGGGAATTCATGCTCGACGCCGCCGTACAGGCATTGTTCATCGTGTTGCAGCCAGGGCATCTGGCATATCTGCTGGTCGGCGTCGGGGTGGGCCTTGCGGTTGGCGTTTTGCCAGGCCTGGGAGGAATTGTCGGCATGGCGCTGCTTCTCCCGCTCACGTTCACGATGGACGCGACCGCGGGACTGGCGATGCTGATCGGTGTCGCGGCCGTGATCACCACGTCGGACACGTTTGTCTCGGTTTTGATCGGGGTACCCGGTTCTGCCGGGTCGCAGGCAACCGTCGTCGACGGCTATGCGATGGCGCAAAAGGGCGAGGGCGCCCGCGCTCTCTCCGCCGCCTTCCTTGCCTCCATGTTCGGCGGCATCATCGGTGCGTTGGCCCTGTGTCTGTCGCTGCCGGTCGCGCGCGGGATGGTCCTGTCCTTTGCCTCGCCCGAACTCTTGATGATGAGCGTGATGGGCCTTTGCATGATCGGCGTGTTGTCGGGCAATGCGCCGCTCAAGGGCATCCTCGCCGCCTCGCTCGGCCTGTTCCTCGGCACCTGGGGTGCCTCAAACATCACGGCGGAATACCGCTACTCCTTCGAGATGGACTATCTGTTCGACGGCATTCCCCTCGTGGTCCTGTCGCTCGGCCTCTATGCGATCCCGGAGTTCCTGGACGTTCTGTCGCGCGGCGGATCGATTGCCCGCAAGGGGCTTTCCGTCGGATCGGGCTGGGGCGAGGGCGCCCGCGACGTCCGTCGCCACTGGCCGCTGGTCGTGCGCCACTCCCTGGTCGGGGTCGGGGTCGGGATCGTGCCCGGGCTCGGCGCCTCGATCGTCGACTGGCTCAACTACGGCCTTCTGGTGCGCACGGCGCGCGACAAGTCGAAATTCGGCTCCGGCGATGTGCGGGGCGTGATCGCCCCTGAAAGCGCCAACAACGCGAAGGAAGGCGGCGCGCTGATCCCGACGCTTCTTTTCGGCGTGCCCGGCAGTGCCGGCATGGCGCTCCTGCTGAGCGCCATGGTGGTCCAGGGCATTCAGCCCGGACCGCGCATGCTCACCGACAATCTGGAACTGATCTTCGCGCTGGTCTGGAGTCTCGCGATCGGCAATGTGGTCGGCACGGCCGTCTGCTTCGCGCTGTCGCGTCCGATCAGCCGTCTTGCGCTTGTGCCGTTCAGTCTCCTGTTCCCGGTGGTGTTCACGCTGATCATCGTCGGCGCCTACCAGTCGACGCGTCATTTCGGCGATCTGCTGGCATTGGTCGCCTGCGGCATTCTCGGCTGGCTGATGAAGCGCTTCGGCTTTCCCCGTGCGCCCCTGCTGATCGGCTTCATTCTCAGCGCGCTGGTGGAGCGCAACCTCTGGATCACGCTCAACCGCTACGGCTGGGACTGGCTGTCGCGGCCGGGCGTGCTGGCGATCGGCGTCCTTACCCTCCTGTTCCTCGGATATGGCCTGCGCGCGGCGCTGCGCCGGGAGAAATCGGCATGACCAAGCGCGAACGTCTCTACCATTTTGCTTTTCTCGCGTTGATTGCCGCCGTTCTCGGCTACGGCCTTGTGACCGCGCTGGACTTCTTCCCGGGCGGCCGGTTCTTTCCGGTCACCGCGACGGCGATCGGCCTGGTGTGCTGTGCCGCTCTCGGACTGCATCTCCTGTGGGGGGCGGAATCGGGTGCGGCGCTGGACGCGAGCACGCAGCCTGCGGAATTTTCCTATGCGGTGTTGTTCTTCTGCGCCTTTGGCCTTTACATTGCCGTCGTCTATGCCACCGGCTTCTTTCCCGCGACAGCCTTGGCATTGCTCGTCTTTCTGCGCCTTTACACAAGGGTCGGGCTGGTGATGACGGTCTGTGTCACCGGGGCGACCCTGGGCGGCACCTATCTCTTCGGCATTCTGCTGAACATTTCATGGCCCCGGGGGGTGCTCTCAAGCCTTGTCTAGTGTCTCCGTCGCCTCTCGCTATCTCCTGAGCCTGTCTTTCGGACTGACGGGAGGCGCCGTTTTCTACCTGCTCGGCCTGCCCTTGCCCTGGATGCTGGGGGCAATGCTTCTGACGCTGATCTGCAGCGTCTCCGGACTGCCCCTGGCATCGCCGAAGTCGGCGCGACCGGCGATGAGCGCGATCATCGGCGTCGTGCTTGGAACCTATTTTCAGCCTGAGCTTTTCGCCCATGTCGGCGAATGGCTGTTCAGCATCAGCGCGCTTTTCGTCTTTATCGCGCTCGCCGGCGGAATCGGCGTGAGCTACTTCCATTTCGTCGGACGGATGGACTGGAAGACGGCTTATTTCGCCGGCATGCCCGGCGGGCTGATCGAGATGGTTCTGGCCGCCGATGCCAATGGTGCGGATTCCCGCAAGGTCGCGCTGGTGCATTCCACGCGGATTTTCCTCACGGTGATGATGCTGCCGCCGCTGGTCACCTGGATGGAAGGCGCGGCCGGCGCGTCGTCGGCGCGCCCGATGATCCCGGTGACCGGGGAGAGCGTCCTGCTGGTCGTCCTGCTCGCCGCCGGCGGGGCGATTGTCGGGCGGTTGCTGCATCTGCCGGCGCGCAACCTCATGGGGCCGATGCTGCTCGGCGCCGTCTTGAACCTCACCGGGGTCTTGCACGGCTTTGCGCCGCCGACGCTGCTGGTCTGGGGCGCGCAGGTCGTCATCGGGACGGTGATCGGCTGCCGCTTCATCGGCGTGGACTGGCGACATGTGATCGGCGTCGTGGCGCTGACCGGTGGCTCGATCGTGATGCTCCTTGGCCTCGCCTTCGGCTTTGCCATCCTGCTTCAGGCGGTGATGGGCATCGCCGTCGTTCAAGGTGTTCTGGCCTATGCTCCAGGTGGCGTCGCGGAAATGAGCCTGGTCGCCATCGCCCTACATGCCGATGCGGCCTTTGTCGCGCTGCACCACGTGATCCGCATCGCGGCGGTGATGGCGGCTGCGCCCCTGGTCTTCAAGCTGCTCCGCAACCGCATGTGAAAACGGGCGCCGCTGGGCGCCCGTTCCAACCAACTTCCGGGTTTTCGCCCAGGCGCGGGGCTCAGGCCTCGCCCGGTCCCTTGCGCACGGGAAGAGCGGACATGTAGTCGGCCACCTCGTCGGTCGGGATCACGTCGGCATATTTGCAGTTCAGGTCGAACAGGCTCATGGCGTGGCTCGCCTCGAACCGGTCGAAGGCTGTTTCTTCGGGAATGACGACCTTGAAGTTGAACGAATAGCCGTCGACGGCGGTGGCGCGCAGGCAGCCCGAAGAGGTGCATCCGCACAGGATCAGCGTGTCGACATCCAGGAAGTTGAGGTGGCTCATGAACATCGTGCCGAAGAAGGCCGACGGCTTGCGCTTGCCGATCAGGATGTCCTGCGGCTGCGGCGCCAGCGGAGCCACGGTCTGCGTCGCGTGGCTGCCTTCCTGGCTGGTCTTTTCCGCGCCGCGATGGCTCTTCCCGACCTGCACGCCGCTGTCGATCATGTCGGCGCGACGCTCCGACTGGGTGTAGAACACCGGGAGGTTCTTCTCGCGGGCGATCTTCAGGAGCCGTTCGATGTGCGGGACGGTCTTCCAGCCGGCCTCGCCGCAATGGGTGCGGTATTTCTTCAGCCCTTCGCGATGGTCCTCTCCCGGCTCGTCGCCGCAGAAATTATACTGCACGTCGATGATGAACAGGGCCGGCCGTGTGCCGAAGCCCCCGCGCTTGCCATAGCCGGCGAGCTGGAAGATTTCCTTGTCCTTCTCAGTCAGGAACTTGTCCCAGATGCGTTCGCTCATGTCTTGAAATCCTTTCAGCTTGGGCGCTTGAGATAGTGGCCGGGGGCCGTGTCCAGCGAGACGGCCTTGCCCGCGTCGACGGTGAGTGTGCCGCGCAGGACCGTGTGGGTGACGGCCCCCCGGAAGATCCTGCCCTCGAAGGGGGAATAGTCGGAGTGGGAGGGATAGTCGGCCGGGTCGACCGTGGTCGAGCCGGCCGGGTCGACGATGGCGAAATCGGCATCATAGCCTGGCTGGATCCGGCCCTTGTTCGGCAGGGAATAGAGCTCCGCGACATTGCGCGAGGTCGTCGCCGCCAGGGTTTCGATCGGGATGCCGCGCTTGTGGTAGCCTTCCTCCACCAGCACCGGCACGATCTGCGCCAGGCCCGGGAATCCGGCGGTGGCCGACCAGATGTCCGGCCCCTTGGTGGCGCGCTTGCGGGCGACATGGTCGGAGCCGATGGTGGTGATCTCGCCGTTGCGCACGCCTTCCCACAGGCCGTCGACATCGGCCTGGCTGCGCAGCGGCGGATTGACCTTGCCGATCGACCCGATGCCGCTGTCCTTCGTTAACGACAGATAGTGGATGCAGGTCTCGACGTGGATCGGGGGGCGGCCGGGATGGCGCAGACGGCGCACCAGATCGAGGCTTTCCACCGCCGACATGT
Source organism: Paracoccaceae bacterium (assembly GCA_002709505.1). GTDB lineage: Bacteria > Pseudomonadota > Alphaproteobacteria > Rhizobiales > Stappiaceae > Stappia. Next base: position 156 of record PARB01000072.1, on the reverse strand, counting down.
GGACGATGTTGACCGGACAGCCCGTCTTCTCGCCGAAGAAGGCGACGCGGAAGACGTTCTCGGTCTCAAGGAACCCCGGCGACTGCTCGTCCCAGGCCGGAAGGTCGTCGCGCCCGGCGGCCTTCAGCGGCTCGCGGAAGACGGGGATCACCTCGG